>NZ_CP043930.1:3122777-3423055 GCF_009720525.1 Gimesia benthica
TACCTGTTTCCCGGTCACTTCAGTCAGTTCTCTGGTTTCCCCAGCGGCATTGACCAGCCCCCGGGGAGCAAAACGCACATGGGCGATCCTGTGCTCGGGCACAAATTGTTTGACTTCCGTTATCAGATTCTCCAGCAACTCAGGCGGACTCTGATCCACCCGCGTGATCAACACAAATCCTGCCCGCCGCAATCCCGACTTCGACTCCCGTAACAGTCCCCGCGGTAATTGATGACCGTAGCCCCAGGGATTCACTGCATCGATCAACACGATATCAAGATCACGTGCGAGCCTGCGATGCTGAAACCCGTCGTCCAGGATCAGTAAGCGTGCTCCTGCTTCGACAGCCTTCTCTGCTGAAGCACAACGATCCGGATTCTGATAATGCGGCACCTGTGGGCAGAGTCGATCCAGCAGCAGTTTCTCATCATTCACTTCACCGGGCAGCGCACGATAACCTCGGCTGAGTAGCGCGACAGAAATCCCTTGTTCTTGAAACCACTGAGACAGCCAGGCAACTAACGGTGTCTTCCCGGTCCCCCCGGTCGTCAGGTTTCCCAGGCTGATCACGGGCACGCTCACCGGTCGTGCCCGTTTAAGGCCCCAGTCAAACAGACGGTTGCGAACAGCGACCGCGGTTCCATAGAAGAGGCTGAGAAACCCGAAACAGGGTTTGAGGCACCGGGCAAGCCAATCATGTCGCGCGCCGGAAATGATGCTCAGATAGTCAACCTCGTTCACAATTCAGCCTGTCTTCCTGGGTTGGCAGAATCAATGTGCGGGCAGAGTTCAACAAAAACACGCCCTGTCCCGAACATGATAGCTGAGATGAGGCTTTCTGGCTAACCAGCGGCCAGACTTCATCAATCAGAATCTACCACGTTCCGGACAGGGCGTGCGTGCACAGGGAGGAATCGAGTCGAACAGGTTCAGCGGTCGTTCCCGGCTCGAGCTGACAGGAACACCTCTGAACCCCGGCACCTTACCGGTGGGTGCCGTCAGTTGGAGGATACGGTTTGTAACTGAGTTCGACGATTCGTCCCATAATCAGACGGACTCGTCTGGTCTGGGGAACATTTCCTGTCTCAGGGAATATCGCATACACCTGATAGACATGCTGAATCCCGGGAATTAAAGGACGCTTGGTCACGAATTCCCAGATATCATCATTTGCAGGATCACGATATCCCACCATCTCATCGCGTTGTCGGTTCAGTGCCACCACGCGAATGTCGGTCGCACCTGGAGCATAGATATCCAGACCGGCATCGCGCGGATGCCCCTCCGGACCATCGGCCGGCATCATCCGCGTTGGTCGACGATAGGCAATCCCCATCGTTCCCGGATAATGCAGAATCGTTGGTCGGACTGCCGGAGCGGGAATTAACCCCGCTTGCGGCGGGAGACCACCACCGGCTGGCATCCCATAAGCACCAGCCACAGCACCTCCAGACTGGCATGACCGGCAGCCACCCTGCGAAACGTTTCCCATACCATAAACGACTCCCTGATAATATTGATCAACGAACGAGTCTCCGCAGCCACAGGAACTCATCCCGCAACCGGAACCACATTTGTGCTTATGACCGCATTTATGTTGAAAGCCCGGACGCCACGGACTGCAGCACGCTCCTTTATGGAACATCGACAGACCGCCCATCTTGCAGTGACCACATTTGTGACCGGCTTCAAGCCGGTCTGAGATCACCAGGCAGGAAATTCCCAGCACAAGCAGTCCGGTCAGACCTGCCCTGGCAGTATTTTTAATTTTCATCTGAATCTATCGCTCCCTGTTTGAATGAGACCGAACTGATATTCCCGCCACCTCGGCGCAGACAGTGACGTTCCTCACACACTTCTTTACTCGAATTAACAACACACTCACACACGATTGGTATGAAACGGACCAGCCTGCACTCCTCTCAGAATGAAACTGATCTGATAATGAAAGAGATCCCCTCTTCCTTATCATGCAGCTGGAACCGTCGGGGACCCGCTGTTGTATTTGCCGGAGTGGATACCCACTCGTAATTCAAGCCTATCACTCCGCGCTATGCGTGCTGGCTCGATTTTGAAGAAACCCACTTTTCCAATCCGTGAGTTAAACTGCTGTAAGCATCCTGCTGAACTGGCAAAAGAACAGGCACGCCTACTTTAGGAAAGCCTGTTAATCTATGAGTGCCATCAGCAAATAGGGAAGCCCATTGAATGAATTTTCACCAGTTGTAATAAAAATACCGTTTGCGGGCAGTAAGTGCTCAAAGCCAGTTATGGAAACTGTTTGCGACATCATGAACAATCGCATCAGGTCATCTGAATCGGGTTCGATTACGCAGCTTAATCCGTCCAGAACCGGTAGTTGCGACCGGAAAGAGACAACATTGACAATTCAACGTATGCGAACTAAATTGCCACAACCAAAGTGTCGATGCCGACTGATGTATTTGTCACACACATGCCATTTACTGATGTTCTGAATCTCAAATTTGATCTCAGAAACTGAAACACAGTATAATACTGGCTAACTGATTCAGGCTTGTGCATCTCGACTGTCTGCTGAACTTTGGCACCACAGTCATCTGCCTACCGAGCCCGTTTTTACAAATAGTGTGAAACGTCTCTGTGAATGGATTCTGCACTATAATGATGTAAGGGTTATGTGCTGAAAGTCGGTTATTGTCCCTGGCCGGATGAAATCGGTCTCAGCGCCTCGACTTGAGTGATACATCGAAGTTAATTCATTTTTTGCAGAAGTGAGATTCAATAATGCTGAAAAACTGTATTTTCCGGTTCGGCGTCCTGAGCCTGTGTCTGTTAGTCTTGAATGCTGCCCCATCATTCGGACAGGACTGGGCGATGAAGATGTTCGATAAAGACAAAATCGACTTCGGCGTCATCGCCCGTGGTTCCGATGCCGAATACCGCCTGAAAATTAAGAATATCTATAAAGATCCCGTCCATATTGCCAATGTTCGCACCACTTGCGGCTGTTCGGCTGCTGAGCCTTCCAAGAGCATCCTGGAAAGTGGCGAAGAAGGATACATCCAGGTCAAAATGGATACCGCCCGCTTCCAGCGTCGTAAAGATTCTAACGTGATTATCACCATTGATGCTCCCCAGTATGCTGAAGTCCGGATCCCGATTACTTCGTATATCCGTACCGATGTCGTCTTCACACCGGGTGCTGCCAACTTTGGTTCTGTCGAAGTCGGTAAAGGTGCAGAGACCACTGTGGCTCTCGCTTATGCAGGCCGTGAAGACTGGGCACTGACCGGAATCGAATCCCGTAACCCACACGTGACTGCCAAGGCTGTCGAAACGAATCGAGGTGGTGGACGCGTCAATTACAACATCATGCTGACTCTCGATCCCAAGACTCCTAAAGGTCCAATCCGGGAGCAGCTCATCCTGAAAACCAACGACGTTAACTTCACAACAGTACCTCTGCTGGTCGAAGCCCGTGTCGAATCTGACATTACCATTACCCCCGAAGTTGTTTCTCTGGGCATGATGGTTCCGGGACAGGAAAAAACAGTCAATGTTGTAATGCGGGGCAAAAAGCCATTTGAAATCACAAAGATTGAATGCGAATCCAACGATGAAGCATTCAAGATCCGCATGCCGAAAGCAGCTCAGCCCATTCACGTGCTGCCGCTGACAATCGTTCCTCCCGATAAACCAGGTGAATACTCAGAAGAGTTTACCGTGACCATCGATGGTCGCAGTGAACCGATCACCTTCAAAGCCTTCGGTCGGATTGCTGAAACAAAAACCAATTAGTGGTTTTCATTGCGAGAAAAAGGACGTCCTCAGGGGCGTCCTTTTTTTGATCTCTGTCGTACAGGCAAGCGACAACTGTAGTCAGTCTTCGTCAGCCTCCCGCAACCGAGCGAGTACAATTTCCAGCATCAGCGGATGCAGTCCCAGATGCCCACACAATTTAAACTCGGTCCCGGGGAATTGTGTCGTAAATTCACTGCGGTGCTCTTCCAGATCATTCTGCACATGCACGCCTGCTGAGAGAAAGTAGGGCAGCATCAACACTTCCTCCGCTCCCGCAGCCACACAGCGTTCCGCCCCCTCAGGGATCGTCGGCTCTGCCAGTTCCAGATAAGCGATCTCGATGATCGGAAACACAGACCGTTCCCGCAGCATCTCTGCGAGCTGCACGAGATCCTGATTTGCCTCCGCACGTCGACTGCCGTGTGCGATCAGCAGAACAGCCTTCCTTCTTGCATCAGACATGGATTCATCCATAATAGAGTGTACTGAAATCGTCTTTCATTTCGCTTGCTGAGATTATAGACTTCAGCCAGTCTCCCGACACTGAACAACCGACAGTCTGACGACGCTTTTCATCGACGACCAACACACTTCAAACCGAGCAGCAACCTTGAATAAACACGAACATGAATCCGCCCCCGAACGTCTGGGGGAATATCTGATCGGGAAAAAAATCGGGGCTGGCGGCATGGGTTCCGTCTACCTCGCAACGAACATCCACACCGATCAGCAGGTTGCCATAAAAATTCTCCCGAGTGCCCTGGCCCGTGAGGCTGGCTTCGTCGAACGCTTCCATCGTGAAATCGAAGCACTCAAGAAAATGCACAACCCGTATGTTATCGAATTCTATGACAGCGGAGTTGAAAACGACATCTACTACTACGTAATGGAGTACGTCGAAGGAGAAACGCTCACCAACCGTCTCCGCCGCGACAAACGGCTCGACTGGAAAATCGTTATCGATATTTCGATTCAGATCTGCTCTGCCCTCAAGGCATCCCACGACGCCGGTATCATTCACCGCGACCTGAAACCGTCCAACCTCATTCTCAAAGACGATAACACGGTCAAACTGGCCGACTTCGGCGTAGCACAGCTCTTCGCGACTGAAAAACTGACCGTCACCGGGGGCATCATAGGCACGGCAGAATACATGTCCCCCGAACAGGCAGAGGGCAAACGGGTTACTCGCCAGAGCGACCTGTATTCACTCGGTGCCGTCATGTATGTCATGCTCACCGGCCGTCCCCCTTTCAGTGGCAAAACCATGCTGGCCATCATCCAGAAACAGAAGTACGGCCAATACGATCGACCCAGCCGCTATGTGGACGATCTGCCAGTCTGGCTGGAAGAGATCGTCTGCCAGCTCCTCGAAAAAGATCCTCAGAAACGTTACCCCGATGCGTATGTGCTCTCGCGTCGTCTGCAGGAAGTGATCAACAAGTATGAGATGTCGACTTCGGAAGACACCTATGCACTTTCCGGCACCAGCGCAGATTCAGCGACTTCCACCCAGGCACACTCTGACTTCTCCGATCAGGGAGCGGGCTCAGGCACCCTGATGCAGGGACTGATGCGGGCACAACTCGAGGCTGAGAGTACCGGCTCCCGGCTGGGACAACTGTTTGACAACACCTGGTTTCTGCTTGGTCTGCTCGCCCTGGTCATCGCCGGAGGCTACTTCTGGTTCCAGGAACGCGAACTGTCCCGCGAGGAAATGTTGCAGCACGCGAAACAGATCCTACAGCAGCCGGAAGGCCCCGACTGGTACATCGCCCGCGATAAATACCTGCTCCCCCTGCTGGAGAATCCTTCTAATGAAGACGAGAGCATCATCAAGGAGCAGCTGAGTCGCATTCAATCTTATGAGCTCCGCTCGAAAGCCGGCATGACTGCCAAGCGCAAATCACGCTCTGGCCTGCAGACCGAACCGCAGCGGTTCATAGCCCTGGCCCAGAATTACCTGGAATCAGGAAACCTGATGCAGGCCGAGATTGTTCTGTCCTCACTGATTGAACTGCTCCCGGAAGAACCGGAACAGAAGGAGATGCGGGATCTGGCCATCCAGATGCGCAACGATCTCCGGCAGGACCCTAACCGTACCGCTCAACGTTATATTATGCTCACGCAATCAATGTCTAAGGCAGACGCTCTGCTGAAAGAACAGAAATACGCTGAAGCTGCTGCTGTCTGGCGTGCGATCATCGTCCTCTATGGACAGGACCCGGCTGCCAGTGTCTTCGTTGAAAATGCGCGCAAACATCTGGATCAACTGCCCGATAACATGTCGGCAGAAACCCCACCCCCTGAACCTGAGAAAGCCAGTACCGAGAATGAATGACTCGCTCAATCTGAAAGATTATATTCGTGAGATCCCCGACTTCCCCAAACCCGGCATCCTGTTTCGGGATATCACACCTCTGCTGGCCGAGCCGAAGGCATTCCAGGCTGTCGTCGATCGTCTGGCAGACTACTACCGCGATAAACAAATTACTGCAATCCTGGCTGCCGAAGCACGTGGATTCATCTTTGCAGCGCCTCTGGCTCTGGCTCTGGGTGCCCGCTTCATTCCGATTCGCAAGCCCGGCAAACTCCCCTTTGAAACCAGAGCCTTTCACTACGAACTGGAGTACGGATCTGACTCGCTCGAGATGCACACCGACTCCATCCATTCAGATGACCGAGTCGTCATCGTAGATGACCTGCTCGCAACCGGTGGTACAATCTCCGCCTGTATCGAACTGGCCCGCCACTCCAACGCGGAAATCGTGGGCTGTGCCTTTCTGATCGAACTGGCATTCCTCAACGGTCGCGAGAAGATGAATGGCTGCGATGTTTTCTCACTGATTCATTACGACGCCGAATAAGCTCAGTTCGACTAAGGGACCCAGAGAGACGAAGATTCCTGTTTCCCGGTATCTTCGGAAATCCGTCGTGCCTTGATTCGTACGTAAGGTGCGACAAAACGTCCCCGGTAGCGAAAATGACCTACCGGTGCACTGGGGTCAGCCCGTAGCGGCTCGCGTAAATCTTCGATCACAAACCCGGTGCGGCACAAGCCCCCCACCAGTTGATCCCAGCGATGCAGGTACTCTGTGGCCCCGTCTTCGCGGTAAGCCCGGTCTTCGACTTTGGGCAATGCGCCCTGCTGATAATATTCCAGACCGATCACATACCGGTTCTGCTGATCCCGATGCGTAATCTGCAGACTGGTGGGCGTCTTATGCTGACTGATATACAGACCACCGGGACGTAACACACGTGCGATTTCGCGGTACACCGCTTCAATATCGGGCACATAGCAGGTACTCACCGGCTGATGCACAATATCGAACTCAGCCTCGTGCAGCATCGACAGATCATCCATCGACGTTTCCACAATCTTGACCTGCAGCCCGCGACGGCGCGCTTCCTGTTCGTCCAGTTGCAGCATCTTGTTGCTCAGGTCAACAACGGTAACCCGGGCTCCTGCTGCAGCATACAGAATCGACTGCCAGCCTCCCCCCGATGCCAGGCAGAGTACCGACTTCCCTTCGACCGAAGCAGGCAGCCAGCCGCGCGAATCCAGCGTCTGCAACGGATTGCGGCACTCTTCATCGGTTGCCAGCTTCGTAAACTGGCTGCGGTTTTCTGCCAACCGGTTCCAGGCGGCTCGGTTCTGAGGCAGGTGGGACATAGACTGTTCTCTTCAAACAGGGAATCAGGATTCCTGAGGCTGCGGTTTGTTCTGAGCGTCCAGCAGTGCCCCCGCGAAGGTCACCAGATCCCCCTTGCCTCGCGCAACTTTCTGCAGGACATCCAGGTGATTTGTCTGACGGCACAGACTCGTGAAAGAGAACGTATTCGGGTCCTCAAACTGGCTAAGGTAAGTTTCCGCCAGCTCAATCGCCCGCTCATTCATTTTCAGACGCGTCAACAGATCAATGAGCACATAGGCAATCATCTGCTTGTCATCTTCATCCGGTTCCATTTCGAGCTTCTTCTCGAAATAACCAATGGCCAGGTTCCGGTCGTTTTCCTCTCCCACCAGTGCCTTGAAGAAATGCAGGTGAGCCGGATAAAAATCTTCAAACGGCGATTCACCCGGATACTGAAACTGCTGGTCAAGTCGCGAACCGTATTCACACAACTCGATCACTTTCGCCAGGTGCGGATCGTCTTCCGACAGGAGCCGCGCAAATCGGACCACGGAATTCAGGTGGGAGACGTCAATATGGTAACTGCCCCCTTCGAACATCCAGTCCCGACCGGCGATCAACTCGCGCAGATTGTCAGCGGGCGGTGCAATCGGCATCTTCTGCTGCACATGATACTGCAAGGATTGGACGAGATCGGTATAGAGCTGATCGACCAGCAGCTGTGCGATTTTTTTCCGGCTCTCTGGCTTGAGCTGGGCATTCATCTGGTCGAAGACCGTAATCGTATTACAGATCCCGTTCGACTGCAGCATGATCTCGAATCCTTTCTCTGGATTCGCTCCCTCATACGCACAGACCTGAATCAGTCCTTCAACCTTGTCTTCGGGCACAGTTCGGGGGTTGATCTTGCTGAGTGCCTCTGAAACCCGTTCCGGTTCCTGAATAGTCTGGAAATAAAGCCAGGCATCGGAATACATTTTTTCGTCCAGGAACAGGTTGCCCACCTTCCGAGCTGCCTCGATGTAGGCTTCTTCGAACTCTCTCTTCCGTTCATCAGGAACATTGTCGAAAGTCGTCGGCTGCAGGACTTCCAGCCCCATCGCGTGTTTCTGTTGCATCAGTAATGCATCAAACAGACGATGATAGTTTTTCTGAGCGGTCAATGTTTCAATCAGCCGCTCCAGGACGGATTCCGGAGATTGTTGTTGTGACTCTTCCAGTGCGGCAAAAACATCTTCTGACATGATTCCTCGCTTGATCCTGATCGCTTCAGTTTCACTGATCTACGCCGAAAACGGCACGATAAGCTATCCATTGTAAGGGTTCCCAGTCCGTCTGAGTACCCTGTCGATCCAGAAAGCATGGATTCAGGCCATTTCAGAGACTCATTATTCCACGAAGAGCAGCGGTGTCAGATCTCCATCAGAATCGAAACGTCCGATCACTGATTCGTAACTGGTATGATGTCCCAGTACGGCCCGGGCCACCTCACCCTTCTTCAGGCTGCGATAGACCAGCAGCTGATGTTTGCCGATCCGCAACCGATGGCCGGAGGCCACATCGCGGGGAGAAATCTTCCCCGCTTCACTGATGGTCAGACTCTGCCAGTCAGCTGGCTTTCGTTTCAGGTCCGGTTCCCAGTCGATCACGAGGGGGACATACAGGGCTGTCGCTTCCGCTGCTGCCTGATGCAGTTCAATCTGTCCCCGCTCATTCAGGCTCAGGCTGCCCGGGTAGAAGAAATCCCGATCCTGAGGTAGCCCCAGCGGAAAGACGCGCGCCGCGAGTCCTTTGGTTTTCAGCGAAAGTTCATGCGTCTCTTCATCCACAGCATCAGTGAAACCAGAGGCCACGGGCAACAGGGAACGGTATTCCAACCGTGCCGCTTCGCTACCATTCACGATGTCTGACAGAAAGACAAAATGCTGATTGCGAGGCAACAGAATCTGACGATCCAGTGTGTAACCGCCTTCCAGATCCATTTGCAGTTCGAGGTAATCGGCGTCTTCATCTGAATTCCAGCAGACAGCGCTCCATTCGCCATCCCCACTGACTTCAGTACCATCGACCGTCAGAGAGAACTCCCAGCGTCCTTCCAGCAACTGTTTACCCAGTGCGGTAAGACTGACAGCCGGCAGGTCACCATTCCAGGTCACCATCAGCAGATTTGATGAGTCAGACCAGTAATTTCGCATCACAGCCAGCGCGGACCAGTCTGACTGATTCGCAGCGTAATCCTCTGTTTGGATAAAGAACTGCGACCGTTTTTTCTTCCCGGAATTCAATGCCTTCAGATACATTCGCTCGGCACTCCGACTCGACAGGCCGGAAAAATAAGCGGCCAGGCCCAGTAATTCGGCATGACCAATTTCATGGATTGGACACAAAGCCAGTTTTCCGGAGGCGTTACTGGTTGCCACCAGCACCTGGAGCGTGAGCTGAAACCGTTCCAGCGCTTCCTTGTCCCAGAGTCGTTTTTTCCAGACCTGACCAATAAACAGCGAACGTGTCATCGTCGCCAGCCAGAAATCGATCCGTGAAAGCATATCCGCATGGGGAGTGCCATCGGTATCCGTCCGCTCGAAGAAACCGTCCCGCAGATTCTGCTGGCCCAACTGCCTCAGGTTCTTCGCTCCTGCGACTCCTGCAAACAGAAAACTGGCCCGCCAGGGAACTTCACCGGAAACAAGCAGGATCTGGTCATCCGGGGTTTCGGAGAAATCTGTCTCTTCCAGTTTGAAACAATGTGCCACTGCGGCGCACAGGCAGGCGCGCCATGTACTGATCAGAGTCGCGGGTGCCAGGCGATAGCCGACATTCTCCAGCAGTTCCATCAGGAGTAATAATTCGAAGGGCTGCATCGGCTCCGAAAGCGCTACCTGCTCCAGCCAGCCAAACAGCAGACGACTGATTTCATCCCAGCTCAGACCGGGAGTTTTTTTCTTTTTACTGGAGGAAGATGCCTTTTTGCTCTTGGCGGGCGCCGTGCTGGCGGACTCCACCAGATGAATCAGATCGGCAGTGCGGCCGGTGTCTTCAACCTTCTCGGCGGACCAGAGCACAGACCACATCATCTCCGAGCTGTGTCTGGTCTGCTTTTTCTGTTTGGCAATCGCTTTTAATCCAGCCGTCAAACCCTGCCCGAACCGTTCCAGGTCGCCAGCTTGAGCCCCTTTCATCAGGTCGCCGCGTGGTTTCGATGCCCAGCCAACTGCAGGCAGAAACTCTTCATCAGAGAGTGACCAGTATTGCTGGGGTACAGCCTGACCAAATTCAATCGACATGATTTCTTCCATTCTTCAGTTCCCCAACAAAGACCGTTGTGCCAACCATAGGCAAAACAGAGCCGCCTGCCCGGCTTAATTTCGAATCACTTCGCAATGACGAAACAGCTGAAAAGTAGTGCTATGCGCGACCTGCGTTAAGATAGACATTATAGGGTAACGTGATTTCAGTTGAAATCAATTGATCCACTGCCCATTCAGCATGACCCGGGCCACATAAGAACGGGAATCTAACAAAAGATCAGTATCCGTTCCCCCGTCAAAATCGTCAGGTAGTTGGATCAGGGCCAGATCTGCTGCTTTTCCTGCCTCCAGCGAACCTGTATCGTCGGAATACCCCAAAGCACGGGCTCCGGCGAGCGTACCACATTCCAGAATGAGTGCCGTCGCCACCTGGGGATACCTTTCACGCAGAAACTGCAGTTCCCTCCAGAGACTCAAATCCGGGTTCGAAGCCCGACTGTCCGTCCCCAGTGCGACATTGATCCCCTGCCCGATCATCGACAGCCACGGATGCTCCGAATGTCCGAAATAGTCATGCGTGCGGGGGCAATAGACCACTGAAATTGAAGGTGCTCCCCTCAGAAATTCCCACTCGGTCGGGCCGAAATAATTGCCGTGCACTGCCAGAGCAGCCGGTAATTCCGCCAGTGGCGCCAGGTAATCGGTCATCCGCATCCCGTCTTTCAAAATCTCGGGATCCCACAGCCCCAGCTCACTCAGAAGGTCAACAAATGCCCCTGATTTGCGTTCCAGCAGATCATATTCCGCCGCCGTCTCCCCCAGATGAATCGCAACCGGCACTCCCTGATCCCGGGCCTGCTGTACCAGATTCAGATATAAATCGGGATGAACGCTATACGGAGCATGCGGACTCAAGCCCGGGCATAACCGCTCGACTGCCGCTGGTGCGAGGGATTCCGCCAGGAACTCAGCAGCGACCTGCTCCTGCCCCGCCATACGATCGGAGGTAAACCCCAGGCATTCTCGAAATACAATTGCCCGGGGAACCTGGGATTCCGTATTAAACAATCGCAGACTCTCGACGCTTGTCGCAATTTCACCGACCAGAGTCGTTCCCGACAACAGACACTCTGTGATACCCAGCTGAATCCGTTCTGTGACCGGCTGCTCGGTCTCAAATCGGGACTTCATAATCGCCCGAATCCAGTCAGTGAACGGGGAAGCTGGTTCCAGGGGGGCACGCAGTTGACTGAATTCGAGATGCGTGTGGGCATTTACCAGGCCCGGAATCAGAGCCACATTGCCCAGATCGATCGCGCGGGGATGCGTACCTGCATAGACGGCCGCAATGCGGGTCCCTTCAATTTCGACAGTGGCATCTGGCAATGGTGGCCCCGCAACGGGGAATACCCAACGTGCTTGATAAATCTGACGTTCCAAGAGACTGTGTTTTTCAAAACAAAGGTCAGCGGCGGATAACAGGGACGTCGCCCATTATATCAGCCCGACACTTATTTGGTATCCGTCAGTCGACGGTTGAAGGTCGGAGACGTCAGAGAATCCGTGGAAGAGATATTCGGAGCGACGGCCGGGCGTGACTGTAGAATCGTCCACCGCAGCAGCAGAAATGCCACCACAGCACACAGGACCAGCAGCGGCCAGGAATACCTTAACCCCTCAGGCTGCATACTGACAAAATACTGCAGACCGTGTGTCGGTTCCCATTTTTCCGGGATCCGTTCGCGAAAGACCGACAGCGAATTATAAATCATATGGAACGCGATCCCGGGAAACAGACTGCGGCTGTGAACCGCGACCAGCCCCAGAGCCAGCCCCATCAGGGTCGCATTAAATACCTGTTGTGGAATCTGGTGCATCACACCAAACGTCACACTCGAGAGAATCACAGCCAGCCAGACGCGGCCCCGGCGGCCAAACCCGCTCAGCATAAATCCACGGAATGCGATTTCCTCACAAATCCCCGGTGCGATTGCAAATGCCAACAGAATAAACCACAAAGACTGATTGGGATCAGACATTTCTTTGATAATCGCCGCCGCCCCGGGTGGCAATTTTGGAAAGAACCACTGCAGACTCGCCGACAGTTCCAGCGACAACGGATGCAGCATGAAGGGCAACAGAAGTCCTACGCCCCAGAAACCCCAGCTGGGCAAAAAGAGACGAAACGTCTTCCGCACGCTGGTCGTCAGCATGATCCCCATGATCAACGCTGGTGTCGCAATGATCGCCAGCTGCTGGATCATCAGCAACTGCATGCTCCGTACCGCCCGCATCGATTCCGGCGCGGTCAGAATCGCATCCCGCATCGTATTCATCACGGCAAACTGCAGTAACATGATGATCACGAAACAGAAGCCGGCCTCCGCAAAACTGGGTAACGCGTCTTTGGTCCGCATCAGGTGCTTGAGCCACAATCCCAGTTCGAACCGTTCCGCCTCCCGGAACAATACGTCTTCCCGCTGAAACTGATCGATGGCCCACCAGAGTGCCAGCAGACTATAACCGATACTCGATACCAGCACCGGAATCGCATACACATATAAGGTACCCGCATTCACCGCAGACAGCAGCATTCCTTTCAACAGCAAAGCCACCCCGACGATCGGCATCATACTGTAAAACGCATTGATCTCCACTGCCGGAGAAAGACAGAACACCGTCAGCCCCAGCGTCACCATCAACAGCGGCGTTAAATAATACTGTCCCTCTTTACTACTGCGGGCAAAGGTCGCCAGTGACAGACACAGTGCACTGAATAACGCCGAAAGCGGAATCAGTAGAATCACAATCCAGAACAGTGCAGAAGCAGAAGGAAAGGACAGATCACCGATCTTCGACAACGCGCCACTCCCTGCCACATTCACCATATGCTTGCCGGTGAAACCCATACTCGCCAGATTCAACAGTGCCGTCGAAACACTGAAGATCATCACTGTCAGGAATTTACCCAGCACGATCTCTGTGCGACGCGCGGGTGAAATCAGCAGAGTCTCCATCGTACCCCGCTCTTTTTCACCGGCCCCCAGGTCGATCGCCGGGTAAAAAGCCCCCGTCGCTGCCATGATGATCAGCAACGCCGGAAACAGCTTGCTCCACAGGTTCGCAGCCAGTTGATCATCCTGTGCCAGGTCGATCACATCCGGATTGATCGGATTCGGCAGATTTTCCGGTAACCGGGCACGGCTCAGTCGGTCTCGCAGAATCGCATTTTCCCAGGCATCCAGCGCTTCCTGAACACGAGTGAATGCCAGCCGCGATTTTTCATCCGCAGTATTTTCCAGTACCAGTGGCCGCAGGGAGACGGCTGGATCAAAATCGATCGGCTCATGTCGGGCCAGTTTTTGACTGACCAGTTCCAGCTCTTTGGAGAGATTCGGGGGAAACAGAATCAAAACCTGAATCTGACTCTCAGCAAACTGCTTACTCAGACGTGCATTGCTCTGGGTAATCTGTTCAGCCAGCTCGATCTTCTCAGTACCCAGTTTTTTCTGCTCTTGAACCAGTTGCTGCTTTTCTTCCGACTGAGTGTCACCCTCAGTCGGTTCTTTCTGATTCTGCTTCGGATGTTGATCTAACTTAGTCTGTATTTGACTCAGTCGAACCTGCAACTGATCCCAGGTATCCAGCAGTTGCTGATGCAGTTTCAGATCCACTTCCAGTTTATCGGCCTGCTCCAGCAGTTTTTCCCGCTCTTCACTATCAATGTCGGACAGGTCATCCCCGGCACCCTGTGCATCGGTAATCACCCGCAATTTTTCCGCGTCGGCTGGATTCATAAACCAGTTGGAGACAAATCGATCCCCTTCCAGCAATTGTGGATGCTGAGGCAGATCTTTCGCCCCGAGCAGCACAACATTCCGTGGCTGCTCCGAAAACATCACCGTCATCTGCACCATCCCGATACCCATCGCCGGATAGAGCAGCAGTGGGAGAATGGCAACCATAAACAGCGTCCGCCGGTCGCGGAGCTGGTCGCGCAATTCACGCATCAGAATGAGCTTGATATTCTTCCACTGTATCATTGGTCTGTCTGTGCCTTCATCGCCAGCTCATCTTCATGCTTCTGAATGAGATGGAAAAACAGTTCTTCCATATCCGATTCGTGATATTGTTCCTCGAGCTCCGGAATACTGCCGATTGCAAGGATGGTACCTTTATAAATCACCGCCACCCGGTCGCAGAGTTTTTCCACTTCTCGCATGATGTGTGTCGAAAAGATGATGCACTTACCTTCTTCGCGCAAAGCTTCCACCGTCTTCAGAACCGCTCGTGCTACCAGCACATCCAGGCCGGAGGTCGGCTCGTCAAAGATTAACACCGGCGGATCGTGCACGATCGTTCGGGCAATTGAAACTTTCTGCTTCATCCCCGTGGACATCTTCGATCCCAGCATGTCCCGGATATCCTGCATCTGCAGCGTGGTGAAGATCCACTCCAGCCGCTCCTGCAGGGGGCCTTCTTCAATGCCGTACAGACGCCCGAAGTATTCGACCATCTCCCAGGCCGTCATCCGGTCATAGATTCCCGTATTGCCCGACATGAAGCCGATATGGGAACGGACTTCCTGGGGATGCGTTCGCACGTCGTAACCGGCCACCGTCGCGGTTCCGGATGTGGGCTGCAGCACGGTGCTCAACAATCGTAGACAGGTCGTCTTACCTGCACCATTGGGTCCCAGCAGACCAAAGATTTCTCCGGCCTGGACATCGAAGCTCACTGAATCGAGTGCGACAATGCTGCCACGTCGCAAATCATCGAAACTTTTACTCAGTTGCTCGATGTGAATCATATTCGTCCATTATTCCTGCTGCCCGATACACCTGTCGACCTTCAACAGGAAATCGACAGACTGAAGAGGCTTACCGATATTTCATTAATATAAGCAAGCATAACCTATCATGGCGAATCGGCTGCACTGAGCTGTTTCTCTGACCGATTTTCTCTCAGTTCAGCACGGGCAGAGGAACGCGACCTGAACCCCTTGCAGGACCATTAGAATCAGGATCATCGATATATTCATAAAAGACATTCCGCTGCCGGGGAATGTATCCCGATTCCGTAATACAGCGACGAATTGTCTCAACTGTCAGATGATGAGTCGTTCCCGCCTGGGAGACCACATTCTCTTCAATCATCAGGCTGCCCATATCATTGGCGCCAAAAAAGAGTGCCATCTGCCCCGTTTTTTCTCCCTGGGTGACCCAGGAGGACTGGATATTTTTAAAGTTATCCAGGTACAGGCGGCTCACAGCCTGGGTCTTCAGATACTCGAATGCTCCCGCGGGTGGTACGTAATCCATATCGGTATTCTCGGGCTGGAGTGTCCAGCAGATGAATGCCGAAAAGCCGCCCGTCTTATCCTGCAGTTCACGCAGTCGATCCAGGTGCTCAATCCGCTCAGCCAGTGTCTCGATATGGCCGAACATCATGGTGGCACTCGAAATGCCCCCCAGCTCGTGCCAGACCCGATTCACTTCCAGCCACTCGTCGGTCAGTGCTTTGCCACGAGTAATTTCTTTGCGAACCCGGTCCACGAGGATCTCGCCTCCCCCTCCGGGCAGACTACCCAGGCCGGCATCTTTCAACCGCTGCAACACTTCGCGCAGAGGTAACTTGTTGACCTTGGTGAAGTGATGCAGTTCCGGCGGACTGAAGCCATGCACGTTTACCGTGGGATACCGTTCCCGTAGATCGCGGAGCAGATCTTCATACCACTCCAGTTTCAACGTTGGGTGCAAACCTCCCTGCAGCAGGATCTGGTCCCCGCCCAGTTCGATGGTCTCTTCAATCTTCTGATACAGCTGCTCGGGTTTGAGCACATACACGTCCGGCGACTTCGGATTCCGGTAAAACGCACAGAAATCACAGACCGCCGTACAGGAATTCGAATAGTTGATATTCCGGTCGATGTTGTAGGTCCGGTAAGGCTCGGGGTGCAGTCGCTTCGTGACTTCGTTGGCTGCCTTGCCCAGCGCAACCAGATCGTGAGACTCCATCAGCTTGAGCCCCTCTTCTCGGTTCAGACGTTCGCCGGCGACTGCTTTATCCAGCAGAGATGCAATTTCGGAAGACAAGAGGAACCCCCTCGGGAGCAAGTCCCGTTTTAATGGCTAATTCTTGAAACAGCTGCAATCCGCAACGCTCTGCAGATCCCAGATAAAAACTCAGATTATTCTTCAGATAGCTTTCTGCCACCGCCACGTCAATGCCCAGCTTAGGTGCTTCCCGTCGGGCAATCTCGTCCAGCATTGAAACACCCCTGTCGCGTGCCTGACATAACGCGGTCTCCAGCGATCCGGTATCCTGATCCAGACGGACGGCCCACATCGCGAAGACGAACGGCAGCCCAGTCCAGCGCAACCACTCTTCGCCCAGGTCCCAGGTCGCAGCGAACTTCGTACTTGGCGTATGAATCGCCCGATCGCCGATCAGCAGGATTGCATCTGCGGTTGTCGCTTCAATGGTCTGTTCGATCGGCAGCGGTTCCACTTCCGGAAACACGCCGTACTGCTCCGCCAGCATGATTCTGACCAGCGTCGCACTCGTCCGCGAGCCCATGTCCAGTGCCAGCCGCTTGATTTTGCCAAGGGGCACGCGGCTATACATTTTCACACTCAACACCGGCCCCTGTGTCGCCACACAGGCATTCGAAATCACTTCATAGTGGGGGCTGCGAATGACTTCAATCGAGGGAATGAGCCCCACATCAATTCGCCCCTCAGCCAGATCATCAGCCAGCAGGCTGGGATAATCTAACATCAGTTCAGCATTATCCGCGAGATCTTCCAGATCCTGAATCAGCGGTTTCGAATTGAGATAAGAGACCGCCCCCACACGAATCGGGGGGGGAACCACGTCTGACATTCTCGTTTGGCTTTCATTCCCGGTTGCATTTTGCAGCTTATTATAACCGGCCGTCTTCATCTCGCAATCAGCTCGCATTTATGGATCAACACGTCTGAAACGGGCACTGATGCACATTCCGATCGTTGGTGTTACAATTCAAAGTTACTTACGCTTACATTGATATCGTAGACGCAGATAGTAGTATTCTAGCAGTTTACGTCCTCTCTATCAGGGACTATCCGAAGGAAAATTTGAGGACAGCACGAAATAGCCTCAAATTACAGTCGAATTGACAGCTACAGACAGCAGAAAGCCCCCCAGAATGTCAGACAGTAGACAAATAAAAGTCGGTTTTATTGGTGCAGGACGCATGGCGACCGCCCTGGCAGGAGGCCTGATTTCCTCCGGTTTTACCTCTGCAGAAAACGTCTGTGCCAGTGACACTTACGAGTCGGCCCGGGAAAAATTTGCCCACGAAACCGGTGCAACTACTCTTGAGGCCAATATCACTGTCGCTGAACAGTCCGACATTGTGATCCTGGCTGTCAAACCGCAACAGCTCCCCGACGTCCTGCAGGAACTGAAAGGCACTATTACCGGGAAACAGCTGCTGGTCTCCATCGCCGCCGGTTCTCCACTCTCACTCTTCCTGGAGACTCTCGGGGATTCCATCCGCGTGATCCGTGTCATGCCCAACACTCCCTGCCTGGTCAAACAGGGAGCTTCTGCATTCGCCCGGGGCGGTAAAGCGACAGAAGCCGATGCCAGCCTGGTCGATTCCCTGCTCTCCACCGTCGGCATCGCCGTCGAAGTCCCCGAGTCACAACTGGACGCCGTCACCGGACTGTCCGGCTCCGGCCCCGCTTACATTTATCAAATCATTGAAGCCCTCAGCGATGGTGCCGTGCGGATGGGACTCCCCCGCCACGTCGCCACTCAGCTCGCCGCACAAACCGTCAAAGGCGCCGCGGAGATGGTGCTCGAAACCGGTGAACATCCCGGTGCCCTTAAAGACGCGGTCACCAGTCCAGGTGGTACCACGATCGCCGGCATCCACGCCCTTGAATCGGGAGGCCTTCGTAGCAGCCTCATGAACGCCGTCGCTGCGGCCACACTCCGTTCCATCGAGTTAGGCAAATAGTCCTGACCAGAACCTTGCTGAAATCTGGCCAGTCACCGGGGTTCAAACTGCGCGTGCTGTTTATTTAATTTTCCTAACGAACTTGTGTTCCCTGCCTGTTTTTCGCAGAATGAATCAATATTGATTTATCAGATCCCACCAGAATTCATCGGGAGTTCCAGCCATGAGGCACCATTCTGTCCGCACTCTACTCGTCTTCTGCAGTCTGCTTTCACTCAGTATTTCGCTCCTGTCAGCTGCTGAACCCGACCTGCAGAACTGGCTGAAACAACCGATCCTGGAAAAAGATCAGCCATGGAAAGAGGTCCAGGCATTTATCGCTCCCAAAGTCCCCGGCATGCCTGAAGTCAGCAGTGTCACCCAATGGGAAAAGGTCAATCACCGCATTCGCAAAGAGGTTCTGGACAAAGTCGTCTATCGTGGTGAAGCCGCCAAATGGCGCGACACGAAACTGAACGTCGTCTGGGGAGAGACCATCCCCGGCGGTCCCGAATACAAAATCCAGAAACTTCGCTTCGAAGCCGTCCCCGGACTCTGGGTCCCCGCCCTGCTTTACATTCCCAATGACCTGACGGGCAAAGTTCCCGTCGTGATGAATGTCAACGGCCATGATCGCAATGATGGAAAAGCCGCCGACTACAAACAGGTCCGCTGTATCAATCAGGCCAAGCGAGGCATGCTGGCTCTCAACGTCGAATGGCTCGGCATGGGTCAGCTCAACTCTCCCGGCTTCACACACTATAAGATGAACCAGCTCGACCTGTGTGGCACCAGCGGGCTTGCTCCCTTTTATCTCGCCATGAAAAAAGGGCTCGATGCTCTACTCGCGCATCCTAACGCTGATCCCCGGCGCGTCGCAGTCGCAGGCCTCTCTGGAGGTGGCTGGCAGACGATCTTTATCAGCTCCCTCGACGAACGGGTCACCCTCTCCAATCCGGTAGCCGGTTACTCCAGCTTCCTCACCCGCGATTATCACACTAAGGACCTGGGTGATTCCGAACAGACACCCAACGACCTGGCGCTCTACGCCGACTACACGCACCTGACCGCGATGCGGGCTCCCCGTCCGACCTTGCTGACGAACAACTCGAAAGACAACTGCTGCTTCGAATCGGGATACGCCCAGCCCCCACTGCTCAAGGCTGCCTTCCCAATCTTCAAGCTCTACGACAAAGAAGAAAATCTGCAGAAGCACATCAACGACGATCCCGGCACGCACAACTTCCTCAAAGATAATCGCGAAGCCCTCTATCGCATGCTCTCAGCACACTTCTCCGAACCAGGCAAACCGCTGCCAGTCGAAGAAATCCCCTGTGACGAAGAATTGAAAACAGCAGAGGAACTGCAGGTCGAACTCCCCGCTGACAATGCGGACTTCCACACTCTGGCCCTCAAACTCAGTCAGAATCTGCCTCGCCCCGCGAAAAAGACCACACCTGAAAAACAACGGGCAGCACTCAAAAAACTCATCTCCGCTCCAGAGTCAAAAGTCATCGGCACTAAGGTCGACCACAAGTCAGCAGGCGACACTAAAGTCACCTTTTGGAAACTGAAAGTCGATCAGGACTGGACCGTTCCTGCCGTGGAATTTTCACGTGGCTCCGCGAAATCCACCACTATCATCGTCGCAGATGCAGGCCGCCAGAGTCTGGCAGAAACAGTTGAAACGTTACTGGCACAAGGACAAAACGTGCTCGCCGTCGATCCTTTCTACTTCGGCGAATCGAAAATCAGTCAGCGTGACTTCCTGTATGGTCTGCTCGTCGCAGCCGTAGGAGAACGCCCCCTGGGCATTCAGGCCGGTCAGCTCGCTGCCATCGCCCGCTGGTTGAAAGCCGACCAGAAACAGTCCACCGTTCGGATCCAGGCCGTCGGCCCCCGCAGCAGCCTGTTCACACTCGTCGCCGCTGCGATCGAGCCTGCAGCCATCACAGGTGTCAGCCTGCAGGACTCTTACGGGTCCCTCAAGGAAGTACTCGAAGAGGATAAAGCTGTCAGCCAGGCCCCCGAACTCTTCTGCTTCGGTCTGCTCAAAGCGTTCGATATTAAAGAACTCACCGAACTTGCAGGCCGGGACCGGGTCACGTTCCTTTCCCCCTCCGAACGGGTCAAACGTGAACTTTCCGAGGTAGAGATTCAAAAAGACGTGGACTACCTGGGTGCAGGCCGCGAGGAAAAACTCGATCTCTATCTTCCCGATGCCCGCTTGCGGAAAGGCCCCTATCCCGCTGTCGTGATTATCCATGGCGGGGGCTGGCATGGCGGTGACAAAGGCGCCCGTCGCGAAATCAACATCGGCACCAACCTGGCCAAAGCCGGCTACGTCTGTGCCAGCATCAACTACCAGCTTGCGAAAAAACAGTCTCGCTTTACCGATAACCTCAAACAGGTCTGGCCTGGTCATCTGCAGGATTGTAAAACCGCCGTTCGCTTCCTGCGAAAACATGCCGATAAGTACCAGGTCGATACCGACCACATCGGGGCGATCGGTGGTTCCGCCGGCGGACATCTGGTCGCGATGCTGGCTGTGACCGGCGACGATCCACAGCTCGAACCTGAAGAACCCTATACAGGTTTTTCATCCCGCATCCAGGCAGTGGTCCCCATGTACGGCGTACATGACCTGATCGCCCTGGCACAATCACGTGACCTGCTGAGTTCCTTCTCGGAAGAAGAAAAGTCACTCAGCAAACAGGCCTCTGCAGTATCGCATATTTCAGACGATGATCCTCCCTTCCTCGTCCTGCACGGAACCCGAGACGCGCTGGTCCCGGTAGAACAGTCAGAGCTCCTGCAGACCGCGCTGAAAAAAGGTGGTATCCCCGCTGAGCTCATCATTATCGAAGGCGCTCCACACAGCTTTCACCTCCAACCTAAACAGCGCGACCTCCGACCTGCGGTCATCGGCTTCTTTGATCAGCACCTCAAGCCACAGAAGTAATGCATTTCCGTGGAGTTGACATTCCCGGGGTACCTGCTATAAAATCATAAAAAATGTAGCCTTGGCTACATTTAAGCACTCCGCACACACTAAACCTTTACCGGAGCATACCTTATCATGAGAAAGCTCTTCGCTTTCGCCCTGGTGTTAATCGGCCTGGCCGGCTGTCAGTCACAGGATAATTCGACGCCTCAGACCAAAAAAGAGAAATCCGGTACCAATATCCAGTACCCGATCCCTGTCGCAGCGACCGTGGGAATGGTCGCCGATCTTGTCAATAATGTGGGACAGGAATATGTCGATGTGAAACAGATCATGGGTACCGGCGTTGACCCCCACATGCATAAAGCGAGTCGCGATGATGTTGTGGCGATTATGAACGCAGATGTTGTCTTCTATTCCGGCCTGATGCTCGAAGGCAAAATGACCGACACCCTGATTAAGGTCTCGCGCAATAAACCAGTCTATGCGGTGACCGAACTGATCAACGAAAAAACGCTTCTGGAACCGGACGATTTTAACGGTCACTACGACCCCCATGTCTGGATGGACGTCTCCGCCTGGTCTCAATGTGTCGACGCCGTTAAAGACGCCCTCTCCCAATATGACCCGCAACACGCGGATGTCTATGAGAAGAATGCTGCTACCTATAAACAGAAACTGGAGCAACTGCACAAGTACGGCCTGGAAACATTGAAATCGATCCCGGAAGACAGTCGCACATTGATCACCTCGCACGATGCTTTCAATTATTTCGGTCGAGCTTATGGACTCGACGTTCAAGGCGTACAGGGCATCTCCACCGAATCAGAAGCCGGTCTGAAACGGATTAACGAGCTCGTCGATCTGCTGGTAAAGAAAAAGATCAAAGCGGTCTTCGTGGAAAGCAGTGTCTCTAAAAAGAATATTACCGCTCTGATTGAAGGAGCCCGCGCGCAGGGGCATCAAATCGAAATCGGAGGAGAACTGTTCTCAGATGCTATGGGAGAACCGGGGACATACGAAGGAACTTACCTCGGGATGCTCGACCACAATATCACCATAGTGGCCCGGGCGCTGGGGGGCACTGCCCCGGAAAAAGGCATGCAGAATAAACTCACTCCCTGAGAAACACAGCTCAGTCTCTACTTTTCTTCAAACCCAACATGAATCGATCCAGTTCGATGAATTCGTCCGAAAACCAGAGCCCGATAACGCAGACTGAAATATCGCCTGCAGAGATCCCCCTCTCCGTGTATGACCTGACGGTCGCTTATCACCGTAAGCCTGTAATCTGGGATGTCAGCTTCGATATTCCGCCGGGGAAACTGGTCGGAATCATTGGTCCGAACGGGGCGGGTAAAAGTACGCTCATCAAAGCCATCATGGAACTGATTCCCAGAGCCTCGGGCCGCGTCAACATCTTCGGAAAACCATATCAGAAAAACCGGCACCGCGTGGGCTACGTGCCTCAGCGGGAAAGCGTTGACTGGGATTTTCCCGTCGATGCTCTCGATGTTGTCACGATGGGACTCTACCGCGAGATCGGCTGGTGCCTGCCTGTCCGCAAGAAACATCGCGAACGCGCGCTGGATGCCCTCGAACGCGTGGGGATCGCCGACTATGCCCGGCGTCAGATCAGCCAGCTCTCCGGCGGACAGCAGCAACGGACTTTCCTTGCCCGTGCCCTGGTTCAGGATGCCGACCTGTATTTGATGGACGAACCGTTCGCTGCCGTCGATGCCGCCACCGAAAAAGCCATTGTAAAAATCCTGCAGGAAATGAAACAGGCCGGCAAAACGGCCCTCGTGATTCATCACGACCTGCAGACCGTCCCCGAGTATTTTGACTACGTCATTCTGCTCAATATGCGTGTCATCGATCACGGTCCGACCGAGCAGGTCTTCACACCGGAGAACCTGCAAAAAACTTATGGCGGCCGTCTCACTCTGCTGGAAGAAGCCACCGAAACGATGCGCCGCAGGGAGCAGTCACTATGAGCCTCAGCGCGCGGATGCTGATCCTGTTGCTCATGCTGAGTCCCGGACCGGTTCTCCTGGCTGCCGAAGGCAAGTCCATTCAGACACAGCGGTCCATCACAGATCGCAGTATTGAATGGCCTGCCTGGGAAGACTGGCGACGCGTCTTCTTCATGCAGGACTATAACACCCGGGTTGTCATCCTGGGCACCACGCTTCTGGGAATGTCTGCTGGCATGATCGGCAGCTTCGCCCTGCTCCGCAAACGCGCCCTGATGGGTGACGCCCTCAGTCATGCGACACTCCCCGGCATCGCGATCGCCTTCATTATCGGCAGCACCCTGGGCCTCAATGGGAAGTCGCTGCCGCTGCTGTTAACCGGGGCCGCCATCAGTGGTCTACTGGGAATTGCCGGTATCCTGATGATTCGCAATCTGACCCGACTCAAGGAAGATGCAGCCCTCGGCATCGTGCTCAGCGTCTTCTTCGGTGCAGGAATCGCGCTGCTCAACATTGTACAGCAAATGCAGACCGGGCACGCTGCTGGTCTCGAATCATTCATCTATGGGAAAACCGCCTCCATGATCGCCAGCGATGCCTGGCTGATCGGTGGCGCCGGCCTGAGCTGTGTGCTGGTAGCCTTGTTATTGTATAAGGAACTGACGTTACTCTGCTTCGATGAAGGCTTCGCCGATTCTCGAGGCTTTCCGGTGGTACTGCTCGACACACTCCTCATGGGACTGGTTGTAATCGTAACGATCATTGGGCTGCAGGCAGTGGGTCTGATCCTCATGATCTCTCTGCTCGTGATTCCCCCTGCCGCCGCACGTTTCTGGACCGAAAAAATGCTCTGGCTGACAGTGGTCGCTGTGGTGCTGGGAGCCTTAAGTGGGATGATCGGTTCGGGCATGAGTGCGATTTTTCCCAATCTCCCCTCCGGTGCAATGATCGTTCTCGTCGCGACAGCCATGTTCCTCTTCAGCATGATTTTTGGCGTCCCTCGTGGGATCCTGGTTCGCAAGTACCGTCGTTATGAACTGAATACCAAGGTCAATCGCCAGCACCTGTTGCGCGGCCTTTATGAATACCTCGAAGCACATCAGCAACTCCCGATCGGCGTGACTGACAGTGCACCACCCGTCTCACTCTCTGCCCTGGAGCAGCTGCGGAGCTGGTCCCTGCCTGCCCTCAAGAAAATCATTCGCAGTGCCCAGGACGAACGTCTGGTGACGTTACTCTCAGACAATCGCGTGCAGCTGACACTCTCCGGATTGAAAGAAGCCGCCCGTGTCGTGCACGAGCATCGCCTCTGGGAACTCTACCTGATTACCTACGCAGACGTCGCTTCCAGTAAAGTCGATCAGGATGCCGATGCGATTGAGCATGTCCTGGAACCGGAAGTGATCGCTGAACTGGAATCCCTGCTGGTCCGCCAGTCAACCGAAGGAATTCTGCAGAGTCCACATGACATTGATCTGCCACAATCACTGAGTGCCCCCACTTTCAGGAGGACCAACTGATGGGCGGACTCGCACAATGGAGCTGGACTCTGGATGGCTGGATCATCGTCGCGGGCATGTTGTGTGCCGCCGCGACTGCCCTGCTGGGCAACTTTCTCGTACTACGTAAAATGAGCATGCTCGGCGATGCGATCACGCACGCCATCTTGCCGGGTCTGGCCGCAGCCTTCTTAATCAGTGACTCCCGCAGCAGCCTGCCCATGTTTGTCGGTGCTGTTATTGCCGGCATTTTGACTGCGCTGTTCACCGAGTGGATTCGCGGCTTTGGAAAAGTGGATGAAGGTGCCTCGATGGGCGTCGTCTTCACCTCCCTGTTTGCCTTGGGACTGGTGATGATTGTCCAGGCAGCCGATCGTGTGGATCTCGATCCGGGTTGCGTCCTTTATGGAGCGATCGAACTCACTCCCGCCGACACCGTCCTGATCGCGGGCTGGGAAATCCCCCGCGTGGTCTTTGTCCTCTCCATCGTACTGCTGATCAATCTGCTGTTCGTGATTCTATTCCTTAAAGAACTGAAGCTCAGTTCGTTTGACCCGGCCCTGGCTACGACCACAGGCTTCAATGCCACGTTCATTCATTACGCGTTGATGACTCTGGTCGCGATCACCGCGGTCGCCAGCTTTGAAGCAGTCGGCAATATTCTGGTCGTCGCCATGTTCGTCGTTCCTCCCGCCGCTGCTTATATGCTGACCGATCGACTGGGAGTCATGCTGATCCTCAGTGTTCTGCTGGCGATGTTCTCAGCCATCATCGGGCACATTAGTGCCATCACCGTCCCCTACTGGTTTGGTTTTCAGAGCACCTCGACAGCCGGCATGATGGCGGTCGCCGCCGGTCTACTGTTTATCATCGCTGCCCTGTTCAGCCCCCGACATGGCGTAGTGATCGTCTTTCTGAGACGCCAGTTTCTGGCCTGGCAGATTCTCGCGGATGACATCGTCGCCCTGATGTACCGCATCGAAGAACGGGACCCGGAACTCAGGCCGGACGCCTTTTACCTGCGAGACATCCTCTTCTCACGACCGCTGCCCACCAGCCTGACACTCGGCTACCTCGTGCGACACAGCCAGCTCGTACACGCCAACGGAACCTATACCCTGACCGACACTGGTCGGGACCGTGCCCGACAACTCGTCCGCTCACACCGACTCTGGGAACACTACCTCGTTGAACACGCAGGAATGTCGACAGAAACGATTCACCGCCAGGCCGAACAACTCGAACATTTTACCGACAGGGAACTTCGCGACCGCCTCAACGCCGACACCCTCGATACCGATCAGGATCCCCACGGTCGCCCGATCCCTCCCGAAGAACATGCTCCCTGATTCCGTTTCAGATTCAGCCGCTGCCCGGCAGGTTCCTCTGGCATTTTTCAAACCACACACATATAATCGTCCATTGATATTTCAAAGTTCCACCCGAGTGCGTCGTCGGGTGCACCAGAACGGGACGAAATCAAATGACGGGCAAATACTGCAGTGGACCGGTGAACCGACGCGAGTTTATGCGCATCGGCTCACTCTGCCTGGGAGGATTATCGCTCCCGCAGTTGCTGTCTCTTCGCAGTGAAGCCGCCCCAACCCGACCGGAAACCTCCGTCATCCTGCTCTTCCTGCATGGCGGTCCTTCGCAGTTGGAAACCTATGACCTCAAGCCTGATGCCCCCTCGGATTACCGCTCCCTGTTTAATCCGATCTCCACGAATGTTCCAGGAATGGATCTCTGCGAACTCTTTCCTCGACAGGCTAAGATCGCAGATAAATTCTCTCTTGTCCGTTCCCTGCACCACGACGTCGGCATCCACAGCGATGGGGGGATCATCGTTCTCACCGGCAAACGTCCCTCGAAACTGGATCCCACTTCGCAATCGAAAAGCGAACACCCCGACTTCGGTTCGGTCACCAGTGTTGTCCGCGGTCTGTCCGATGCGGGAACGCCCCCCTATGTCTCGATTCCCTCGAAGTTCTACATGGTGCAGCCCACTTACCTGGGTCTGCAGCACGGACCTTTTGAATCGACTGAGCCATCGGCAACCAGCTATCGCCCCCCTTCCCTGAAACTGCAGGCCGGCATGGATGGGAAGCATTTGCTCGAACGCCGCCAGTTGCTCAAACAGTTCGATCAACTGCGCAGCGATCTCGATCTCACAGGAGACTTGCACGGCAATGACAAATTCCGCGACCTCGCCTTTCAGATGCTGACCAGCCCCGATGCCGCCCGTTCGTTCGACATCGACCGCGAACCAGACAGCCTGCGCGATCGCTACGGACGCAACATGTGGGGTCAGGGCTGCCTGCTCGCCCGCCGCCTGGCGGAAGCCGGCTGTGGCGTCGTCTCTCTCTTCTTCAACACCCCGAAGACCGGGCAGGAATTCACGAACTGGGACGATCACATTCTCAACGCAGGACGCCCCGGTCACTTTGCGAAATACATGCAGACCCGTCTCCCGTACATGGATCAGGCCCTGGCCACGCTCATCGAGGACATCCACGAACGCAGCCTGGATAAGAAAATCATGGTTGTCGCCGTCGGTGAATTCGGTCGCACTCCCCGACTCTCTTCCAACAACTCGGGGACGGGACGCAACCACTGGCCCCAGGCTTACACGGCGCTCTTCTCAGGAGGCAATCTGAAAATGGGACAGGTCGTTGGTGCCACCAACTCCAAAGCCGAATACCCGACTCACAATCCTCACACGCCACAGGACATGCTGGCCACGATCTACCGTCACCTGGGCATCGATTACTCTCGCTCCCTCGTCGACCATCAGGGACGACCGATTCCCATCCTGCCGCACGGCAAACCGATTGCCGGGCTGATCTAATAAGCCACTTGGCTGTGGTTCTTTCTACTTAATAAAATGCCCTTGGACCTCGAAAGGGTATTCCATAATCTTCTGCAACACGCGTAAATCCTGTGAGATCAAAGTTATCAAACTCAATGCTTGTCATTAATCGTGTATCGTGTTTTACATGATCGAGCAAAAATTGATAGATCGCATTTTTCACCGTCTCTTCACTCACTCCCCCAATAGAGAATTCTGTAAAACGATCATCTTCGTCTCTTAAGATCTTGCCCAGGTTCAATACTTCTTTTTTCTTGATAGATACTAAATAAGCTTGAATCGACATATCCTGACTCTCTTTCTCACTTGGATTCTTGATTAGAAATTGGAGTGACAATATATAGAGAGATTTTCTGCAAATAAGTTCAGCTTACTTTTGCATCAGTTTCTGAATTCCCCGCATCAGATGCTGATCCACTTCCGGGCCACTGAAAGCCACACTGACTTCATAGCCCCCCTGGAAGTAAGCTTCCGCAGTCGGCAGATACCAGGGACCGCCGTCCCCGTAGCCGGCCACCGCCATGAATCGTTCGGGGTAGAGCATCTGGGTCCGAAGCTGATACTCGATAAACGGCTCGGCTGGCAGGTACAGCAGGGATATCTGGTTGACGTGCAACCCGCTCAACGTAATCGGCTTCTGAGCGGCATGCCGTCGCAACCAGGCCAGCGTGAAAGCAGGCCGGTTCCGATGCACCACCCGCCGACTGTGATCATTGATCTGTTTCTCCAGTTCAGCGATGGAGAATGCCCGGTTGACCGGGGGCAGGAAATCAGCGGTCGTCCACTGCAGCCGCTTGATCGGTTCGGGACGGAGTTGTGCGGACGCCCGTTCCATCGCCGCAAAGATCCGTTGCGCCAGCACCGAACGATTCTCGTGGTGATCGCTGTTGTTATATTTGCCTGCATTGATATTGCCCGCACAGCCGGTGAAGTAAACGTGCAGGCAATCGGGAGCATCGTGCTCGGCCTTCAGCTTGCGCGCCTGCCCCACGAACTCACTGTTTACATGCCCCTCGGTACAACAGTAACTGATGGGATGCACGGCGTAGTAGTAGCAGGCGGCGACTTTCTCTTTTCCATCATAAAAGGCGACCGTCTTCAACCAGGGATCGATCACGCCGGCCGGCAGATCACGAATATCATCGCTACTGGCCGCCACACTTCGATTCTTCAGGATCTTACCCTGGTCGTTCAACACCCGCCTGTTGGAAGCCACTTGCTCCACCTCTGCCTGGGCCGAAGCAACGTGCGTCAGTCGCCGCGGTGATTTCAGACTCTCCTTTACCGCAGTCTCCGCCCGCTGGAGACAGGTCTGAAAAAACTGGGGATCCATGTTGGGTGGCAGATCACCTTGTGCCCGCACAATCCGATCCGTCTCCAGGCAGGCAAACGGAGCATCGTGTTGATGCACGCACTGCACGGCCACCCGGTCCGCGGTGGTGCCGGCGGCCTTTGCCAGTGCCTGCCGCAACTGCAAATGGGCATCGTTACAGAGCCCCGTCCAGTCCAGAGTGCAGACAACTACAGGCTGTGGCTCGGTTAACAGCACAAACCCCAGTGCTTCCAGCGGTGAATCAATCCGTGATGCGGCAGGAATCCAGCCCCCGCATAACGAGTGCCCGATCGGCACAGTGACATCAAAGCGGAAGGGAGCGATCTGATATGGCATGGCGTCCTCAACTGAATCAAGAATGAAGCATCCCCTTCAGCATAAATCGCCGTACCACGAAAAACGAGTGTTTTGGCCTTTTCAGTTCCCGTTTAGTGCTCTGACGAAACAGGAACTTCCTCGTTTTCGTGTTCGTGCTGCGGCTCCTGCACCGGCTCCGGATCCCATTCCTTGCCGACAATCAGTCGAGCGCCTCTACGAAAACTGAGGTAGGACCAGGCCCACTGCATGACGACCAGCACCCGGTTCTTGAAGCCAGTCAGGTAGAAAACATGCACGACCAGCCAAACCACCCAGGCGAAGAAACCGGCTAATTTGAATTTTCCCATCTCGACAATGGCTCGACTGCGACCGATGGTCGCCATCTGCCCCTTGTCCCGGAAACGAAACTCACTGCGGGGTTTACCCTGAACTTCTGCGCGGATATTTTTTCCGATGCAGCGCCCCTGCTGCAGCGCCACCGGTGCGGTACCCGGCAAGGGCTTTCCTGTCTGGTGTGTATAACAGGCCTGGTCACCGGCAACAAACACGTTGGGATAATTGGTCAGACTCAGGTCTGGTTCAACCATCACGCGGCCCCGGTTATCAGTCTGCATCCCCTCTGACTGCCCCAACTTGGAAGCCTCCACGCCTGCCGCCCAGAGCACTGTCGCAGCCCGGATTCGTTCGCTCCCCAGTTCGACGCCATCTTCGTTGATGTTAGTCACCACAGACGAAGTCCAGAGCTGAACTCCCAGGTTCTCCAGGTCGCGGGCTGCTCGATTCGCCTGCTCTTCGGAGAACATCGGCAGAATTCGTGGCCCCGCTTCGACCAGGATCACGCGAGTATGACTCGGATTGATGCGGCGGAAATCCTTGGAGAGGGTAAATCGGCTCATCTCGCCAATCGCCCCTGCCAGTTCAACCCCCGTCGGTCCACCACCCACGATCACGTATGTCAGATATTTCTTCTGCTCATCGGGGTCGGTAATCCGCTCTGCATGCTCAAAGGCCGACAGCACCCGCTTGCGAATCTCTGTGGCCTGCGAGATGTTCTTTAAGCCTGGCGCGTAAACTTCCCACTCATTATGACCAAAATAACTGTGAGTCGCACCGCAGGCCAGAACCAGGTAATCATATTCCAGTTCGCCAAAATCAAACTGGACTTTCTTGCCAGGCAGATCGATTGACTGGGCTTCTCCCAGTAGTACACTGGTATTCTTATAGCGGGACAGCAGGCTGCGAATGGGCGTCGCGATATCTGCAGGACTCAGGCCAGCCATGGCGACCTGGTAGAGCAATGGTTGAAACAGATGGTAATTATGGCGGTCAACCAGGGTCACTTCGACGCCGGGAACGCCTCCCAGTTCTAACGCGGCATTCAAGCCGGCAAAACCACCACCGATAATCAGGACCCTTTTAGAGTCTGCCTTGCTGCCGGGGTTTTGTATAGTATTCATCTCAGTAATTATTCAGACAGGACGTTAATGTCAATCAGACAGAAGTAAGCGCCCTCCTCGATGCCGATCACGAAAACACACTATAGCTATTCTAGTCGATCCGTCCATGCACACAAAATAAGTTCCTGAAAAAATCAGCCGGTTCGCAAGAGAATCGATAAAAACAGATGAAAATCAGGCCAGAATTTCATGAAGCACTTCACCGTGCACATTGGTCAGCCGGCGTTCGATCCCGTTGTGATACCAGGTCAGCCGGGTGTGATCGATGCCCAGCAGATGCAGCACGGTCGCATGATAATCGTGCCAGGGAACAACTTTCTCGACCGATTTCCAGCCGAATTCATCAGTGGCTCCATAGCTGAGCCCATGCTTAAGACCACCGCCTGCCATCCAGACCGAGAAACCATTCATATTGTGATCGCGGCCTGTGCCCACCGTATTTGAAGCTGACTGCGTGAAAGGCGTCCGGCCAAATTCAGTCGAGAACAGCACCAGCGTGTCCTCCAGCATCCCCCGTTGACGTAAATCCTTCAATAGCCCCGCGACAGGCTGATCGATGCGCGTCGCTTCCCGCAGATGATTCCGCTTTACATCCTCATGCCCGTCCCAGTTAATGCGAGGTGAGCCGAAGGGGCCTCCCGAAAAGAGCTGCACGAAACGCACACCCTGCTCCAGCAGCCGCCGGGCCAGCAGACAGTTGCGGGCAAAGGGAGCGGTTTCCTCCCGGTCGAAGCCGTACATCCCCCGGGTCGCGGCAGTTTCTCCTGAAAGGTCCGTCACCCGTGGGACGGCCAGCTGCATTTTTGCAGCCAGAACGTGACTGCGGATCCGGGCTTCCAGGTCACTGTTGGCACCAGCCCGTTCGAGGTGTGCCTGATTGAACCGGTTCAACAATTGTCGACTGGCCAGTTCGGTCTGCTCTGAAATCTGCCGTTCAGGAAACAGATCCCGAATGGCGGGGCCTTCGCTCTGAAAGGGAACCCCCTGGTGCTGAGCCGGGAGGAAACCGTTGGACCAGTTAATTGTCCCCGCAGCGGGATAGCCACGGACATCCGGCAGCACGACATAAGAGGGCAGTTCATCGGTCTCGCAACCGAGTCCGTAAGACAACCAGGCCCCCAGCACCGGAAAACCGTTGAGTCGAAACCCGGTGTTCTCCTGAAATGTGGCTGGCGTATGATTGGCGGAATCTGCTTTCATCGAGCGGATTAGCGTTAATTCATCCGCCTGTGACGCGATGTGCGGGAACAACTCTGAAATCCACAGACCGCTTTCACCCCGCTGCTGAAACTCAAAATCGTTCTTTCGCAACAGGCCCACTTTGCCGAAAAATGTCTCGGGCTTCTTGTCGGTCGGCATTTCCTTGCCATGCAGTTTATTGAGCGAAGGTTTATAGTCAAACGAATCCAGATGACTCAAGCCACCGATCAGACAGATATGGACCACCCGTTTCACTCGCGGCGAAAAATGTGGTGCCGGAACCGTATTTTGCTTCGGTGTTGCGCCGCGCACAGACTGCTGACGGAGTAACAGATCCATCAGTGCGGTCCCCGCCAGTCCGGTCCCGGCCCAGGAAAAGAAATCACGTCGGGACAAAGATTCGTTTTCCGGAGGTGGATTCAAATTCTTCTGCTGTGGTTCTGAAAATGACATGGCAGTTTCAATTCACATATAAAAATTCGTTACTGTTCAGCAGCACCCGACATAAGGCAGACAGACCATGTTGAGAAACAAACTCACGTGACACGGCTGCTTCCTCCAGTCGTGGCGGCCGCTGATAAACCAACTCAAAGAGTTCAACCACCTGCTGCCCGGAGTCGGCACCTGAGCGCTGCTTGACCCGCGCGGCCAGCTGATCCGACATGCGCAACACAAAGGAATCGTTCATCAAAGCCAGTGCCTGCAGGGGCGTGGTTGTCGATGCCCGGTCGGGAGTGGTCGTAGAAGGATCGGGACAGTCGAACGTTTCCAGAAGCGGATGCCGTCCCCCGCGTGCTGAAAATCGATAAATCGACCTGCGATTAAATTCTTCACCCACAGGATCCAGTGGTTCATAAAACTGGGTCCCCTTGAAGAAATACGATTTGACGTCCTGGTAACCGCGGCCCCCGACTTCGGGATTCAATTTGCCCGCGACTTTCAGGATCGAATCGCGAATTGATTCCGCTTCAATCCGTTGCGGACTCTTTCTCCATAGCCAGCGATTGTCAGCATCTACCAGCATCGCCTGCGAATCGACTTCAGAGGATTGCCGAAACGTTGCCGAGAGCAGTATCTCACGCTGCAGCGATTTCAGGCTCCAGTCATTTTCTTTCAACTGAATCGCCAGCCAGTCGAGCAGTTCGGGATGACTGCAGCGTCCGCCATTAAAACCGAAATCATTCGGTGTATTCACCAGCCCCTGACCGAAATGATAATGCCAGATCCGATTCACAATTACTCGTGCAAACAGGGGATTGCGGGCATCAGTCACCCAGTTGGCAAATTTCAGGCGGCGTTCCTGATCCGAACTGTCAGCGGCCAGTTTCAAATTACCATCCAGCCCCTCAATCGCCTGCAGCCCGCCCGGTTGGACGACACCCGCCGGTGCCGCCACACTTCCTCGCCTGAGCAGATGCGAGACTCCCGGATCACGGGACAAGGCGGCATAGACCTTTGTTGGTTGCACGGCCTGCAGCTTTTTGATTTCTGCCTGCAGACCGGAACGCTGTCGACGTAGTTCCCGCCATTGTTGGCGCTGTGTTTCATTCAGAGTCGCCTGCAGTTCTTCTTGAGAAAAGAAGACGCCTCCCCAGCGGGCAGAAGCCTGAATTTCTTCCTGCGTTAACGCCCGATCATACAGGCGTGCCTGACTGACCACGCCTTTGAGCAGTCGATTCCCCCCCGGAGAACCATGGCGTAAACCGAAGAGGACTTCTGTCTTCCCAGCGGGAAATGTCTGCAAACCTTTGGAGCGGTAACCACTCCCGTAAACGGCGCCATTACGATAAGCGGTGATGGTCCCATCCGCGGCATACACCAGGGCAACCTGCACCTCTTTTTCTGAAGCGGTCTTCTCTTCGGGGCCTTGGAATGACTTTGTACGATTAAAATGATCGCTCCCCGCCAGCCAGTGTCCCGGCTGCTGCTCGCCAAACACAATCGCATCGAAAATATTACCATCGGTTGTCTGTACGCTCAGGACTCCTCCACCTCGCTGCTGCAGATCGGAGAGTTTCACCCAGGCTTCCAGCGTCTTTTCCCCCAGAACTTCAGGCAGGGGCTCTGTTTTCAAAAAGGAACGGTTCCCGTCGAGCACCAGTCCCTCAGGCGTCTGCTTTGCAGAACCGTGCAGCGTCCCCGAGAGACCTCCCACCAGATCGTCTGTCCCTTTGCGAAAATCCCAGGCAGCAATGGGAGAAGATACCAGCGACGCTTCCGTTGTGTCTGCCCCTTGATTGCGTTTCGCCAGCACACGTTTTCGGGCAACCGTCTCCAGTTGAAAGAGCTGTCCCTGAACTTCTCTCAGTGTCTTCTCTTTCTGAGCGAGGGCTTGTTGAGCTCGATTATAGGCTGGATCTGGTAGATTCCGTTCTCCATGGACGACGCCTGCCAGCGCTGCGGCAAACTGGTAATATTCCTGCTGACCGATGGGGTCAAATTTATGATCGTGACAGCGGGCACAGTTCACGGTCAATCCGAGGAATGTCTGCGCGGTCACGCCAACGATATCTTCCAGTTCGTCCTGTTTCATCGTTGCCCGCATCAATGTGCTTTGTGGAATCACGACATCATGGGGCCCCGCCACCAGGAAACCGGTCGCTTTGACCGCTCCGGGACTGTCGGGATCAAGCAGATCACCGGCTAATTGCAGCCTGACGAACTGATCGTAGGGCAGATCTTTATTCAGGGCCTGAATCACCCAGTTTCGATAATGCCAGGCATTCTCACGTGGCTGATCGCGTTCAAACCCGTTGCTTTCACCAAACCGGACTACGTCCAGCCAGTGTCGCGCCCAGTGCTCGCCGTAATGTGGCGATGCCAGCAGGCGATCAACGATCTTCTCATACGCGTCAGCCGATTTATCATCGACGAACGCTTCCACCTCTTCCGGTTCCGGAGGCAGACCAATTACGGAATAATACAGCCGACGAATCAAAGCACGACGATCCGCTTCAGCACGCGGCTGCAGGCCATGCTCTTTCAGCCGCCGCAACACGAAGGCATCGATGGGATTCTTTCCCCAGAGTTCGTGTTTCCCAGTCGCGACAGGTACTTTTGGTTTTTGCAGAGCCTGCAGCGACCACCAGTCGTAACCGGCCCGCTTTTCCGTCGTCTTGCTGAAGGCATCAATGGGATCAGTGCCCCACGGCGCGCCTGCCGCAATCCAACGCCGGAACAACTGCTTCTCTTCCGCAGACAGGGGATGTTCGGGGGGCATCGCGTCCGATTCGATGTATTGCCAGAGCAGACTCTCATCCGGCTTACCTGCCTCTACCGCAGCTCCCGTTTCGCCTCCCTGGAAAGTTAAGTCGCGGCGGGAAAGATTCAGCCCCGCTTTCGGATCCAGTCCCGCGTGACAATCCAGACAGTGGCCAGCAATCAACGGTGCGATCACACGGTCGAAGTCCGCCTGCATACGCTCAGGTGTTTCGAAGAGATCGTCTGCCCTGCTGAGTCCCGGTAAAGCCAACCCGAGGAACAATGCCAGCGTCACCCATACTTTCTCGCCTGCGTGCATATCAGAGCTGCTTTCTGCTGCCGTTCGAAAGGAGTGTTGATTCGATAACTTCAATCTTAAACCGATCCCAAAGTGCTTGACACCTTAATCTCGCCCCTTTAAGATATTTCACTATTGAAACCTATTTCATATATGAAGTCAACAACAATGCCCGCTCCCGATACCAATCAAAAATCGGCGGCTGCCGCCTCCCCCAGCCTGCAACGGGGAATCGCCCTGCTCGAATATCTGGCGAAGCACTCTCACGGCTGCACGCTCAGCGAACTCAGCGAGGAACTCTCTGTTCCCCAGGCATCGCTGCTGCGGATTGGGAAAGCACTGGAAGAAATGGGATACCTTTCCCGCGACGTAGCTTCCAAAAAATACTATCTGACCAATCGCTTCCTGCAGTTGATTCCCCCCAGCGTCCAAGATCGACCGCTATCGGAATGCGCGATTGGCCCGATGCGGGAATTACGTGATCTCACCGGCGAAACAACGCAACTCTGCTGCCTGATCGATACGGAAATTGTGATTCTGGAACAGCTACTGGCACGGCATCCGTTTAAATATTCCGCCGAGATCGGTGCCCGGGCTCCCTGTTACAGTTGTGCTCCGGGCAAAGCTATCGCTGCTTTTCTTCCGGAAAACGAACGCGAAGATCTGGTGAACCGCATCCGCTTTAAACGATTCACCCCGCACACCATCACCTCGAAACGGGCCTTCCTGAACGAGCTGGACCTGATTCGCAAACGGGGCTATGCCCTGGATCACGAAGAAGGACTCTCCGGGATTCGCTGTGTGGCTGCTCCCATCCTGGACCGTAACGGCATTGCCATTGCAGCATTCACAATCACCGGTCCCGCAGAACGCATTCCCCAGGACGAATACGAATCGCTGGGGGATATCGTCCAGTCGCGGGCAACTCAGGTCACGCTCGCCTTCAATACCTGATGTCACCTGAGGCCTGCCCCTGCAAAGGCGGCACAGTCGTCATGACCAGCAGAGCCACTCCATTCACGCCAGGCGTTCTACACAGACGATCTCTAACACTTGGCAGCGATCCATCCTTACAGAGGTATGTTGCAATTTGACATCTTCGTAACGCGACCTAGCTTTAGGTAGTCATTCAGATGTATCTCTATCATCGCGATGACCGTTATGCCCTGAAAACAGACCAAACCGTCTGAATCGGTTTCCCCGGAATGCAAGTTACTCCAGTGTTCAATGCGGGTGACGATGAAATGCATCAAGCAAATGTCTGTTTAAAGAGCATTGAAATTCAAATTTACGCCAGACCAGTTCGGGCAGTACCTGTCTCGGGTTGTAATCTCGTCAAGGTTTTCCGATGAATAGTTCCCTGATAGCCAACAGTCAAACCGTGCCACAGCAGCAGTCTGTGCATGGCAGCTATCATATGGGCTCTTCACAGATCCTGAGGGAACTGGTTGCATTCTCGGCCGAATCCGACGAACTGGCACTCAATACACAACATACGGACGACGTCGATCAGGTCATCTGTCGTAAACACCTGCGCAAACTGTTGACTGCGCTACAGGCACGTGATGCTGTCACACTCGGTCACTGCCGACGTGTCGCTTTCCTGGCCAAAGGGATTGCCAACAATCTGGGCTGGGAAGGTATCCACCTGAAACGCCTGGAAGTAGCCGCACTGCTGCACGATATTGGTAAAATCGGCGTCCCCGACCACATCATTTTCAAGCCGGGTAAGCTGACATCAGATGAAATCGAACTGATGTCGCATTACCACCACATCGGTCTCGATGTGTTACAGGCCTGTCGCACCGACCATGAAGTGTTGACTATCCTCTCGCAAACCCGTTTTCACTTCAGCGGGGCGACCAATGGATATCAATGCATCGGCAGTGAAGTTCATCAGGGGGCACGCATCCTGGCGATCGCTGACGCCTATGATTCACTGGCCACCGATCAGGTCTATCGGACCGGGAAGAAACACGAAGAGATCATGTCGATCCTGATGGGGGCCGCAGGCACTCAGTTCGATGGCAACATCATCTGTGCCCTGTCCCGCTGGGAACAGACCGAACGGGAAACCTTCCACGAAGCCATTCAAGAGGTCAACCGAAACTTTCAGCCGAAGCCACTGAATGAGCGGGAGATAGTGGAAGCGAATCTGATCAGTAATATTTTCTCCTACCTGTTTCAAATCGAAAGTCTTTATGATGGTTTTTATATCGTCAACTCGGATTTTCAGTTTGTGCTATTCAGCCCTGGTCTGGAACAACTGACTAACCTGCGATCCGGCGACATGCTGGGCAACTCCTGGACCAATCACAGCGTCCCGGTGACGAATCAGGATGGAACGATGCTCGCCTCATCCGAGCACACCATGAACCGGGTCATCGCCAGTGGAAAATCAATGACCACGGAACTAATGCTGAAACGACCGGACGGCCGGCTGATTCAGATCGAAGTTCAATCCGTCCCCATGTTCGGGGAAGATGGTCGTCTGGTTGGCGTAGCGGAGATCTTCCGTGATCTGTCACGGAGCCTGAAGCGTCCCCAGGAATTTAACCAGCTGAAAATGGCTGCCAGCCAGGATGCACTGACGTCCGTTGCCAACCGGGGAGAACTGGAAACTCAGCTGGCAATCATGTTGAACCAGGCCAGCCAGAACCAGAACACAGCCCCTTTAAGCATTATCTTCATCGACGCCGATCACTTTAAAAACATCAACGACACTTATGGCCATGCGGTTGGCGATGAAGTGCTCATTGAACTGGCCCGACTGTTTCAGCATGAAACCTATTCCGGAGAACTGGTGGGGCGTTACGGGGGTGAAGAGTTTGTCATTCTCTGCCCGGAAACCGACCTGGAACATGCACGGCAAAAAGCAGAACGCCTGCGACTGGCAGTGAATAATCTGAAACTGGAAAATTTAAACAATAACCGCATCACTGCCTCGTTTGGTGTCGCGCAGCTGGAGCCGGGTGACTCCCTGGAAAGCCTGTTCCATCGTGCCGACAATGCCCTCTACCAGGCGAAAGAAACAGGACGTAATCGGGTCTGTTCCTTGACCTGTGAAGAACAGATGTCGGGCGCGGTTCCTGAAGCCGTCGCTCCCGACCAATCCAATGCAGGCAAAATGGTCTTCGAGAGCTCCTTCAGCGCTCTCATCTCATCAGATATTGTTGTTTACAAGCTCGGAGGCTTCGTCAATGACAATGATGCACACCTCACTGAAGTCAATCCGAATCGAGCTGTCATGCGTCTGGGCAAAGCCGGGCTACTTCCCTTCTGGGGAAAAACGGATGACCGCCGCCCTATCGAGGTGGAACTGGTCTTTGATAATGCCACCCGGAAATCCACTTCCGGCTCACGAAATGCGACACCCCGCGTGGAAGTCATGATCAGAATGACTCCCCTGGGCTGGATCAAACAGCCTGAAGTCTTCCAGAAACGGGCCGCTCGTGTCTTTCGTCTGCTGAAAGATTATTTCGTCGCTGACTGAGCAATCCAGCCTTGATCGGCAGATTCTGCCTGTGCCTCGCCGCTGTCCTACCGCCCGCAACAAACCAGGCAAAATGGCCAACCTTTTCCAATCACGCATCCTGCGTCAAACATTGAATATCCAACGATTTTACCTGTCCTGCACCCCCGGATAATCGTTAAGAACCGAAAAACCATACACACCGCTGGAATCGGCATCCGATAAATCAACCGTATAGCTTAACACTCAGTCTGCGCACGGTGGCCTAATTGTGGATTCCAGATCTCGAAACAACATGATTCAAACCCGCTTGATGAGTTCAGATAGACTCAGGTGTGTTCCCCTGCTTCTGTTTTTCACTCTTGTGGGACTGACAGGCTGTGCCCATAACAGCTGTGGCGAAGCAGATTCGTGCCCGACGGTCTCCAGTCGTGTGAAGAAATGCTTTCTCTTCCATCATGACAAGTGCTCTCCGAAACCATACTGGTCTATGGAAGGGTACCAAACCGACCTCGATAAATTCTTTGTGAAACACGCCGCCAAAAAGTGTGCCAAAGAATCGCTGAAGACCATGTCCGCCGATTGCCAGGACAAACCATCCAAGTCCTTTCGAAAGGGTTATCAGCAAGCCTACATGGACATTGCCCTGGGCGAATCGGGAGTTGTTCCCCCCGTACCGCCTGAGGAATACTGGGCTGCCCACTATCGGACCCCAGAAGGCTACATGGAAGTGCAGGAATGGTTCACGGGATACAAACTGGGCTCAGAACATGCCCGCGCTGACGGACGATACGACTTTAATCGGATCGCGACCCCTTACTCACTGGCCGCCTGGGAACAACCAGCTGCGGAACACTGGGATGGAAACGTAGCTTATCCAGAGGCGTCCATGCCGAGTCAGCCCCCACTTGAAACACACCCTGCACCAGCGGCAACACCCAGCCATAGATTGCCTGAAACAACACTGCCACCTCCACCGGTCTCCGGACCACAAACACCATTGAAGACAGTACCACAGAGACACTTACCAGAACCGCCTCCGGTACAGACTCTGCCTGACAGAACCCCCAGCGCACAACCGCGACCACTGGTTCCACAGCCCAGGATTCAACCTCCGACCGCGAAACCGGCGCGGAGGCCATCGGCCGGGATTCAACATACGCCTCTGCCTGATCAGAAAGCGAAACAGATTCGTCCTCAGGTCAAAGAACCGGCCTTGCCCGCTTATATCAATGATGATCCGCCCCCCAGTCCGTACTCATTACAGTCTTACCCATATACACCTTTGCCCGGAACAGGGGCGCGACTGGACACGCAAGGTGCGATCAATCAGATGAATGGACAGCAGCGGTATTCTGATTCCAGCATTGAATATTACCCTTACAGATAAACCCGACACGTTTTAAGAACAGGACGGGAAGTCTTTCCTGTCGAGAGTAAATCAACAGCAGAAATGAACCACAGAATGGCACGACACAACATGACAACAATCGAATGTAAAGGTTCGATCAAAATGTTGAGACTCTACACCACTGACTTCGTACAGCGGGGCCAGTTCTGGTGCGCACTGGTCTTACTGCTGGCCCTGAATGGCTGTGCCGCCATTCATCCACTCAAAGGTGTCCCCGCACAATACCTGCCGAATGAATACAAAGGTGAAGTCCGTTCCGGCAAGGAAACCATTGACCTTTCACTGCTCCGTCAACCCGCCCCCAAACACTACCTGCTGGACTCGGGCGATGTATTGGGAGTTTATATTGAAGGCGTTCTGGGACAGTTTAAAGAAGTGCCCCCCGTTCATTTTCCTCAGACACAGGAAGTCGCGCCTTCATTAGGTTACCCGATTCCTATTCGTGAAGACGGTACAATCTCACTCCCCCTGATCGGCACTGTATTCGCCCGGGGACTCACGCTGACTCAGTTGGAAGAAACGATTCGCCGCAAATACACGACCGAGAAGGACATTCTTCGCGAAGGACGGGATCGAATCCTGATCAGCCTGCAGAAGCCACGTTCGTATCGGGTGCTGGTAATTCGCCAGGAAAATGCCAATGATCTGGTGGGAGCCACCGTCGGAAACCTGAATATTGGTCGCTCCAAGCGGGGAACCGGCCGGGTCATCAATTTACCCGCTTATAATAATGACGTCCTGCACGCCCTGGCAGAAACAGGTGGTCTGCCCGGACTGGATGCAGAAAACTCGATTTATATTATTCGAGGCGGTGCCAATGAGATGAATCAATCCGTTTGCCCCCCACCGGTGCAGACCGGTTCCCATAGTATGAACGAGCCGAGAAACGCTCAGAAAATCCAACAGGTCTCTGACTCATACACTCCGCTGCCGGCCCCAACTCAGCTTCCATCAGACACCGCCTTCCAGGTGGGGCAGCCCCTGTATCCGTTTGAGGGAAACAACTATTACTCCGGGGACTTCCCTGCTCCGACCATGATCAACGATTCCACCATGCAGCGGCCCGGCATCGTCAAAATCCCGATCCGACTCAGCCCGGGTGAGCAGGTCAACCTGACACGCGAAGACATTATCCTGCACGATGGGGATGTGGTGTTTATTGAGTCGCGCGATACGGAGATCTTTTATACCGGCGGTCTGCTGGGAGGGGGACAATACACCCTGCCCCGCGATTACGACCTCGATATTCTGGGCGCCATCTCCATTGCCCAGGGAGGCAACAATTCCAGCAATGGTAAATCAACGGGAGGTCCTTCGGCACTCAACCAGGACGTGACAATCAGTGCCAGCAACGCGATCATCCTCCGGCAACTTCCTAATGGCACCCAACTCCCCATCAAGGTTGACCTCTATCAGGCAGTCCGCGATCCGAGTCAACGTGTGCTGATTCAGCCCGGCGACTACATCATTCTGCAATACACCAAGTCTGAAGCGATCGCAGCCTTCATTGAAAGACATCTGCTGGAAGGTGCATTGTTCGGGCTGGCAGCCTCGAATCTCCAGAACGGCGGAGGCAACCGCTGAACCGGTCTGCCTGAGCGGGGCTGAAAGCCGAGACTACTTCTTCTCGATGACGAAGCCCTGTTTTTCGTCGGGTTTAGCCAGTAGAACTTCACCGATGTGCTGCTTGTCTTTGAGTGTATCCCGACCAATCAGTAAAAGATCGTCTGAGATCCGCTCTACGCCCAACGCGCAATCGAGGGGGAATTTCGCTTTGAAGGTATAGTTTATATCGGCCTTCAACAGTTCCGAACCATAACAGCCAAACCACCACTGCTGATTCGCAAAAGTGGCCGTCTGAATTCCCAGCAAAGTGTAGCCACTCTGCAAGACATGTTTCTTGACGAACTTCAGATTCTGATCGTATTCGTAGAGATAGTTCTCCTTGAACCCTTTTGGCAATCCACCTACGACCAGGAACTTGCCCCCATGGTGTGCGATTCCTCCGGCTCCATAGATCACTTCCGGTGTTTTGTGCTTGCCAATCAGCAGCAGTTTCTCCGCGTCGTAAACGTAAACCCAGGAATCTGCCTTCCCCTCGGCATTATTGAAATCGCCAAAATTCACAGCGACATAGACTTTGCCATCCACATGACAGAGATCTCCATGGTGATTACCAACCGGAATCTTGATCAGGACCTTCCCGTCAGCATTGGTTTTTACCAGCTGAGTCGTAAAGCTCCAGAAGATATTTCCCTGGCCATCAACACAAACCCCCTGCAAATGATGCGGATACGTTCCCTCACAGCGGGTATTGTGATAGGGAGTCTGTTCCGGCTTTGTTTCCGCCTGGGCGATAGTACCGAGACCACAGACCAGAGCAATTACCAGCAACCATGACTCACACTGCAGTTTCTTCACCAGCAAATCTCCTCAACAGCTAATCGGCAGAAATCAGGTCCGGTCCATCGCCGGCCCGCTTCTCGTACTTTCCGCTGGAGGATTTCACATACTTAGTGAATCCCAGCTCTCCCAGACGTTTGTCATCGTTTAAGGTACGCTTCGCCTCGGCATCTGACCATTTTCCGGAAATATTCGCAGCAGTAATGACACGTCGAACCGGCTCTCCGGTCTCTGGATGCTGCGTTAAAATTGGTTCACTCATCCGTTGAATGACTTCGAATCGTTCACCAGCCGACCCATCAGGGTTGACGACTTCATACACATAAGTAGGCATTGCTACCGGATAACCTCAAAAAAGGGGGGCAGAAATCAAGAATCTGCCAGCCGACACACTGGCCATCAGGCCACTGCCAGTTTATATTCCCCACCGAGTAAACGGGCGAAATTGGGGGCCAAATCCCTCCCCAGGCAGCAGACTGCACAGACTATAACTTCATCTGATCTATTGAAATCATATCCGAACCCGCATGCAAGGAAAAGGTCCTGAAGTTTGCAGCGCGAGCTTGAGATTTAGTGGCTGGTATATCTGGACCTCCCCAGCTAGAATCTGTTAGCATCTTCTATTGTTGAACCCAGACAAACTCACATAAGTACACACAGCGTGGGTAGTTTTTTAACAGGAGAATTTTCCGTGCAAGTTGCGATTACTTGTCGTCATGGCAGCGTCTCAGATGGTCTGCGTGAATATATTACTGAAAAGTCTGAGAAGTTACTGACTTACTTTGAGCGGGTAACGGCAATCCAGATCACAATCGATCAAGGCGAAAACCAGAACCGGGTCGAAATTCTCGTTGATGCAGAACACAAACACAATTTTGTTTCGCATGCAGAAGGTGACGAAGTTAAACCCAACTTCCACGCCGCTTTGAGCAAGATGGAACAGCAGATTAAAAAATACAAACAAAAGATTCAGGATCACCGCCGCGATCTCCCCATGAATGAAATCGCTGAGAACGGAATGGCCGAGGCGGAAGCCGAGACCGAAGAAGAAACCGAATCTGAATAATTTATTCCTCGCAGACTGATTTTTGCTGAGGAATGAGACGAAACGTCTTACAATTAAATATCGTGTGAACAGCCTCCCCTGAGCGAAAGAATCCATTTCCGGGGCCGTCATAACTTAACAATCATGTCTTGCGTACCATCCGTTCTCCTCGAGAAGGACGCAAACACCGACTTTTTTGCAGATGTAGTTAGAAGGAAAAATACATGAAGTTAACAGACTTCGTGGTTTCGGAAGCGATCATTCCGGAATTGAATGTGACAACCAAAGAAGAAGCAATCCGCACCATGGTCGCCAGCCTGAAAAATGCAGGTAGCATTTCGGCTGATGACGAAGAAGGTATCGTATCGGCAATTCTCAAACGGGAAGAACTGGGATCTACCGGAATTGGTAACGGCGTTGCAGTCCCCCACACCAAACATTCTTCTGTCGAAAACCTGACAGCAGCTGTGGCCCTCTCTTCAGACGGGGTCGATTTTGCCAGCCTGGACGGCGAAGATGTTTATATTCTGTTTTTGCTGATCTCCCCCCTGGATCGTCCAGGAGATCACTTACGCGGCCTGGAGAATATTTCTCGCCACCTGCGGAATCAGAACTTCTGTAAGTTTCTCCGCCAGTCCAAGAACATCGAAGACATTGTTGAACTGCTCAATGAAGCGGACAGCAATCAACTGGACTAAGCTGAGAGACCTGATTGTCAGGGATCCCCCTGCTCAATTGAAACTGACACTTCCTGCTGAGTTGAGTTGATGACTGTCTGGGAGGAGTATACGCTTCGCTGTGCTCCTGATTGATCAAACTAACAGGAAAGGGGTAATTACGAAACCTCACTGAAAACAAAAGCCTTAATGCGGTCTATGGCCTGTTTTCAGCCAGCTTCTGTAGTTATCAAAAGTGCCATGCAAGAATCTGTTTGCCGTCAGATTGTCACCGTCAAAATGAAACAGGGTCTGCATTTGCGCCCGATTTCTGAAATTGTCAGAATGACCCGTGACTATGCTTGCGACTTTAAAATTTCCAATGGAGATCGGTCGGCCAATGCCCGGGAAGTCTATGACCTGCTGGAACTGCAGGCGCTCCCGGAAACCGAACTGGTTCTGGAAGCAGTCGGCGACGATGCCACGAAACTCATGGAAGAAATCGTTCAGTTTTTTGAATCAGGATACAAAAAATTTGAAGAAGTCTCTGATCTGTCTGACTAGCCCCTGAACACACCAACCCGATGGTTCATCACCGGTTGCCTGTCTGTCGAAAGCGCCATAGTAGGCCCTGATTGAATGCTTGTAAAACGTGGAATTGCAGTTTCTCCGGGAGTAAATTTCGGTCCCGCCCTGATTCTGGGTGCGGAGGACTTTCGCATACCGCGGCAATTCGTCAGCGTCAATGTGATCGAAACCGAAATCGCTCGCCTGCGTTCTGCGCTCGATGCGGTCTGTGAAGAGATCGCCGTAAATGAAAGACTTGCCTCTGACAAACTGGGGGAACAGTACGGTGCCATTTTCGCCGCACACCTGCAGATGGTCAGTTCTCCCCGGCTTCGTGAAGAGATCGAGACTCTGATCCGTGACAAATGCTATTCCCCTGAGCACGCTTCCAGTCGCGTCTTCAGACGTTACACCAAGCTGGTACAGCACCTGGGTGACAATTACCTGGCGGAACGCGCCAGTGATATCATCGATCTGGAAAAGCGGCTGCTGAAACAGCTGCTGGGGGAAAAACGCGAAGAACTATCCAACCTGACAACGCCCATCGTCGTCCTCGCCAATAACCTGACCCCCAGCGAAACTGCGGGGCTGGCCAAGGAATATGTACTCGGCTTTGCTACCGAAGTCGGCGGTCGCACCAGCCATACCTCGATTCTGGCAGGAGCCCTGGAAATTCCAGCCGTCGTCGGTCTGGGAGAATTTCTCTCCGATGTCTCCGGCGGTGACATGGTCATTGTTGACGGCAACAACGGCGAAATCATCATTGACCCCGACGAAGAGACGCTGGCCCGATACAAGGATACCGGCGAACGGCAGCGTTCGATGGCAGCCCGACTGGCATCGCGGCGTAAAATTCGCTCGGAAACCAAAGATGGGACCCGTATTCACGTCATGGGGAACATTGAATTCCCTAATGAAGTTGAACACTGTGCCGAACGGGGGGCAGACGGGATCGGCCTCTACCGAACCGAATTCCTTTACTTGCAGTCCAATACCGAGCCTACCGAAGAAATTCACTACGACGCCTACTGTCGCGTCGTCCAGGCGGCTCAGAACCGCCCGATTGTGATCCGAACCCTCGACCTGGGTGCAGATAAGATTCCACGTGGCTATCGCCATCTGGCTAAAGAGGGCATGAACCCGGCTCTGGGACTCCGCAGTGTCCGCCTCAGCCTGCGGGACCTGCCGCTCTTCAAAACCCAGCTCCGGGCTATCTTCCGGGCTGCCGTACACGGTGACGTCCGCATCATGTTCCCCCTCATCTCTACCCTGCTCGAATGGCGGCAGGCCAAGATGATTGTCGGTGACGTTCTGGAAGATCTCGAAGAACGGGGTGTGGATTTCAATCCCAATATTCCGATAGGAATGATGGTAGAAGTCCCGGCAGCTGCCCTGCTGGCAGAAGAATTTGCCGAAGAAGTTGACTTTTTCTCCATTGGGACGAACGACTTAATTCAGTATACTCTGGCAGTGGATCGGTCTGATCCCGCCGTTTCGTCGCTCTACAACTCTGCTGATCCTTCGATTTTAAGGCTCATCAAAATGGTGGTAGAAGCGGCCCGTAAAAAAAACATACCGGTTACCGTCTGTGGGCAGATGAGCTCCGACCTGAAATCGATCCCGCTGCTGGCAGGCCTGGGGATTCGACAGATCAGTACCACACCACTGGCGATCCCGGAAGTAAAAGAAGTAATCAGACATCTGACAATCGCCCGGGCCGAGGAAATCGCAGCACATGCAATGACCATCGACGTGGCCCGCGACGTTGAAAGTTATTTAAGAGGAGAATTGTACAAAATCTGTCCTGACCTGTTTGATGAAGAGCTTCCTTTGTAAGCGCTCAACTCAAAGCAGTCGCTTCTGAAAAGCACCGGGACAACATTAACTGCAGGATCAGGTGAAAACTCACCCCTTCTGCAACCTCGATTTTTACGTTTACATTTTGCAGCGGACTCGAACTGTTTTTCAAAAATCGGTTCGCTGCCATCCACTGCACCTCGGTGGTGCGTGGGTTGAGTATGAACCAGATTCAATCAAGACGAAATGCATGACACAGTCATTTCCCAAACCGAAAGCATTTACGTGTGATTCAGACTGAATGCAGGTTCCCGATACAGTGCTGGCTCTTCCCGAGCAGCCTGTCAGAGTTCCTGCGAACCGTCCTCTCGCACTAGTGACAGCAGTATGAACTACCCCCCTGATCCTTCAGAACAGATCATTTTGAAGACGGCTCAAGCCGCCTTACGGGGATATGCTGCCGCTTGCACAACACGCTTTCAAAGTCCACAGGCAGTTCCTGCCGCCTCTGTAACGACCTCTAACCCGCTGCAGTCCTCCGCCCGCATAACAGACCTTAATGCGTTCTGTGTGCCAGGCGCTACTCCGACTGTCAGCCACACCAGAGCAGTTACAGCATCCTCAGGAACGATCACGCCCGTCGACAATGTTCGGGAAATGATTCGACTCACCAGTCGCCCCCACCAGAATCTCTCTAAGCCGCCTCGTCACGGTCGATCGACCAGCGATACATCGGCTTATTTCAGGAGAATCGCCCGCACGGAGACATATGTGCTCCCGCAAGGGCAACTGACTGGCTTTTCTACCACAAGAGACTGTTCTCGTCGTGGAAAGTCCGTCTCCACAGTGACTGCTGAGGAATACTGCATTCGTCGTGTTCCACGACAAAGGGTATTCCATGAAAAAGGAAATGCTGATTAATGTCCTCCAGCCGGAGGAAAGTCGAATCGCCATCGTTGAAGATGGTGTCCTCGAAGAACTGTATGTCGAGCGCAACAGCCTCGAAAACCTGGTAGGAAATATCTACAAGGGTAAAGTCGTCAATATCGAGCCCAGTATTCAGGCCGCATTTGTCGATTTCGGCGTTGGACGGAATGGCTTCCTGCACGTCAGCGATCTCGAATACCAGTACTATAAACACATCACGGAAAACGGTGAGAACAAAGCAGCACGGGGCAGAAACTCCAAAGGCCGCCGTATCAATGAGCGCAGTGTGGCTAACAAACCACCGATCCAGGAAATCCTGAAACGCGGCAGCGAAGTGCTGGTCCAGGTAATCAAGGAAGGGATCGGCAACAAAGGCCCCACGCTTTCTACCTACATCAGTATTCCCGGCCGCTACCTGGTCATCATGCCCGGACTGCAGCGGGTCGGCATCAGCCGCAAAATCACCGATGAAGACGTGAGAAAACAGCTGCGTTCCATCCTGACACAACTGGCACCTCCGCCGGGACTGGGTTTTATTGTCCGTACCGCAGGTATTGATCGCTCTGCTGAAGATCTGCAACGCGACCTGAATTACCTGCTCCGTCTCTGGGGAACCATCGTCGGGCGCATCAAGAAACTACCGGCGCCTGTCGAAATTTACTCCGAATCCGACATGATGATTCGCACGATTCGCGACATCTACAACAGCGAAATCGACACACTCTATATTGACGAACCCACGGCCTACCAGCGGGCTCGCGACTTCATGAAAGTCGTCCTGCCCAAACACGTCAATCGCATCAAACACTACACCGGCAGTGATCCGATTTTCTATAACAGCAATCTGGATGATGAAATCTGCAGCATCCAGAACCGGCACGTGCCCATGAAAGGTGGCGGCTCAATCGTAATCGACCAGACCGAAGCCCTGGTCGCGATCGACGTTAACAGTGGTAACTACCGGGCTGATGACAATGCTGAAAAAACAGCTTTCAAAGTCAACATGAAGGCCGCTGAGGAAATCAGCCGCCAGATTCGTCTTCGGGACCTTGGCGGAGTGATCGTAATCGATTTCATCGACATGCGGGAAGAAAAGCACCGTCGGTCCGTCGAACGTCGACTGCGCGATCTGGTCAAACGGGACCGTGCCCGTACTAAAGTGCTCCGCATTAGTCCCTTCGGTCTGATTGAAATGACCCGCCAGAGAATTCGCCCCTCGCTCCGCAGGAGCATGTACGAAGACTGTCCCTCCTGTCGGGGAACGGGCCAGGTCAAAACAGCCGAAAGTATGGCCATCGAAGTCATGCGAACCCTGATGACCACGGTCTACAAGAAAAACATCGCGCGGCTGGTGCTGAATGTACATGAAAATGTGGCTAATTACCTGAATAATAAACGCCGCAAAGATATCAACAGCCTCGAAGAATCATCGAATACCGTTATTGCCATCAACGCACGTACAGATGTCGAACCAGAACATCTCACCGCACGTTGTTACGACGATATTGGAAATGAAGTGAATTTCTAGTCGCTTCTGACTCGAAATTTCAAAAGTGACTCTTTACAATGCCCTGCTCGCTATGCGTATGAGAGGTACGGATTCCGCGCAGGGCCTGGCTGGCTGATTGAATAAACACACTCTCGCAGCTGTGTTTAACTATATAATATCATTAGCGTTGCGCTATTGATTCTGAATACAGATCGGATTCCATTTGCTTCATAAATCCGACTTCAGCAATTATTTGATCCAAGTGTAAGAAAAAAGAAGGTTTGAGGATGTTTGTAGTAATCGAAGATGGCAGCCATCAATATACGATTCAGGAAGGCGATACCCTGACAATCGACTACCGTGCTACAGCAACAGAAGGCGATTCTATCACTTTTGAAAGCGTGCTGCTCGCCAATGGTGGCGGTGCCAGCTCGATCGGCACCCCGGCTATCGAAGGTGCATCGGTCGAAGCCGAAGTTGTAAATCCAGAGGTCAAAGGCGAGAAACTGGAAATTCAGAAGTTCCGTCGCCGCAAGAACTCTCGTCGTCATACAGGTCACCGCCAGAAATACACCACAGTTCGCATCAAATCGATCACCGTGCCTGGTCTGGAAATTGTGGAAGCACAAGAAACCGAACCTGCTGCCACTGAAGCCTAATTCAAACTGACGCGTGCCCTACGCTGATATTTGATGCGCACAGCATAGAATCTACTCTCAGCCCCCTGATTCAATCTCAGGGGGCTGTTTGCATTTGAACTCATCCCAGTCTCCCCTGCCTGCAAATTGACCTTGACCCAAAACCGTTATTTGACTTAATGTTATGCGGCTTTTGAGACGTCCGGCTGTGAGACCGGGCAGTTCAGATATTCGGACGGACCGCAGACCGCATCCCAGGCAGGTAAGGATACTTCGATGCACCTCTTTTTTTCAGTAGGCGAACCCAGCGGAGATCAGCACACGGCTCACCTGATCGAAGAAATTCGCACCCGCCGCCCCGACGCTCGTTTCTCTGCCTTCGGTGGGCCAGAGATGCAGGCTGCCGGCTGTCACCTTGAAGTTCGGCTGACCGATTATGCCGTCATGGGCATTCTCAACGTTCTGCCTCTGATTTTTAAATTCATTCAGCTGATCCGGCAAGTCGGCGCCTACCTCGAACAGGAGCGCCCCGACGCCGTGATCCTTGTGGATTTCCCCGGATTCAACTGGTGGGTTGCGAAAAAAGCCAAAGCCCTGGGTATTCCGGTTTTCTATTACCTGCCCCCTCAACTCTGGGCCTGGGCCCCCTGGCGCATTCGCCGTGTTCGTAAAAATGTGGATTACATCCTCTCCGGACTCCAGTTTGAAAAACAATGGTATGAATCGCGAGGAATCAACGTCGATTACATCGGGCATCCCTTCTTTGATGAAGTGGTTTCCCGGAAGCTGCAGCAGGATACCCTTACCGAGTTGAAACAGTCCGCTCCGCAGATTCTAGGCGTACTCCCCGGTTCTCGTACAAATGAGGTCACGCGCAACTTCCCTGTGATGCTACAGACGATTCGTCGCCTCTCTCAACAATTTCCCGACGCCATCTTTCCGATTGCCTGCTACCGGGAAGCACACCTTGAACTCTGCCAGAACTTTATTCGCGAACAACAGGCTGAAGATTTACCGCTCAAACTCTATCTCAAGCAGACTCCCGAAATCATCGAAGCCGCAGACTGCTGCCTGATGGTCTCCGGATCGGTCAGCCTGGAAATGCTGGCCCGCAAAACGCCAGCCGTTGTGCTGTATCGCAGCCACTGGGGCATGTATTTCCTGGGACAACTGCTGATCACCTGCAAATACATGTCACTACCCAACCTGATTGCAGGACGGGAAATCATGCCGGAATTTCCCTCTGTGGGAAATCCGAACAAAGTCGTAACGCAAATGTCGACGATCCTGGCCGAGTGGCTGAGCAGCCCCCTGGCCCTGGAACGAGCCGGGTCAGAGCTCACATCGCTCTATAATGAAACAGTCATACCCGGTGCCTCAGCACATGCAGCCGAAGCCATCTTGAGCCATACCGGAGCCCAGATCAGCTCTAAAGCGGCTGCCTGATATACACATAAACACACCGTAGTGTTCAATTCGTGTTAAATCGGGCACAAAACGACAATTTTCCAATGAGAATCTGGGGAACCTCCAATTGTTTGTTTTGTGTGAATGGTCCTCTTGAAAACTGCTCGTTAGAATCGTCGGATACGTCGTAACAGACCATTCCCGGGTGAAATCAGCCCCGGATGGCTGAAAAGATCATAATCTGTAAAACGCATCTTGGACTATCGGGACTACTTAAACTAATGGGAAAAAAAACGATCCGGATTGGAATTGTTGGCGCAGGAGCAAATACAAAAGCGCGACACATTCCGGGATTTCAGGCGATTGATGACGTCGAACTCGCAGGCGTTGTGAACTCAACTCAAGCCTCTACAGATAAAGTTGCCCGGAAATACGGTATTCCGCAAACCTACTCCCACTGGCAGGAACTGGTGGAAGACCCGGAAATCGATGCTGTTGTGATCGGCACCTGGCCCGATCTGCATTGTGAGATCACCTGCATGGCACTCGAAGCAGGCAAGCACGTGCTTACCGAGGCCAGAATGGCACGTAATCTGGAAGAAGCGCGTAAGATGCTTAAAGTCTCCCAGGCGCGCCCCGACCTGATCGCCCAGATCGTTCCCAGTCCTTTCGGCCTCAAATACAATAATGAAATCATTAAGCTGATCTCGCATCAGTATCTGGGTCAATTGCGGGAAGTCATCGTTCAGGGTGCCGACGATGCATTCTGGGATTACAGCAAAAAAATGCACTGGCGTCTCGATAAAGAAATCAGCGGCAACAACATGCTCACCATGGGCATCCTGCACGAGACCCTCAGCCGCTGGGTACCTGCCACCGAACGCGTGTTTGCCCAGTCTTCAATCTTCGAACCCGTTCGTCCTTCTGCGACAGCCCAGGGCAACGCCGATGTGACTCTCCCTGACAGCCTGCAGATCGTGTCTCGCCTGCAGGGAGGCGCCAACGCCATCTATCACCTGAGTGGAACAATTCTCTTTGGACCAGGTCTGCAGATTCACCTGTATGGCAGCCTGGGAACCATCAAAGTTCAATTCACTCCCGAAGAGAAAATCTTTGTTGGTCATATGGGAGAGGATAAGCTCAAAGAAATTCAGGTTCCTCAGGAAGAGATCAGTGGCTGGCGTGTGGAATCGGAATTCATCGGTGCCATCCGTGGAGAGGAAGTCGTGCACTTCACTGATTTCGCCACCGGTGTCAAATACATGGAGTTTTCCGAAGCGGTTGCCCGGAGCTGCGAACAGAATCAGCCTGTCTCGCTTCCACTGTAAACTGGCAGATCGACTGAAAATCGTCATAATACAGGGACAGCGTTCAAAGGCAGACAGTCGAACCTGTCGATATTGATGTTATCCCTGACAGCCAGCTTCACTCGAAACGATCTGAAATCATGACAGAAACTTTGGAACAGGAATTAAAGACAGCACTCCTGGCAGTCAGACAGGCTGCATTGATCTGCAGAACAGTTCAATCTGCCATCACGGATGAGGTCCTGGAAAAAAAAGATAAGAGTCCAGTCACGATCGCAGATTTCAGCAGTCAGGCCGTTATCTGCCGTGCACTCCACAACGCATTCCCGGAAGACCCCATCATCGGTGAAGAAGATGCCGCTGAACTGCAAGGACCGGAAAACCGGGAGTTCCTGGAAAAGATTGTCTCGGAACTGACTGCCGACGGTATCCAGGATACGACTCCTGAGAATGTCTGTACGTGGATCGATTATGGCGGTGCCAAAACATACAGCGACCGTTTCTGGACGCTTGATCCCATTGATGGAACCAAGGGCTTTTTACGCAAAGAACAGTACGCGGTTTCACTTGCTTTGATCGTGGAGGGAAAAATCGTACTCGGCGTGCTGGGCTGTCCCAACCTGCCCTTTCCCGGGGAAAACCCAACCGCGGGGACGCTCTACTACGCGATCGCTGGACAAGGTGCATACGCCCTTCCCCTCGTTCGCGAACAGGAGCCGAAACGCATCCGTGTGACCACTACTGCCGATTTTTCGGAATCCCGCTTTTGTGAATCCGTCGAATCGGGACACAGTTCACACAGCCACTCTCAGCAGCTGGCGGAACGACTGGGGATCAGTAAAGAGCCCCGGCGTCTGGACAGTCAGGCTAAATACGCTGTCGTCGCCCAGGGTGAGGCTGACATCTACATGCGGCTGCCCACACGCCCCGGTTATCGTGAGAAAATCTGGGATCATGCGGCGGGGGTCTTGCTGGTTGAAGAAGCGGGAGGGGAAGTCACTGATATCCACGGCAACCCGCTGCAATTTGACCAGGGATATGAACTGAAAAATAATCAGGGCGTGATCGTCACCAACGGACACCTGCACTCGCTCCTGATCCAGTCTCTGGACGAACTCGAATTTTAATCCCTGTATCGATCTGTCTTTTGATGATGTATTAACCGACATGGACTGGCACATCGTAGTCACGTTTCTCGTTTTGGCAGGAGTAATCTGCTCTCTGACGTTTCTACGTGCCGGCGCTGATACGATTCTGATGGGCGGTCTGACCATTCTCATCGTTTCCGGCATCGTTCCCGTCGATCAGGCTGTGCAGGGTTTTGCTAACGAAGGTCTGCTGGCAGTTGCATTTCTGTTCGTGGTCAGCGAGGGTATCCGACAAACCGGCGGCTTCTCCTTCACGGGCCAGCAACTACTGGGACGACCTAAATCCCTGACCGATGCGCAGGCCCGCGTGATGGTGCCTTCCGCCATCCTGAGTGCATTCCTGAATAACACTCCCGTTGTTGCCATGATGATGCCCGTCATTTCCGACTGGGCCAAGAAAATGCGGATCTCCATTTCGCATCTGATGCTGCCTCTCAGTTATGCCGCGATTCTGGGCGGGCTCTGTACCCTGGTCGGCACCAGCACCACCCTGGTGGTCAATGGGCTGCTGCAGAGTCAGACAGATCGCCCTGCACTGAGCATGTTTGAAATTGCCTGGATCGGAGTTCCGGTCATGGTTGCGGGATTGATATATCTGCTGGTCTGCTCTCGCTGGCTGCTCCCCGAGCGAAAACCGGCGATCACTCCCATGGACGATCCCCGTGAATACACGGTGGAAATGGTCGTTGAACCCGGCTGTCCCCTGATTGGCAAAACCATTGAACAAGCCGGTCTGCGTCATCTGCCCGGCATGTACCTGATGGAAATCGACCGGGACGATGATGTGATCGCCGCGGTCTCCTCGAATGAACGACTGGCCGCCAACGATCAGCTGGTCTTCGTGGGCGTTGTTGAATCGGTCATCGATCTGCAGAAAATCCCCGGCCTCAAACCAGCCACCGACCAGTTATTCAAACTCTCCGGTCCCCGCTCCGAACGCTGCCTGATTGAAGCGGTTGTCTCAGACAGCTTTCGTTTCCTCAATATGTCCATCCGCACTGCCAAGTTTCGCTCCAATTACAACGCTGCGGTAATCGCGGTGGCACGGAACGGTCAGCGGATCAATAAGAAAATCGGTGACATTGAACTGCAGCGAGGCGACACATTACTCATTGAAGCACACCCCTCGTTCATCGATCAGCAACGGAACTCCCGTGAATTTTTCCTGGTCAGCCAGGTCGAAGATTCCACGCCCCCAAGACACGAACGCGCCTGGATCGCCCGGCTGATTCTGCTGGCCATGATCGGTATGGTTGCCGTGTTCAACATCCCGATGCTTGTGGCCGCCATGGTGGCTGCTGGCCTGATGACCGCAACCCGCTGCTGCAGTGCCACGGAAGCCAAACGCTCCATTGACTGGGGAGTGCTGATCACCATCGCAGCCGGACTGGGAATTGGACAGGCCATCGATAACTCGGGTGCCGCCAGACTGATTGCCAACGGATTTACCGGTATGGCTAACGACAGTCCTCTGATCGTCCTCGCGATTCTCTCATTCATCACCCTGGTCTTTACGAATCTGATTACCGCCAAAGCCACGGCAACGCTGATTTTTCCGATCACGGTCGCCACTGCAAATGCCCTGGGTGTGGACCTGATGCCGTTCGTGATTGCCATCATCATTTCTGCAGCCGCCTGTTTCGCCACCCCTATCGGCTACCAGACCAACCTGATGGTCTTCGGACCCGGGGGTATAAATATGGTGACTATCTGCGTATTGGCGGCCCGCTGACTTTGATTGTCTGGTTATTGACAGTCATCGTCGTACCTCTTGTCTGGCCCTTCCATCCCTGATAATGTAAATTGAGAAATCACCCGCCGTATTCGGTACCGATTCCTTTTTTCATAATCAGGGTTCCTCCATGCATCGCAGCCTCTGCTCCCGCTTTGTACCCGCGCTGGCATTCTTCGCCTTACTATTATCTGCTCCCGTAATTCTCTCTGCCCAGGATGCACCTCCTGCAGATCGCAAGAAACTCGAAGCAGAACTTCAGGAACTGCAACAGCAGATTCAGGCACTTAAACAAAATCCCCAGATCGAACGCTCCCTGCTCGCCGACGTGGAAATTTATGGGAAAGCAGCAGAGTGGATTTTACGCCACAAGGAATTTTACAAACCACAGTACGTCAAAGAGACCTACCAGGTTCTTGAAACCGGACGCCAGCGAGCCAGCCAACTCGCAGCAGGCAAACCCGAGTGGACCGATCCGAAGGGTACGGTGCTCTTCGGATACTACTCGAAGATCGATGGCTCCGTGCAACCGTATGCTTTGACCTTTCCTGCAGACTTCAAACAGAAGTCCAGCCAGCGCTGGCCCCTGCATGTGGAACTGCATGGTCGGGGAGGCAAACGCAACGAAGTCTTCTTTATCATGCATCCAAATGGCAGAGGACCGCGTAAAGATCATGACTGGTTGCACCTCGATCCCTTTGGACGAACAGATAACGGTTGGCGCTGGAGTGGAGAAGTCGATGTACATGAAGCGATCGCCGATGTCAAAAAACGTTTCCTGATCGACAAGCAGCGGATCACCCTGCGTGGCTTCTCCATGGGAGGCGCTGGTGCCTGGCATCTGGGACTGCATTATCCCTCTGAATGGTGCGGCGTGGGACCGGGAGCGGGCTTTGTCGATTTCTACCAGTATCAGAACCACAAAGAGAAACTGCCTCCCTATCAGGATAAAACTCTGCACATTTATGACTCCATCGACTACGCCCTCAATGCTGCTGATGTTCCAGTCGTGACCTACGGAGGTGGAAAAGACAAGCAGCTGGTCTCGAGCACTCGGATGGTCGAAAAGGCTGAAGAACTGGATATCAAAATCCCCCTGTATATCAGCCCCGAGGCGGCACATCAGTCACGGATGCCCGCTTATCAGAATTTCCTTGCACAGCTGCTGAAGATCTCCAAAGAGGGCCGCCCCGCCTGGCCGGGCCGCAAGCAGATCCGCTTTATTACATACACTCCCAAGTTCAATGAATGCGAATGGCTCAACATCGAAGAACTGGACCAGATGTACGAGCCGACCACCGTCGAAGGGGGCTGGATGAGGAATCAGGAATTCTGGAGCTGACCACTGACAATGTGGCTGCCCTGTCTATCGCCCGTGATATCGCTCCCAAAGTCGAACTGGACGGGACCCTGCTTCCGTTGGAGTCGGCAGCCAGCGGACTGCTGCCTCAGGTCTACTTTGTCAAAAGTAACAGCGGCTGGGATGTGCTCAAGTACGACGATTCCAAAGCCTTCATCGAAAACTCGAATCTACGCAAACGACGCAATCTGCAGGGGCCGATCGACGACGCCTTCACCCTGCCCTTTGTTTGCGTGAAAGGGACTGGCACTCCCTGGACTCCCGAACAACAGGCCTGGTCGCAATCCGTTCTCTCTCTTTTCGAGAAAGAATTCGACAAGTGGTTGCGAGGGAAGGTTCCCGTCATCACAGATAAAGAGGTTACTGATAAGACCATCGCCGACAAGAACCTGATTCTGTTCGGAGACCCTGGCTCCAATGCGTTGATCGCCAAAATGGTCGAAGACCTGCCGATCCAATGGTCGAAAGATCAGATCACCGTTAATGGGAAGACCTATGATACCAGGGACCATGGAGTTGCCCTGATTTATCCCAACCCACTGAATCCGACGCGGTATGTGGTCATCAATTCCGGGCATACCATGCATGAAAAAGATTTCCGCGCTTCCAATTCCTGGCTGTTCCCCAAGCTGGGTGATATTGCCGTCATCAAGTTCAAACAGCACAAAGATGGCAATTTCGAGAATGAAACGGTCTGGGCTGAACTCTTCGACAGCAACTGGGAACTTCCCTGATTTCGAGATTCGTTTTTTTCTGTTAATCGAATCAGAGGCATGTCCGATGCGTTCTTTCCCCTCAAGGAGAGGACGCAGCGTATGCCACCTGCCAACCGCAAACCATTTCCAGACCATCACTTAAACGTAACACCCTCCCCGCGACTCCGCATTTTGCTCTGCGAAAAAGAGAGTGCCGACAGTAGTTTCAACTTTCTTGAATCGATCTTGCTTCATTTCGCGATTTTTCATAAAAAACCGACTCCTGTCCCATCAGGGATCTGATCAGGATCAACTCTCACTCAGATTCAATCACCTCCAAATCACAGTTTTACCCTTCTGCACCATCATCGTGCGACAGTTACTCCAGCCCTTCACCCCATGAAACCGGGCAGTATAATGAAACGATTTCGGCTCAGCACGGTCATCCCTGCTGTTCTACTTTCTCTATTGATGAGCGGATGTGCTTCCACATCAGGTACCAAGGCCGTGGCCTGGAAAGCACCTGTTGCGCCGTGGAACTGGGGAAAGTCCGCTTCTTCCGAAGAGAAATCTGAGAAAGCAGAAAAAGAAACGACAGCCGAAGAAGAAACAGCCGTTGCCAAAATAGACGGTGTGGAAATCGATAAAGAAACAGCAGTGGAACTCGGCAAGGAAGCTGGGGAACTCTTAACTCAACCAGAAAAGAAGCCGGCCAAAGTCACCACTCATAACGCCGAACTGCTGGCGTACATCCACGAAGAACTGAAAGACGCGACGCCAAAGGAACGATCTCAGTACCTGGCCAGTTTCAAGGGCGTCGATCCGGAAATGATCAAAAACATTCTGCGTACACGTAGAATGGTCAACAGTATGCAGGCACAACAGCTGGCCGAACACAAAACGACTCCGGCTGCTCCTGTGAATTTACCTGGCCTGGGACATACCCAGCCTGGTGGTTCTCCGGCTCCCAATTCAAGCCTGCCTCAAGTCGGTAATCAGCAGCCTGTCGTGCAACAGGCGAGTGCCCAGCAGATGGCTCCACCGGGGCAGATTACTCCCGGTAGCCAGCAGGTACAGCAAATTAACAACCCAGTTCAGCTGGGAACCCTGGAAACAGCAGGGAACAATCCGGAAGCAGGCCTCCCCGCTGTCGTTCCCGGTCAGCCACAAGGTTATTCCACATCAGAAACCATCAGCCAGGGCCTGAATCATATTCCCCTGGTTGGCCCTCTGAAAACAAAACTTTCGTCAGCGATCCATCAGGGGACGTCTGCGATTCAAAACGGGATTACTCGCACCAGTACGGCCTTCACCGGCCAGCAGAATCCAGCCGCACAACAACTGCCGGTCACGTCTACGAATCCACAAATGGCACCGGTCACGAATCCACAATCAGCCGAACTGGCTCCACAGATGGTCCCCCTGGCTGTAGCACAATCAGGTGCTTCGGCGCAAGATCAGTTACAGCAGTTGATCTCGGTTGCGGAATCAGAAATCGCTCAGCTTCAGCCAGGTTCGTCTCCCGAAGAAAAACAGAACTACATTGAGCGGCACGTTTACCTCCGCATGCTTTACCTGATGGCCGGACAGCACGAACGTGCCCTGGAAGCGATTCCGGGGATTGAACCAGCAGATCAGGAATTCTGGCAGCAGACCTTCTGGGCCGTGGCAAACTACTTTGATGAAGCCGCCATTCCAGATGTTGCCGATCGGGCCACTCAAACAGTGACCCAGCTCCGTCAGGCAACCGCCCGCCTGCAGGAAAAGGCAAACCTGAAACTCAAGAATGTCGCCTTCTGCCACAAGATCAGCAGTTTTGGAAGTTACGAACGCTTCGAGCGTGATGAATACACGCCTGGTCGCCCCGTACTGGTTTATTCAGAAATTGAAAACTTTACGAGCGAACTGACCGCAGACGGCATGTACCGTACGCTGTTAAAGTCAAAGATCCAGATCTTCAAAGCGGGTACCAACGGTGATCTTGTAGCAGAGATCCCCTTCGATACAACCGAGGATCTCTGCCGCAATGTACGTAAGGATTACTTCCACAGTTATAAATTTGAGATCCCCCGCAATATTTCGCTCGGGCCTCACATCATGAAACTGACTGTGGAAGATGAAATCAGCCAGAAGGTAGCCACTTACTCTCAAAACTTCACGGTGCGATAAGCTTCATATGTTTCCCGGACCAGCATCTCACCATCACGCCTGCGGCCTCGTAACCCCCAAAAACACATCGCTGGCCGATTCCGTTTTTCAAGAAATTCCAGCGCGCGGATTTCTCTGGAATTTTCAGACACGGTCTGAGCAATCCAGCAGTCTGCTGTTTGCGACTGATCAGGAAGTGGATACACGCCGCAGTCTGAAAATGGCAAAAGTTGAAGCGGTACTCTTTGTGGCAGATGGTGCGCTCTCTACAAGAAAGATTGCCCAACTGGCCACCCTGGCCAATGCCAAGGAAGCCAAAGAGCTCATCGACCAGCTCAATGACGCACTGGCGGCCAGCCAGTCTGCGTTTCACATCAAGCGAGTCGCCACCGGTTACCGCATGATGACGCATCCCCAGTTCTCGTTCTGGCTCAACAAACTTCATCAGCGACAGGCGGCTCTCAAACTCTCCCCACCCGCCATGGAGACACTGGCGATCGTCGTTTATCGCCAGCCCATTACCCGCGCAGACATTGAATCGGTTCGTGGCGTCCAGAGTGCCGAAATGTTGAAGCAGTTGATGGACCGCGGCCTGGTTCGTATCGGCGGTAAAGACGACTCACTCGGCCGTCCTTTCCTGTATGAAACCACACGCAAGTTTCTGGAAATCTTCGGCTTGAAAAATCTGGAAGATCTCCCCATGGCCGAAATGCTCCGTCCCACTCCTGAGGAGCCGGTGAAAGCCGTGACGGAAGAGACCAAGGAGGAAACGGAAGACACCAGTGAGTCCGAAGAAGTCGATGAACTCTCGACTGATGCCGAAGAGCAGACAGAAGAAATTTCCGACGTCGAAGAGTCTGATTCTTTCGAAGACTTTGAGGATGAAGATTCAGAAGACGAAGACCGCGAAGCTGCCTGAACCAGCCTGTTAGCGCACCCGTGTCTTCTGACCCTTATGCGCCTTCTGAGTCACAGGTTCCTGTGCTTCCCAGTTCTCTCCCACTGTCCAGCGGTAGTTTAGAATGCGGCGGCCATTCACCTGCTCTGCCCGAATCCAGAGTTCTTTCCCTTTGAGCCGATCCGCATTCGGCAGGTAATACAGCTTCCGGTCCTGTCCGTTTTTGAGCTCAGTAATAAAACGCTGCATCCGCTTCATGCTGGGAATGAACAGACTGCAACGGAACTGCAGTGTTTCCAGAGGCGAGGTGTTATTCACGATGATCTGTTCGATCTCCAGAACATTCCCCTCGAGTTTTCGATCCGTGACCTTGATCACAATATCCCCCAGCCCGACATGATAAGGGCGATGCACGCGAATCGAGTACTTTCGCTCGGCAAAAATATCAAAGTCAATCGACACATCCTTCTTCCCCAGGCTCGCATTCGTGGGGAGTGTCATGAACGTCTCCAGACGGAAATCTTCTCCGGTGCCGGCGTTAAACGTCCACTCTCGCGGTTCAACTTCCCAGCCTTTGGGAACATTCAACACTGCCTTACCCTGCACACTCTGGCTAAACGTATTCTTTCCCAGAACCGCATCTGCATGCCCGCCATATTCACTCTTAGACTTCCCTTTCTCAAACTGAGCAGCCAGTCTCCAGTATGCGACCTGCTGATTGCATTTACGCAGGATAATCGGAGAACGGGTCACCAGCAGCTTATGACGGCGGGTCGTTTCATCCCGCTCCAGCAAGATCCGTTTCCCCCAGACATCGGTAGCATAGGCATTCTCTCCCAGATAGATTTCCTCCTCCGTGGGCTCCTCATTCCAGACTACCGCGATCGCTTCCTGATCTCGTGCGAATACGAAATTCGAACTCTTATTGGGCATGTTGAAACTGCCGATGTACTTCGCTCCCTGTAATGCCAGCGACACTGTTCGCCAGGGGAGAAATAACAGCGTGGGAGAACCGTTCTGATTGAGCAGACCATGCTGCTCATCGAAAACAGACGAAGCAAAAATTGCATCCGCGCCCATGTATTTCGCGGTCACCATTCGTTTGACCAGATCAATGGCCCGTTCCTCAGGTTCGTACCCGGTTTTCGGTAGAGGCGTAAGTGTGACCCAGTGCGGCCCCATACCAGATCCCAGCTTCACCTTTTGTAGCTCTACTGCCAGTTCCGCCGCATTGAGACGCTCCTCATTATTGATCGCAACAAAGCTGTGAGTCATATGATTGTCAGGCAGCGGCGTTTTCCAGTCCCAGTGAATGCCGACATGCGTATCTCGACCGATCAGATCCAGTTGCGATTTGACATTCTTCAACGTCTCGGTCAGATTTTGCATTCCGATAAAGCTTTTGTCTTCATCTCCCCCAGCTGCCAGTAATTGACCAGCGAAGTGTATCGAGCAAATACCTCTTCGAGTGAAGGAGACCAGAAACTGGCGGGCATCGTGAATATTCCGCTGACCCCCTGCCAGTCTTTAGCGAACTGCGAGCGTAAATCACGAGGGGGATGATTTAACAAACCAATGGGAGTAATACCCCGATTGGAAAACTGATCCAGCATTTCCGCAATCCGACTGGGATGGTGAATGTCTGCAGAAGCCATGACGTTCCAGAGCGGGAATTTAATCCAGTTGATTCCTGCCTGCGCTGCGATATCAGGCAGCTCTGATATAGGTAACTGGTCATGTTCTTCAGAAATCGCCCAGCCGAACTCGCCCTGGGGACGGGGATTCACAAGATCAATCACGGCAAAGGAAGTTTTCTTTTCCAGAATCGCTTTTTCGTCCCGAACCAGTTTGGAACGGACTTCATAAAAGCCATACTCCATCGGTTTCAGTCGCCAGACCTCGGTATGATTATTCCCATCGAGCAACCTGCTGTTGGGGGCCCCCTTGACATCATCGGGGTCGGTGACCAGATCCAATGCTGAACTCGCAATTTTCCGGTTTGAGCTGTCAATCAGCTCCAGGTCGAGGCGATATTTGTTCTTGGGGTTTAAACCACTGATCCGGCTGCTCACCCGGATCTCTGCATCGTGATCGACAAAATGGCGATGATAGTTATTCAGGATATCCAGCTGTGGCAGACTGCCGACCCACAAATCATCGAACCAGATGTCACCGGAAATATCTTTCAGGTTATTATGAGCCACATGACAGCCGATTACGATAAACCGCACATTGGGATCAGGGGTCAGCGGTCCCAGCGTTACTTCCACCCAATCCTGGTGGGTCCCTGTCACAGGTCGGCTCACAAAATGTTGAACCCGTTGTCGCTTATGATCCAGAAATGAGATCGAGACCATGGCTGCATCGTACTTGAGTCGCTGAGTTTTTATATAACCGCGAAAGACGTATGCATGATCCCCATCGATCTTCTGTGGAGGTGAATAGATCGTGGCGTGGCCACCGTTCACGCCGATATGCAGACTCTGAGATCCCGTGCGTCCCTGATTTCGGTCGATGCTGACTTGTACATACTGTGGATATCCCGGCCCTTTTCGCCGCGACCAGTCGTCCGGCAGGTCATCGAAATCACGGTCCTGGTCCGTCTCAAATGAGTATGAGAGAATAGGGAGCGTATCTTCCACGAGATTACCCTCTACGGGTAAACCGTTCAGCAACGCAAGGTAGCAGGTAAGAAGCGATGACAGTATCATGGAATTTCCCGGGTGATTTCGAGGCTCTCTCTCATAATCGACCATTTTTTGAGGGATTCTCTATCGGGAACCCGGCTGGGAATCCTGTTTTTTCAATCCGGTTCCCTGAACGCCGGGAGATCATTCTTTTTTCACATCCGGTTAGATAAACTTTGCCAGTCGCACGAATTGCTGCATTTATCCGACTCAGTTAAAATACCCGTTTCGCGTTTTGTTTTAAGGTACAACATGTCTCGTCTGAAACTCGCCGTTGCCACCCGCTGCTTCGGCATGCCGATCAGGAACGCTATCAAAACAGCGGCCCGCATCGGAGCCCGCGGGATTCAACTTGATGTACAACAGGAAGTCACTCCATCCTCTTTCGGGGCTTCTGGAGACCGTCAGTTTCGTAAACTGCTGGAAGAGTTCAATCTCAGCCTCGCTTCATTCAGGATGCCTGCCCGGGGCGCCCTGGTCGACCCGGAATTCCTGGACCAGAGAGTGTCACAAATCCGCGCAGCCCTGGAATTCGCCTGGCGGTTGCAGGCACCATCCCTGATTATTCATCCGGGGCTCATTCAGACAGATGAAGGAGGGAACTTTACTCTTATCTGTGAAGTACTCAACGATCTTGTGCGCTTTTCGAATCATATTGGTACCGAACTCTGTATCGCTTGTGGAAAGAATTCCCCTGCCGTCATGCGTGATCTGGTCTCCCGGGTCAACGCCGGCTTCCTGGGTATCGAACTCGACCCAGCCGACATGGTCCTCAATAACCATAATCCGGAAAAAACAATCCGTGAACTACATCCCTGGATTCGCGCCTACCGTCTGCGTGATGCCGTTCGTGAAATGGATACCGACGGCCAGGAAGTTCCTCTGGGCAGGGGTATGGTCATGTGGGACCAGTTCCTGCCTCTGGTCTGGGAAACCGCTTATCAGGGCTGGCTCGCCGTGGATCGCACGCAGGGCGACCAGCGGATAGAGGACTGTCGGCGGGGAATCGATTACCTCAATACAATCCTTCCCTGATCGCCATTGAATTTTAACCCGATAAAGCATTTGTATGTCTCTTCTGGAACCTGAAATTCTGTCGGTGACCGAAACCACTCGACAGATTAAAAATCTGATTGAAGCCAACTTCCCGTACACCTGGGTGATTGGTGAAATTTCCAACTGCACGGTGGCCCGTTCCGGGCACATCTATCTGACACTCAAAGACGACAATGCACAGCTGCGTGCTGTCATCTGGAAACGAACTGCGTCCCGACTCAAGTTTCAGATTGAGGACGGCATGGAAGTGGTAGCCGCTGGTCCGATTGAACTTTATCAGGCACGCGGCACTTACCAGCTCAACATCGAACAGCTACTCCCCCAGGGGGTCGGCGCGCTGGAACTCGCGTTTCGCCAGATGCAGGAAAAACTGGCCGCTGAGGGTCTTTTCAATCCGGAACACAAACAGCCAATCCCCCGCTTCCCCCGGAAGATTGCACTGGTAACCAGTCCTACCAGCGCCGCAGTTCGCGATATGCTGCAGGTGATCACCCGCCGCTGGAAGGCCGCTGACATTGTCATCGTCCCGGTGGCCGTGCAGGGAGAAGGGGCTGCCGAGCAGATCGCTGCCGGGATTGAAGTCGCTGCTCAACTTCCAGGGGTCGACACCATTATTACCGGACGCGGAGGGGGCAGCCTGGAAGATCTCTGGGCCTTCAACGAAGAGGTGGTCGCCCGCGCCATCTTCGACTGTACGATTCCCATTATCAGTGCCGTCGGTCATGAAATTGACATCAGCATCGCCGACCTGGTAGCTGACCGCCGCGCCCTGACTCCCAGTGAAGCCGCCGAGCTGGCTGTTCCCCTGCAAACCGATGTCCTGGCGACGCTCTCTCACTGGAGAGGTCAACTCGCGACCAACCTGAAGCAGCGTGCCCGACAGATTCGCCTGCAACTGGATTCCCTCGCGGGACGTCCCGCGCTGACACGCCCCATGGATCTGATTCACAATCGGGCTTCCCAGCTGGATGAACTGGACCGGCGTCTGAAACGCAGTACCCGCGAACTGGTCAGCCGACTTCAGTCCGAGACCCGTCATCTGGCATCATCACTGGAAGCGCTCAGTCCCCTGAAAGTTCTGAGCCGCGGATATAGTATCACACGTCGCGGAGCAGAATCGAAAGCGTCTACACCGGAAATCGTCAAATCAGTCGATCAACTGCAACCGGGCGACACGATCACCACGAAACTTTCTGATGGGAGCATCACCAGTCAGGTTCAGGAGTTACACCCAGATCCGGAAGAAGCTTCCTGAGCTCCCCTGAATCCTGTTGAATATCGAAAACCATTATTTGCATAAAGATCTGATCACATGGCCAAGAAAAAAAGTACGAAAGAACAAACAGAAGAACCTCTGTTCGAAGAATCGCTGACCGAGCTGCAGGAAATCGTGAGCACACTTGAGTCAGGCACTGCCGGCCTGGAAGAATCGATGGAACAGTTTGAGCGCGGCGTAAAGCTGCTCCGCTCCTGTTACCAGCGACTCGAAACTGCTGAGCAGAAAATTGAAATTCTGACCCGCGTTGACGAAGACGGCAATCCGGTGCTGGAAGAATTTGACTCCACTGCATCGGTCGATACAAAAGGGCCGACAAAAAAAACGGGCAAAAGAAAGAGCATTTCCAGCAAGGACGAGGACGATCAGGATCGGACCCTGTTTTAAACCGGAAATACAAAGAAGACGCGCATGTCGCAACTTTTAAGACAACTGGTGATTGATGTCGGCAACAGTCGCATCAAATTTGTGCTGCTCAAGACGGTGCTCCCATTGGGAGCCTCTCATCAGCTTCCGTTGGTCGAACATGCGCTCTCAATTCTGGTAGAGGATCCTCTCCCCTGGGATCAGATCGCTGACTGGCTCAAACCCACGGATACTCGATGTCTGAGTTCGGTCGCGGGTTCCAATCCGCATGGCATCAAACGGGTACTCAATGACTGGCCCGAGTCCATCCTCCCCGATCCGCTGGAGGTTCTGAATACAGACGACTTCCCTCTGGAGATTACCGTCGATGAACCCCGTAAAGTGGGCATCGACCGATTGTTCAACGCTGTCGCCGCCAACCGTTTAAAATCGACATCGCAGGCGGCGATCATCGTCGATACCGGGACCGCCACCACGGTCGATGTTGTGAGCACCGAAGGTTGCTTTGCCGGGGGAGCGATTTTACCGGGCTTTGAACTTTCTGCGAAATCATTACACGACTATACCGCCCTGCTCCCCCTGATTCCGGTTGAGGATCTGCGCCAGATTGAACCCGTGGTACTCGGTAAGAACACGACCGACGCCATTCGCAGTGGTCTGTTCTGGGGGCAACTTGGTGCAGTCCGCGAACTCATCACTCAGCACACAAAACAGATACTTGTGGAATCCACATCGGGGGAAGCGCCACTGGTGCTGCTCACCGGAGGCGGCTCTGCCCTGCTCGCTCCGCACCTGGATGAATCGGTTCACTTTGAACCTCTCCTGTCACTGCAGGGGCTGGCACTGGTCGCACAACAGATTCGCGGGATTCAATAAACCAGCATGACTCCGCATCCCCCAAATCAGTTACAACAACCCTGCCAGGCCGCTCTCCTTACCCCCCGCGGAAGAGGAGCTGTCGCTACCATTCGCGTTCAGGGAGGGACCTCTGCCCTGAATGCACTGGTGAATTCCTGTTTTCACGCCGTCAATCGGAAACCACTGATCGAACAGTCTGTGAACCAGATTGTCTATGGATACTGGGGAACTTCAAATACCGAAGACCTGGTTCTCTGTCGTATTGATTTTGAAACCGTTGACATTCACTGTCATGGAGGCATGGCGGCGGTGAATCGAATCCTGAATGATTTAGAGGCCCAAGGCTGTGGCGTTCTTACCTGGCAAGCATTGGTCAGTCAGAAAGCGACAGGCCTGGAACTAGAACTCCAGGAAGCTCTGGCAGCGGCTACCACGTTTCGAACAGCAGAAATTCTCCTGCGTCAATCTCAAGGCTTATTACGATCCGCTTTCGCAGCACTTCTGCCCGGGGAACAGAGCCCATTCGACTCGGAACATCTGCAATCTCAGATTCAGGATCTGCTGCGCTGGAAAGAATTGGGACAACACCTGACCCGCCCCTGGAATGTCGTACTCGCCGGTCGCCCCAATGTCGGAAAATCCAGTCTGATCAATGCGATCCTGGGCTATGAACGGTCCATTGTTTTTAACGAAGCGGGAACGACCCGTGATGTGCTGACAGCGACAACGGCGCTCTCCGGCTGGCCGTTTCAATTTTCTGATACCGCAGGAATTCGGGCAGAAGCGGAACAGTTGGAGGCCGCTGGAATTCAGCGTGCAGAGCAGATCCTGAACGCCGCGGATGCCCGCGTCATTCTGATCGATATCAGCCAACCTGCTCATCCAGATGATCACCGACTGCTCACTCAATGGCCCGAGTCGCTGATCGTGGCTCATAAAGCCGACCTCCCCGAATGCTGGGGCGCGCCACTTCCTCCACAGGCGATTCGGATTTCTTCAGTCACAAAAGCGGGGCTTGATGTGTTTCTGGAGAAACTGGTGGAACAACTGATTCCCGAAGTCCCTGATCAGGAGACGGCACTTCCGGTCACATCACGCCAGATCGAACTTTTGGAACAGGCTGCAGCAGCGCTGGATGCTGAAGACCAGCAGACGTACACACGGTTAATCAAACAGTTGCTGACAGAGGTTTAACCCCTGTCAGCAACTCAAGCTGTCTTACTGCTGTGCTTTCAAAGTCTGCTTCCACCGATGCAGGGCCATCATCAGATTTCCCTGCGTCCATAACAGGGGCGTAATATCATTGGGAACGTACTTTCCTTTTTCCAGAAAATACGACTCAGGACAACGATAAGGCCCAAAGGGACACTCAGATGTCGTCAACTGATTCAAAGCGCGATCGAGGTGAAAACGCTGCTTTTCGAGATCAGCATCCTGCCCCGATTCCAGAAACCGCTGGCCGAAAATCACCGACATGATGGAATCGAAAATGCACCACTGGGCTTCCTGCCCCGGTTTCAGATATTGATCCCGGCTGGCCTGATCATCACTGAAATCGCTCGTGCGGTCATCCTCGCTGAAGACTTCTTTGTAATCAGCACACCAGTAAGAGTCTCCCAGATAGCGTCGGATTCCGTAATCCCCCATCAGGTGCGTTCTGACATCTTCCAGAATCGTGTCTGCCAGCTCTCCTTTGACCAGCCCCAGGGGAAAGATCAGGAACAGCAGTGCCCCGTCATACTTGCGGGCCAGCAGAGGATCGGACTGAATGCATTCGGCCGGCAGAATCTCTTCAAGAGTCGTCTGCCCCTGTGCAATGAGTGAGTCCAGTATCTCGGGTGTCACCTGAGTCTGCTGATGCTGCAGGTCATCCCAGTTATCGCTGGAATTCAGATATTCCTTCAGAGCGATCAGCCCGCTGACCACAGTACCAATGCTGGAGGCTTCAATCTTGCGTGCTTCTTCCCAGTGGCCGCTATCTGCATCTTCCCAGAAACGGATGGCTTCGAAATAGCGCACGAATGCCGCCAGCAATTCGAGAGATTGAGTGGACGCCGTCAGGTGTCCCTGTTCCAGCATCAGGCAGTACAACCAGACAAAGTATCCCAGTGCGTCGTTCTGAGCATGAGCCCATTTTTCGTCGATTTCACCCAGCGTGTTTCCGTCAAAACGGATATGGGGCCGCTGCATCACTTCTTTGGGATTTGCTTCCCCCGAAATGATCTTATCGAAACGATCTCGATGCTTGAGAAAATACTCTGTCAGCGTGGCGACTGCTTTGCTTGCTGGTTCCGTTTTCCCCACGGCATTCAATGCATGAGCGACATGGATATTATCCCGGACCCAGATGCTCTGATATCCCGTCGATTCATGGGCGATGGCTGCGGGGAACAAACCGTTCTCCAGAGCAGGGAACGAGAACGTCTGCTGAGACTCAAGAAATGAAAATAACTGATCCGTCTCTTCGATTGTCTGTAATGATTCTTTCAGGGCAAGATAGCTGTTGTCATCCATGATGATTCACCTGACTTCTAAAAACGAGTTGAGCGGACTGTTCCTCTGAATCCGTTCTCCTGGGATTATAACGGCGCCGCGCTGCGCGCCTCGAATTGTGAAACAATCGCCGTCAAATTGCAACGGCAGGACTCCAGGGAAACCCCTGATTCTCTGTTTCCCAAAAACAACATGGTTGATTTCTGGCAACATTGGCTAGAAGCCCATATTCAAGCAGTCATTTCTGATGACAGGAATGTCTGCCGACAGAATCATTCTAACCGGCAAGACCCTGCGCTCAGTCATCTGAAGTAATGAACCGTGGTTTGCATCTGAGGCTTCTTCCTCAGGGGTACAACATTTGCAATTCTCATGAAATGACTGCCGTTTTTCTTCTTCACCTACTTCGATCGAGTGGTAGAACTCCATGACCAGTGTCATACGATCTCGTCCAATCAGTATCTGTCTTTTGCTGCTCCTCTTTTCCGGACTGGCCATCGCACGCTGGAACCGGCAGTATTTTTTCAGCCCCGACAGTGCCCGTTACGTGATCATGGCCCGTTCCCTCGTTAACGGCGACGGTTACCGGGAGATTGATACTCCGGGAGCCCCTCTCTATGCGCACCGCCCCCCGGGTATGTCGGTCCTGCTCATGCCTGCGGCCTGGATCGCGCCTTACGATGCCATTGCCGCCAAAGCCACCGTCCTGCTCACCACTCTGCTCCTGCTGGCTTTATTGTACTATTACATGGTGTGCCTCAGTCAGTCGGAAGAACCAGAAGACCTGACTGATAAGCAACTTATTTACGGCGCCCTGCTGATCACATTTCTGTTTGCAGTCAATCCATTCACGCTCTTCTACTCGACGCTCATCATGAGTGAAATCCCTTTCACGGCCTGCACTCTGGGGATTCTCTATCTGATTGCCGTCAGACCAGAACAGCCGCGCAAACGGGATCTGTTTCTAATCACTGCATTACTGGTCTTCCTCCCCTTTCTCCGCACGATCGGGATCGCCATGGTACTGGCTGTCGCCTGCTGGGCAGTGGTCCGAAAATCGCGCTGGCCCTGGCTGGTGGGAGTGGCCTGCTCAATAGCTGCCTCCGGACTGTGGATGCTACGCAATGCGGCACTGGGGAAAAGCGGTTACGCCAGTATCGCCGTCAACGAAATCAGATCGCAGGGAGTCATCGGCACAGCGTTTCGCATGTGGGAACGCATGAGTGCTCACTTCGAGAATTTTGGACAACAACTGCTTCCCAATATGCCTGGCATGCGACCGATCTACAGCGGCATGGTTCTTGATGAAATCATCACCTTGCCGGGACCAACCTGGCTGTACTATCTGATGACGGCAGGAGTCATCGCTGTCGCCTGCTACGGGATGCTTTATCGCCGAAATCGTGGCGGAACTGTTGCCCTGGGCTATCTGGTGTTCAGCGTGGGCATCCTCTCCCTCTGGCCCTGGATGCAGGAACGCTTTATGCTGCCTCTGGTGCCTGTCGTTCTAGCATTTGTTCCTTCAGGTTGGGCTGCCCTGAAACGGCACATTCAGGTTGCCCGTCCTGTCACCGGTAAAATATTTGCAGGTGGGTCTGCGTTCGTTTTGTTTCTCTTTGTCGGTTGTCTCTGCTGGACTGACACGCAACTGGTCCACGCCAATCTGAAGATGGTCTGGCAACCAGATCAGTTATATGACGAAGAGCTGCCCTCCAACGGATTCAGTAACTGGACGAAAGCGGGAGCCTGGCTCAAGCAGAACTCAGAACCCTCAGACCGGATCATCACTCGTCAGGCAGCCATTGCCACAACGGCTCATCGTTTTGAAATGCTGGCGTTTTTTGAACTCGTCAGTCCTGACAAGCTGCATGAAAGTATTCAGAAATTCTCTGCACGATATCTGACATCGTACGACAAAGAGATCGTTTCCGCCTTCCCGTGGTACCTGCTCGACCAGGATCTGGTCTACCGGTTCAACCCTGTCTACGACGAGCAAGGCGTCTTGATTCTCAAAGTCGAGCCAAATCGGAGTGGCACCATTCGCCAGAAATACTGGCAAGCCGGTGAATCACTGGAGATCGCTCGACAGGCCTATGAACAGTTCCCCCACCGCTCGACCTTCCAGACAGCTCTGGCGCAAGAGATGTTCAAAAATGAAGACTATGAGGAATTGATCGGATTCATCAAACAGCTTCAAGAGCAGCAGGTAAAAGATGTGAAACTCACCTCTCTGCTGGGCTGGTGCTATTTTAAGACCGAACAACATCCGAAGGCGATTCAGGAATTCCAGCTCGCCCTGGGCATGCCCGGTCAGAAAATGATGCGCGGTGACCTGATCCGGGGAATTGAGCTGTCACATAAATATATGGCTAATCAGCAAGAACTCTCACCGGAGGAAGCAAATCTTAAAGCAGCGAAGAAATCGTTGCAGCTCGCGCGAACCTGGTGGGAATACTCGCAGATCGACAAAGCGGAAACGGAGCTGCATCATGCCCTGCAGAGGGAATCTCTGGAATCTGAAACCCAGGCAAAAATGCAGACCCTGCTGGCGAAAGTCTATCTGGCTCAAGGACGGGTGGCTAAGGCGACTGAGCAGTTAGAGCTCGCTCTGAAAACAGCCCCGACAACTGAAAAAAGTGAAGCGCATACACTGTTGGAGATGATTCAGCGGGAGACTCTTGTCGAAAATTTCTTAAAAAGTCCGAGAAAATATCCTGTTGATAAAACAGGACACGACGACGTTCCGCTTAAGGAAGAGATCCTGCAACTCGCTCAGGAATACGAAGACTTTGGTGTTCCCGGAAAATCACTGGCTTTAATGGAACGTGTAAATACTGCATTCCCCAAGCAGCTGGAAATTCTCAAGTTACTTCTTAAGTATCAGCTGCTGTATACTCTCACACCGGAAGCGGAAGAGACTATTGCACAGCTCAAAATCATCGCCCCCCAGGAGCAGGGGCTGTCAGAAGCAGCGAAAAAAATCGAAGCGCTGAAGCTGGTTCCCCGTTTCTGAAAAACAACCATCAACAGCATTGCATATGTCCACCGGCTTTCATTCCGGCATGCGCGGCTGCAGAGGGTAGACTATTCATATCTCAATTCGTTGCGGGCCAGGAACGGGGGAACCTCTTATGGAACTCTGGATTGATGGCTGGCTGGATTATCTACTTGACGCCTGGCGGACTGCAACCACCGCCGAGTACCTGAAACTGATGGTCGGCGTTATTCTTATCGGAGGCTTTTACAGCATTCGCAGCAGCAAAGTGAGATGACTAACTCTCCTGAGTGACTTCTACACGCCACTGCTCGCCGGCATACGCGACGACATCTCCCGGTGCAAGCTGTTTACGACGCCGTGTTTCTACAACGCCGTTCACAGTTACTTCACCTGCCTGGATGACAACCTTGGCATGTCCACCGGTGCCGACAGCGCCTTGCTGTTTCAGAAACTGATCCAGTCGGATCGGGGGACGTTCCTCATGTGACATTACTTATCTCCCGTCTTGACTGCACGCTTTTTCTTCTTTTTGGGCTGCCAGCGCTGCAGTAGTTCCTTGAGCTCCTCGGCTGTCGGTGCCTTGAAAGTCGGATCCTGTGGATGGGTGGAAGAAAGTGCGTCGGTATCTCCCACCTCCTTCTGCCAGGTTTTCAAAGCCGTCAGTAGATGGTCTGCCTGCTGCTGGTAATCGGGATTGCCGAACAGGTTGCGGGTCTCTGCCGGATCGTCCTGCAAATCGAAGAGCTGTGTTTTGTTAATCTGCGGATAAGTAATCAGCTTCCAGCGACCATCGCGGGCCGAGCGCTGCACGTCTTTGTAAGCGGTGCATAGCGTTTCTCGAGTCCGCTTCTGCTCACCTGTGATCACTGGCCACATACTTTGGGAATCCAGTCCCTGTGGTACCTGAGTCCCGACCATTTCACAGACCGTCGGAAAAATGTCATATAAGTAGACCAGCGCGTCGCTCTGCCCCTGCGGGATGCCGGGACCACTGAAAATCAGGGGAGATTTCATACTGTGTTCGTACAGACTTTGTTTCCCCATCAGGCCATGACTGCCTACCGCCAGACCATGATCGGATGAGAAGATAATGATGGTGTTGTCATACTCCCCACTCTCTTTGAGTGCAGTTAACAGTCGGCCGATGTGTCCATCCAGTCCGGTAATGTCTGCATAGTAATCGTGGAGGTGCTTTCGGATCTCTGATTTGGTACGGGGAAAGCCAGCCAGCAGTTCATCCCGGACCACCTGCTCTCCATTATTGAAGGGATGCAGGGGGAGATAGTTTGCCGGCAGAGGCATAGATTCGCGCAGATAGAGGTCCATGTATTCCTGGTCTGCCACTCGCGGATCATGCGGACAGGCGAATGCCAGGTACATGAAGAACGGCTGATCGTCTTTCCGTGTCTTCAGAAACTGGATCGCATCGTTCACGATCTCCTGACCGGGCTGTCCCAGCAGACGGGCCTGTTGATCATTCACATATTTCGTCGTATCGAATTTTTTGTGAATCAATGCCGCAGTATTGCCCTGTTTGCCGTGATGGTAGGTGTAATACCCGGCTCCTTTCATGGAATCAGGGAAATTCGGTTTGTCAGCCGAGGCATAGCGGCCGGTCCAGCGAAAGTAAGTACGGCCACTGAGCAGCATATTCCGACTGCAGACACAAACTGCCCCTGAGTTGCTACCCAGACAGTAGGCATTGTTGAAGACAAACCCGTTGCGCACCAGCTGGTCGAGATGGGGAGTCTTGATCAGAGGGTTACCCAGTGCATGTATCGTGTCCGCCCGTTGATCGTCCGTAAACAGGAACAGAATGTTGGGTTTTTCTTTCGTGGCGGCACTGAGACTGCTGCCGAACAGGGGAGAAAAACAGGCCATCAACAGTAAAGCGAAAGAAACTCGACAGCGAAAACTCATGATTGCCTCCAAGATTGAGCGCCGATCTGGTATTCTGGCGGGAGCATGAAACACTGAAAATCAGTAATTCGAACGTCAATATATAGCAAGGACTAACCAAATGCCAGAAGCAGCCCCCGCGGCCACATATGATCCCATTAAAATGATCAAACCCCGTCGAAAACTGACTGGGATTTCCGCTGTCCTGCTCCCCTATCTGGAGTCGGGTGAAATTGACCGTGAGTCGCTGAGCGCTCATGTCGCCCGTACGGCTGATCTGGGAATCACCCCCGCCGTGAATATGGACACCGGTTATGTGAATCTCATCGATGAACCTACCTTCATCGAAGTTCTGAAAATCACCCGTGAAACTCTCAACGGGGGCTCTTTCGTCGCGGGTGCGTTTGTCGGCGATCAGACCGGGGCGGCCTTCGATGCTGATGGCTACCAGCACAAGATTGATCTGATCCAGGAGTATGGCGGCACGCCGGTCATTTTCCAGTCCTTTGGACTGGTAGAACAGACTCCGGAACAGATTATCGAATCTTATCGAACAATTGCCGCCAACACAGACCGCTTCATCGGGTTTGAACTGACCCGTGACCTGGCTCCCTTCGGATCGGTCTACGATCTCGATACGTATGCCGCCCTGATGGAGATCCCGCAGTGTATCGGCGCCAAACACTCATCCTTCCATCGCGAACCGGAGTGGGAGCGGCTGCAGCTACGCGATCAGAAACGTCCCGATTTCAAAGTATTCACGGGAAATGATTTTGGGATCGATATGGTCCAGTACGGCAGCGATTACCTGCTCGGCCTAAGCACTTTCGCCCCCGACCTGTTCGCGAAACGGGATGCATACTGGGAAGCAGGCGATCCGGCGTTTTATGAATTGAACGACCTGCTGCAGTACCTGGGTTATTTCACCTTCCGCAGCCCTTCGCCGGCTTACAAGCATTCGGCGGCCCAGTTTCTGCACCTGCGAGGTTGGGTGAAGACGAATCAGACACATCCGAACAGCCCGACGCGCCCCGACAGCGATATTGAGATTCTGCGCGAACTGGGACAGCGACTCAATGTCATCGACTAAGCAAAAACTCCCCATGACCAGGTTTGATCATGGGGAGTTTATTGTTGTATTCAGTCTGTCTTATCGAATCACGAATCAGCCAGGGGCTCTTTCTTTTCGGTGATGACGGGCAGTTCCTGAGATTTTTCGGCATTGATCTGGATGTAATCCTGCCACTTATCAGGAAGATTGTCCTCGTGAAAAATCGCTTCTACCGGACATTCTGGCACGCAAGCTTCACAGTCGATGCACTCATCAGGATTGATGTAGACCATGGATTCCCCTTCGTAGAAACATTCTACGGGGCAAACCACAACACAGTCTGTGTATTTGCAGTTGAAGCAAGCCTCTGTAACCACGTGTGCCATGAGTTTTCCTTTCTGGACGTTGCACTTCTAAATGTGATTAATCTACTCGAAGCGTTTAATGGTATTATAGACTTCGAAAATCAAAAAACTACCAGTCGCGCTCAATCAGACCTCGCTGTGGATGAGTCTGAATGGCAGTCATTTGTGATAGAACTCAAGTTGATCAACCCGCCTCCCAAAGAAACGGACGGTTCATCCTAGAACGCTGAAAATCAGGTGTCAAGACTACATATTCCCGGCCCGGCTCAGCCCCTGTTTCTTCTATCGGCAATCTTCCTGATAATCATGCGTTGTTTGCCAAGGGTAGGGCGACAAAGAAGACCTGATGATCTGCTTAGCACTCTTTCTTCAGAGACCAGCCTGAGTCCTGTGTTTTTTCGGATTGACACATATTGACAGAATCTGGTTCTCGACATAATCTACGCACGAAATTTCGATTCGCCCTTGAGTAACCCAGGATGGAGACCGCTCAGTTTGATCGAAATCTCTGCGACTTACTCGAAATTAAGCCGCATCAAATCTCTCAAAACATCCAAACTTACCTGTTTTTGAGCACGGAACTCCCCGGTTTTCCATAGCGAATGGAGTCGCTGAATGACAAACAACACCCCCACACCTGTCCCCTTTATCAATCTCGTCGACCAGTATCAGAGAATCAAGACTGAGGTTCAGGATGCCGTCCTGAATGTGTTTGAAAATCAGTCTTTCGTTCTCGGCGATGAAGTCGCTGAATTTGAGTGTGATATTGCCGAATATTGCGACTCCCGGAATGCCATCGGAGTTGCTTCAGGCACCGATGCCCTCCTGCTGGCCCTGATGGCCCTGGAAATCGGCCCCGGCGATGAAGTCATTACCAGCCCGTTTACCTTCTTTGCAACAGGCAGCTCGATTGCCCGCGTGGGTGCGACTCCGGTATTTGCCGATATCGACCCCGTGAGCTTCAATCTCTGCCCTGAGTCAATCGAAGAAAAGATTACCGAACGCACCAAAGCCATTATGCCTGTCCATATTTTTGGACAATGTGCCGACATGGAACCAATCTGGCGTAATGCCGTCCGGAATGGGATTCCCGTCATCGAAGACGCAGCCCAGGCAATTGGAGCCGAATACCGGGGCCGGCGTGCTGGTGTTCTGGGAACCGTAGGCTGTTTCAGCTTCTTCCCAACCAAGAATCTGGGGGGCGCCGGAGATGGTGGACTGGTTACCACCGATGATCCGGACCTCGCTACCCGAATCCGTCGCCTGCGGGTTCACGGAGACCTGGGCGGTTATCAGCATGCTGAAGTCGGTATCAACAGTCGTCTGGATGCCCTGCAGGCAGCAGTACTGCGGGTCAAACTGAAACACCTGGATCAGTGGACCAGCGAACGACAGGAAAATGCTCGTCGGTATAATTCCCTGCTGCGTCACTACCAGCTGCTGGATTGCATCGAACCTCCTGCCGTGCTGCCGGACCGTCGTCACGTTTACAATCAGTACAGTCTCCGTGTCAAAGGCGGGCAGCGGGACAAGGTGCTGAACGACTTACGTGAAAAGCAGATTGGCTGTGCGATCTACTATCCACGTCCCCTGCATCTGCAACAGTGCTTCCAGTATCTGGGATACCAGGAAGGGGATCTGCCTGTCACTGAACTGATCACCAGTGAGTGCCTGGCTCTGCCTATTTTCTCTGAATTAACAGCGACTCAGCAGGAAACTGTGATTCGCGGAATTGCGGAAAGCCTGGGTCGGCTTTCTTCTCCTCACTTTCCGACCCTCTATTCAGAGACATCACAGGTCAGAAAGGTTGCTTAATCAGCAATCCGAACAATCTGAAATTTCAAAATCCCCTGATTGCTCCGGCAGTCAGGGGATTTTTTGTTGCACGGTAGAGGCTCCTGAGGCAGCCACACACCAAAGTCATCCCAGTTTACTCAACCGGACCTGACAGCATTTTGCAGTGGCGAAAAACCTACAAAAAATCAGGACGCGCCCACACGACTGCCTTTCGTAGGGTAAGCTTAGAGTGATGAAATTAATTTCCTGCATCGATGTGCAAAGCATCCAAAAACCAATCCCAATTCCTGCCAAAATAATGACGTTGATCGGCAGTTAAGGAGAGCCCATGCCGACTCTTTTTCAAAAACCGATAATTCTGATCATACTGGCTTTTGTTTTCTGCGTTTCCGTTTCGGACTCCTCACATGCAGCAGAAACACCAGGGGAACCTGATTCCACGGCCAGCAAAACCGCCATTGCGCTCAACTACTGTCGCGCCGCGTTCTACCGCATCAGGAAGACCGGCTCGAAAGAGGTGATGTATGAGGAACGGGAAAAGATCCTCAACAACCTGAACCTCAACGGCATCGGTGATGAGAAAGTCATCAAACTCTACTCATCAGTACTCGATGAAATCTCACAGGTCGAGATCGCGGACCAGGAACGCGAATACTTCAAGAACAAACATAATTACCAGGCTCGCCAGAAAGTGGCCATCAACGCGCTGGCACTCACGACCGATGTACTCACACTGCAGTTTGGCAGTGCCGTCCGCACGGGTGCCAACAGCTGGTGGGACTATCGGAACGTCCAGGCGCAGAAAGACCTCGACCTCTGGAAAGTCGATAAACAACGTATGGAGACGGTGATCTCCAAATCGACCCTCTTCCTGGACACCTTCTGGAAACTGGCCCAGGAGAAAAAGATTCCGGATCAATGGCTGATCCGGGATGTGGATCTCGATGCGCTGGATGAAGCCATGCAGGAGCAGAACCCGCGCGTGCGTTTGCGGATTCTGAAACGCATGGAACGCTTCATGAGCCACTATCCTCCGTACTGGTATTACGTTGCCCGTACGCAGCAGGCCCAGGGGCAACTGTTCGCCGCCTCGCAGACCTATACCGAACTGGCGAGTATCGGTGAAGGCTATTTCCGGCGAGATGACATGCTGGCCTCGGGTACGGCCAACCTGGCCAGTATTCGCGACTACCTGGGACAACCGGGTGCCGCACAGATGGCGATGAAATCACAAACCTATTCCAGCGAAGTCTGGGAAGCCAACCTGCTCTGTTCGCAGATCCTGCAGAAGCATCAGCAGGCGGATGAAGCAGAAGAAGCCATCCTGCGGAATCTGGACGTCGATCTGGAAACCCGGCAAAGCTCGGTCGCCCTGCTTTCGCTTTATTACAAGACAAATAACAAGCAGAAAATGATGGCTCAACTGAATCAGCCCAAGGTCGTGAAATCCGTTCCCGTCCCTACGTTGATTCAATGTGCCATATTCCTGGGAGCAGACAAAATGCCTCCGGTTGCTACTGCACAGATTGAATCCTCACTCTACGTCTATCCACAGCTCCATTTTGGTGCAGACGATATCGTCATTGCTTCCACTGGTAACTGGCATCTGCACATGTCTCAGGCGGAGCTGGTGATGGCAAACAAAACCTATTCCCGCCCCCGGCTTGCCACCGGACAAAATGAAGTTCATGCCCGTTTTGAACGGGTCGCCGAATTTGGAAATCCGTTTGCGAACTCAGGTCTGGCCACTGCGCAACCTAAACTGCGATTGAAATATCCGGACGGGTCCAGTTTGGAACTGATGCTGGCTTCAAACCCACAGGACCGCAAACAGATTGACGTCGGCAATGCTCTGAACACACTCAAAGCACCTCCCGGCCAGCACTACCGGATTGTTGGTGCAGAAATTCAGGGTCAGCGGATCGCCTTCAATGACAAAGCCATCGTTGACGACGGGCAACGCATTGTCAGACAGAAACCACAACCAGCCATGGATGCACCACGGCTGTCGCAGGACGAGCCTCGTCCGCAGCAGCCCGCCGTTGAGCAGACTCTCCAGGCCGAGACGAAGTCGAAACTTCCGATGCTGGATGTACCTGAGCTGGGCATCCCCCAGTCTCCTCCGCCAATCCCGGCCCTCTCCTTTGATCCGGGCACATTTGAGGAGGAGCAGGATATCCAGAAAGGGAAAAAAGGGACGGTAGTCAGCTTTCCAGCCCCTCCTGAAGAGACGAATGTACCGTAAATCCGGCAGAAACGGGTTCTGACCAGGCCAGAATTAGAAATCTGGTCCGATAAATAGTAGTCATCTGCCCCGGTCCCCGATATGATGACAGCAACGTATCCCGGCCCTGCTTTTCCGGAGCCGGTGCAAATCGCGACTTTTATTATTTGCGAAATCGATTCGCCGCGTCCAGACCGACCGCGAACGCACGCTTGAGCCAGAAACCATGCTTTCTTCCGAAAATGTTCCGTCCACCGCTTCTCCTGTTGAAGCAGGTCGACTCCCCCTGATTACCGATCTCACCCGGGAACAACTTGCCCAGTGGTGCATCGATCACGGTTCGTCTTCTTATCGTGCAGACCAGATTCGTCGCTGGATCTTTACCAAACGCGTCAACGATTTTGACGAAATGCACGACATCTCCAAAAAGTTTCGCGAACTGCTGAAAGAGAACTTCCGGCTGTTTTCGACTACGATCGTCAAACGGCAGACCGCAAAGGACCGCACGGAAAAGCTACTCCTGGAACTGGAAGACGGACACCACGTTGAATGCGTGCTGATGCGGGAACCCAAGCGGAATACCGTCTGTATCAGTACTCAGGTCGGTTGTGCAATGGGTTGCGTCTTCTGCGCCAGTGGACTGCTGGGACTGACCCGGAATCTGTCGATGGGCGAAATTCTGGAACAGATTCTCCGCCTGGACCGCGTGATTGATGAAGACGAACGCATCTCCAACATTGTGGTCATGGGAATCGGCGAGCCTCTGGCCAATCTTTCGGCACTGATTCCTGCCCTGGATACATTAAATCACAAGGGAGGCATGGGGATTGGCGCCCGTAAGATTACGGTCTCTACAGTCGGTCTTCCTGCAAAAATCCGGGAACTGGCGGATGTCAACAAATCATATATCCTCGCTGTTTCCCTGCACGCCCCCAACGATGTCCTCCGCGATCAGATCGTTCCCACGAACAATAAAATCGGGATTCAGAAAATCCTGGATGCCACCGATTACTATTACGTCACTACCGGCAGACGAGTGACCTTTGAGTACATCCTGCTGTCCGGCGTCAATGACAGTCCAGCTCACGCCCGCGAGCTGGCAGACCTGCTCAAACACCGTAATGCACACGTGAACCTGATTCCGGCCAATGGCGTAGAAGAGACCGGCTACCAGTGCCCCACCACAGCCGATGTAGATCGCTTCTTTATGACGCTGGCGAAAGGGGGCGTGAATGTCACTGTCCGCAAGCGTAAAGGGGACGACATCGATGCCGCCTGCGGCCAGTTGCGTCTGAACCGGGAAAAAGAAAAGGAAATGGTTCAGATTCAATAGAATTCAGGATTCTGAATCAGTGGCTTAATCCAGATTAAAATCTTCGGGATGGAAATTAACCAGCACGTCGTCCCGGAACATCAGGTAGACGCTGCGACCGGTCTTATCCGGTCCCCATTTGTACGCGTCATCCGTCGTACGGAATGACCCACCGCTGGCTTTCAACCATTTGGAGGATTCCTCGAATTCCCCTTCTTCACCGAGTTCTTTCTCAACGCTGGCGCGCGACATGCCGGATTGCAGCCGGTGTTTCAAGATCCAGTTCAACGCATCAGGATCACGATCGGTGAGGAATAACATCCGCTGATGCTCTGCTTTACTGACCCGCTTCTCTGCTCGATGTGTGCCACTCGCCATACCGCTGTCCCAGTCGGGCATGGTTTCACATCCCGAATTCAGCAGCAGCGTGACGACAATACATGTCATCCACGGCGCCATGGATCGTAGATTGGCCATGATCATTTCCGTCTGATAAAAGGTCTTGAAGGTTGGGAGAGTGCGTCACTGGTGCGAAACAGAGTCAGTACCGAGGACTGGAGAGAAGTGAATTCGGAGACGAGACTGTCCCATGAAATGTGGGCCGTTTTTTAGCAGAATATCCGTATCCTGCCAAGATCAGATTTCACCACGAACATGCCTCATTAAACGCTTAACTGACAGTAGCTTAAGGCCAAATTCCCCCTGCAAAACCAAAATCGGTTCTTTCGCTGGCTTGTCAGATTCTTGCCGCACGTCTATTCTGAATTTGAAGGACGCATTTGTTCCCCGTAGTTACTCCGTTCCGGAAGGTTTCGATCAAGATGAAAATGTTTTGCGCTGGCCAGTGGCAGGATACCAAACAGTCAATCAATGTGACGAACCCCTTTGACCAGTCGGTCATCGATACAGTTCCCCAAGGAAGCGGCGAGGACATCCAGAACGCCGTAAGTGTGCTGGAGCGGGGGGCACAGATCATGAAATCCATGACGGCCTATGATCGCAGCGTGATCTTACAAAAAGCAGCGGAACTGATGCTGGAACGTCAGGATGATCTGGCCCGCACCATCAGCCTGGAAGTCGGAAAGATCCTGGGTGAAGGTCAGGTCGAAGCCAGCCGCAGTGCTGAAGTGATTCGGCTCTCCGCAGAAGAAGCCCGACGCATGATCGGTGAAATGATTCCACTGGAAGGCAACGCGGGCGGAAAAAACAAACTCGGCTTCACCCTGCGGGTTCCCTGCGGCATCGTGGCTGCGATTACTCCGTTCAACTTCCCACTGAACCTGGTCTGCCACAAAGTCGGCCCTGCCATTGCTGCGGGGAATGCGATCCTGATCAAACCGGCCAGCGACACGCCACTCTCTGCACTGAAGCTGACGGAGATCCTGCTCGAAGCCGGCCTGCCTCCCGAAGCGATCGCCTGCGTCACCGGTCCCGGGGGAGAAATCGGCCGCGCCATCTGCACCGACACCCGCATTCGCAAAATCAGCTTCACAGGTTCTTACGAGGTCGGAACCAAAATCTGTGAAATGGCCGGCATGAAACGTGTGACAATGGAACTGGGCAGCAACAGTCCCGTGGTTATTATGGACGATGCCGATCTGGAAAAAGCTGCGACTGCGATTACGATGGCCGGCTATGCCAATGCTGGTCAAGTCTGTATCTCGGCACAGCGGATTCTGACTTCTTCCAAAGTCAAAACAGATTTCGTCGATCTACTGAAATCCAAGGTCGATGTGCTGCAGACCGGTAATCAACTGGAAGAGAGTACCAAAATCGGCCCCATGGTGCGGGAAGCGGATGCCAGCCGGGTTGAGCAATGGGTCAACGAAGCCGTCAGCCAGGGAGCACGCCTGATTACCGGGGGCCAGCGAGAGGGAGCCATTTATGCCCCCACCATTCTGGATGATACTACGCCGGAAATGCAGGTCGTTAAAGACGAAATCTTTGGCCCCGCGGTCGCTCTGTCATACTTCGATGACATCGATGAAGCCGTACGGCTGGCCAATGACACCACCTACGGACTGTCGGCCGGTATCTTTACGCAGGATATTGATCGGGCCATGAAGTTTGCCCGGCAGGTCGAAAGCGGTAACATTCACATCAACTGGTCCAGCCAGTGGCGGGCCGATGCTATGCCTTACGGTGGCCTGAAACACAGCGGCACCGGTAAAGAAGGCCCCAAGTACGCCATTCATGAAATGAGCGAAGAAAAGATGGTGGTAATGCATCTCGCGGACTGACCCCGCGAGTTATTTCCCGATGCGGATTACTTCACCACATACTGTTCCAGGGTTTTGCCTTCACGGTATTTTCCGGACTGCTTGGCCTGAAACATTTCATTTGTCTTCACGTCAATCGCGGTGAGATAGTTGCCGCGATAGGCGGCTGTATCGAGACAGACCCAGCCATCAAAGACCAGCGGCTTACCTGATTTTTGCGCGGTATGCCCACAGATAATCCGTCGTCCGGAAGGGTCGGCCTCTTCGGTCCCTTTGAGTCGATCCCAGCGGAGCTCCTGTGGAGTCAGATCTTCCAGCGGCACTCCCGGCACAGCTGTGGCATGCACGAAAATGTCGGTGTCCGTTTCGTAGTAATCCAGGGCGGTAGCCATGAAAATCCGGTGCTCTTCCGGGATGAGGTCATAGCGTCCCCCGTAGGAATCCAGGGCTTCCTTTCCACCATGCTGCAACCAGGTAGACTCCCAGCGTCCTCCATGGAGTCCGTCCAGCATCATCTCTTCGTGATTCCCCTTGAGCATCACGAGCTTACAGGTGGACTTCAGATCCAGCAGCATTTCGATGACATGCTTCGTACCGGGACCACGGTCAACAGCATCCCCCAGACAGACGACGGTATCTTCGCGTTTGAGCTCCAGATGGTACAGAATCGTCCCCAGCGCAACATCACAACCGTGAATGTCACCGATCGCAATCGTACGTCCTTGCTGAGTCGTTTGATCCATCACGCGACTATCCTGTTTGAAGTCAACCTGAAAACAGCCTGGGGAACCGGCTTCCGGAGTCAGCTGCGACAGTCAGAGCTGCGCAACTGAACCACGGATAATTACCGGTTGGTGTGATCAGGATTTATCGGATTGACTGGGGGGCATAATCCGGGTCGGTTTCGAACTCGGTTCCCCCTTCAACAACTGCTGGCGGGCTTGTGTCTGTTGTGCCAGTCCGTGAATACGAATGAAGCCCAGGGCAGTCTCGTGCGGGAACTGGTCGCCTTCTTCGTAGGTTGCCAGTTCGGGACTGTAAAGGCTGTGTTCGCTCTTCAGACCGGTTACGGTGTGATTTCCTTTATACAGCGAGACGCGGACTGTTCCGGAAACAAACCGCTGGTTCTTTTCAACAAATCCCATCAGGTCCTGATGGAAAGAGCTGTACCAGAGACCATCGTAAATAATATCGCTGCAAGTCTGACTGACGAACGTTTTGAATCGCAGTGACTGCCGACTGAGTGTCAGGTATTCCAGTTCACGGTGTGCGTTGTGCAAAATCACGGCAGCGGGTGCTTCGTAAATTTCACGACTCTTGATACCGACCAGACGATTCTCAACGTGGTCGATCCGGCCAATGCCGTGCTCACCGCCGATTGTATTCAGGTGTGCGATCAGGTCAGCACCGTCCATCTCCTTACCATCGATGGCAATGGGACGTCCCTGCTCGAATTCGATCTCCAGTTCAACAGGTTGATCGGGAGCATCCTGGGGAGCCACGGTCCACTTGTAAGCTTCTTTCGGAGGAGCTACCCAGGGATCTTCCAGCACACCTGCTTCCACGGAGCGTCCCCAGAGGTTCTGGTCGATACTGAAGATGCTTTCCTTGGTGGCTTCAACTTCGATTCCATGTTCTTTGGCGTACTGCAACTCTTCGGTGCGTGTCCATTTCCACTCGCGAACGGGAGCAATGATTTTCAGCTGCGGTGCCAGGGTCTGGAAGGAGACATCGAAGCGGACCTGGTCATTACCTTTACCAGTACAGCCATGAGCGACAGCGGTTGCCCCGTGCTCCTTCGCGACTTCCACCATCCGGTGGGCGATCAGCGGGCGGCCCAGAGCAGTCGCCAGGGGGTACTTACCTTCGTACATGGTGCCTGCCATCAGAGAAGGCCAGACGAAGAAGTCGACGAACATGTTTCTCACATCTTCGACCACGGCTTCCACGGCACCGGTTTTGATCGCTTTTTCCTTGATTCCATCCACGTCGCGACCCTGGCCGAGATCACAGGTATAAGTGATCACGTCCATGTCATATTTTTCATTGATCCACTTAACGGCGACGGAAGTATCCAGACCACCACTGTATGCCAGAACTACTTTTTCTCTTGCCACGAAATTCTACCAATCTTCTGGAATTGAAGGAGTAAATAAACGAATTCGACGGAATCTGCGAACGATGCAAATGGTACTATGATCGAAACGCATCCGCAATGCGCAGATTCTAACATTCTGAGCCGCAAAATACGAAATCTGCTGCCTGAAAGACAGATTCCTTCCACAACCGTTCAGCCACCACAGTCGCGACAGATACGATAAAAGCACCCGACAGAACTACTGTCGGGTGCTTTCGCATCTATTAAAAAACGGGACGTAACCTGCGTTTAGTGCAGGTCGTCGTCGCCATGGTCATCCTTGCCTTTTTCAGCGATCAGAGCATCGCTGGTCAGCAGCAGGGTTGAAACACTGGCGGAATTCTGCAGAGCGGACCGGGTCACGCGGGTCGGGTCAATGATCCCGGTTTTGACCAGATCTTCGTACTTGGAAGTCGCGGCATTGTAGCCCATGTTGCCTTCCATTTCCGAAACCTTTTCGCAAACCACGCTACCATCGTCGCCGGCATTGTTGGCGATCGAAGTCAGTGGTGCACGGCAGGCACGCAGAATGATTTCGTAACCCACTTTTTCTTCTTCAGACAGACCGGTTGGTTTGCAGGCAGAAGAGCTTCGCAGCAGAGCAACGCCACCGCCGGGAAGGATCCCTTCAGCAACAGCAGCCCGAACGGCGTGCAGAGCGTCTTCGACGCGTGCTTTCTTTTCTTTCATTTCGCTTTCTGTAGCGGCACCCACGTTGATCTGGGCAACACCACCGGACAGCTTGGCGATCCGTTCTTCCAGTTTTTCTTTGTCGTAGTCGCTGGTGGAGTTTTCCAGTTCGCGACGAATCTGGTCGATACGGGCTTTGATTTCGCCTGGCTTTCCGCCACCTTCGATAATGGTGGTATTGTCTTTGTCGACGGTCACTTTCTTGGCGACGCCCAGGTCAGACAACTGCAGGTTTTCCAGCTGAATACCGAGGTCTTCGAAAATGGCCTGACCACCAACCATGATGGCGATATCCTGCAGCATGGCTTTACGACGGTCACCGTAACCGGGGGCTTTGACTGCACTGCAGCGGAAGGTACCACGCAGCTTGTTGATCACGAGAGTCGAGAGGGCTTCGCCTTCGATGTCTTCAGCGATGATCAGCAGCGGCTTGCCGGCGTTAACCACTTTTTCCAGAACAGGAACCAGGTCCTTGATGTTGGAAATCTTCTTTTCGTGTACCAGTACGTAGCAGTCTTCCAGTTCGCAAGACATGCTCTGAGGATCGGTCACGAAGTAAGGTGAGAGGTAACCACGATCGAACTGCATCCCTTCGACGACTTCGAAGCTGGTGTGCAGGCTCTGGCCTTCTTCAACGGTGATCACACCATCTTTACCGACCTGTTCCATGGCATCAGCCAGGATCTTGCCGATTTCTTCATCGCCGTTAGAAGCGACTTTACCAACCTGAGAGATGGCCTTTTTGTTTTTGCACTCGATGGACATCTTGTGAAGTTTGTCGACGATGTCTTCGACAGCTTTATCCATGCCACGTTTCATGGCAATCGGGCTGACGCCGGCAACAACAGACTTCAAGCCTTCGTTGTAGATCGCTTCAGCCATGATGGTTGCAGTTGTGGTTCCGTCACCCGCAATGTCAGATGTTTTGCTGGCAACTTCACGCACCATGCGGGCACCCATGTCTTCGAACTTGTCAGACAGTTCGATTTCGCGGGCAACAGATACACCGTCTTTGGTTACAGTTGGAGAACCAAAGCTTTTCTCGAGAATGACGTTACGACCTTTCGGCCCCAGAGTCACACGAACCGCTCTTGCCAGCTTGCTGATGCCGCGTCGCATCGCTTCCTGAGCTTCCTGATCGAAGGCAATCATCTTTGCCATTTCACTATATCTCCATGTACGCAGTATGAAATATGAAGGGAAGAGTCATCGCTGCACCCTGCCGGGGAGCGATGATCCGGTAATACAACAATGACAGCCTAGTAAGTTGCCAGAATGTCACTTTCGCGGAGCAGCAGGTATTCTTCTCCGCCGATTTTGATTTCATCTCCGCCATAAGGGCTGAAAATGACACGGTCGCCCTCTTTTACCGTCAATGGCAGCTTGGTTCCGTCAGATTTGACGTGTCCATCTCCCACGGCGACCACTTCACCACGCTGTGGTTTATTCTGGGCACTGTCTGGTAAAACAATCCCACCTGCGGTGGTTGATTCTGCAACTTCTCTTTTCAGAACGACTTTGTCACCAAGAGGGACAATACGGGCGCCTTTGCTTGCTTTGGCAGCCTTCTTCGCCATTGGGATCTCCTAGTTTGCTTTGATTTCGACTCAAATGTCTTCACATCGGTGTGATTTATGATCTGTGGTGGCTGTAGGCCAGACCACAACAACACATTTCTCAGCTCAGATCTGATGGCAGACCTCAGCGTACCGGAACCAGATGCGAACGCCGTGCCTATTTGCCGATTAATCCCTAAGAGCAAAATATATCTACACTTAAGAAATTACACCAAAATCACAACATGTCAGGCTTGCTGCCGGACAGTCGTGTGTGATTCAAATTCGCTGCCATATTGGCAGCGCCAACACATTCATGCTCCGAGGTATCCGATCCTGAGGCAGTCTGAATAATCTGAGAGAAAACCAGGGAATTCAAATTGACACAGATGTTAAAATAGGTAATATCACTACAAACCCAACCCATAAACTTCCCTGAACTCTCAATCAGGGGCTGATCCTCTCAAATCAGCGGCGGTTCACACCGCTCTACTCTTATTCAAGAACCTCGCACACTCTCTCTCTGTTTCAATCAAGATCCATAACAGGAGACCGAGAGACGTGCCTGAGCCTTATTCTTCTACATCTGACAACAACAGTCCCTACCTGAACCTGAATACCCTGATCCAGCATGCACGTGAACTGGCATCACAGGGAAAGTTCGGCCAGGCCCGTGCACTTTTTTATGCAGACGAATTTGAGGGACCAGACTGGCAACGCCAGCTGGGACTGGGGGAATTTCTCCTGTCGACGGGCCAGACTGCTGATGCGATCGAACCCTTCTCGCTGGTCTTGGATTATGCACACCAGACCGACGAAAAATCGCTTCGCTCAGTCGCCTGCCACAATCTGGCGATCGCTTATCGTGAACTGGGGTATTCGCAACTAGCCGCCCAGTTTCAGCAATATTCGATCGCCTGGGGAGATCTTCGCTCCGCTGATCATCAGACTCTCGAATCAGAAATTCATCAATTGTCCGAACATGCAGCCTGTGATCTGACAGGCAGGGCAAACGACGCGATCATGCAGCAGGACTATCAGCTTGCCGAACAACTACTGAACATTTCACTTGGCCGAGAGATACTTGACGGCGATGCGGATGCCCAGGCCGCTGACTGGGGCAACCTTGGTATCTTACAGGGTTTACAAGGGAACCATCTCCGCGCTATCGTCTACCTGCGTAAGGCATATCAACTCCATCAACAGACGCAAAACCATTCCGCCCTGGGACAGGACCTGATCCATCTTGCGGAAGTTTTCAAGTTAACCGGTCGCCTGAAACGCGCCGCGCGATGCCTACAGCGGGCAATCAACTGTTTCTCGCAATGCAACAGCCAGGGAAATGCGGATCAAGAGGCATGCGTCCGTTTACATGAGTTGCAACGATTACTCGCCGTCCAGCAGCATGATCCTCTGCTGAATTGACCCGTCAGATCTGTCAGTAAGAAATTGAGTGAGCTTGAATTTCCATGACTGTCCACTTGCGAACCGCCCCTGTCTCTGTTGATAATTAGAAAAATGCGCAAGTCCATCCTGTGATTACCCATCCCGGTCCCTGGCTGGATCTGTTTAACAGGTTGACTCTGCTCAGTTTCACCAAGAGCGATATCTCTCAACATCTCGAAGGTCATTCATGCCCATCAAGGTTCATTGCAAAGAATGTGATACCACCTTTTCTGTCAAAGATGAAGCGGCTGGAAAGCGGGTACGCTGCAAAGGATGCGGCTCACCGGTTAAGGTCCCCTCTGGCGAGAAGCGGAAGAAACGGGCCGCCACTGCCAGCAAGTCAGCGGACACGGATGATTTTCTGGCCAGTTTTGATATCGATAAGATTGAGGACAAGGAAGCCCGGATCTGCCCCCGTTGCGGACACGATGCGGATGAAGAAGATATTGAATGCTCCAATTGTGGCGTGAACCTGACCACCGGCCGTCTGAGCGAAAAGACCCGTAAAAAACGGAGACGAAAAGGCCCGGCGATCGAAGAGTTCTACTCGAAATCCTGGGGCGATGCTTATACGTTTCTGGGAAACCATAAGGGGCTGGCAACCAAAACTTTTCTGTATTCGTTTATCGCCAGCACACTCTTCTTCTGTGCCATCTTCATGATGTTCTGGTGCCATCGCACTCCGCCGAGAGCTTTCTGGGGATTCATTGCCTTTGTCTCTATCATGGCAGTTCCTGGCTGGATCTGGTTTATTCAGACCGAAGTCGTTCGCTACGCCTTGCAGAAGAAAGATAAACTCAAACGGATCAACTTTGACTTCTTCCTCTGTTCGGCTCTGGGAATGAAGTTCATTTTCTGGATCGTGCTGTTCAGCCTGCCTGCCCAGGCCGTGTTTGGCACTATCGGCTATTACTATATCTCCAACGGATCGATTCCCATCGGTGCCGCACTGATTGCCGTTGGTTTTATCCCGACATTTCTGATGTTTCCCCTGGCTATGCCTCATATGACTGTGGCCGATTCCACACCGGGCTGGCTGGTCCATAAACTGGGCAGAGTGTTTTTAACACTCGCGAAACCAGCCTTGTTCTGGTGCTTTGTCTTCTTTGTCACAACATTGCCAGCCCTCGGTTGTCTGGCTGCCATCGGAGCCATTTCCGGTAGTGACCTGGATACATTTTTCTCCAACGTCCGCTATAACTCGGCCGTCGCTGCCGATAATGATGCCAAAGAATGGGCCGATGAAAACAAGATCGAAGATTTTGTTGAAGGCCCCATGGTTGGCAAAAAGCCAGTCGAATTACAGCCCAAAGTGCTGATCTTGCCTTCGATTCTCTGGCTGTTCGCCTGTGTGTTTTATGCCCCGACTCTGATTTACAATGCCCGGGTGAATGGCTTGCTGGCCGTCCATTGCAAACCGGATTTACAGTTGGTCACCAAGCTCGAAGAAGTCAAATACGTTTCAAAAGCAGAACGGGAGAAAACGGGTCCCCCGACTCCCCGCTGGCAGCTCTCGCTGGTCGGAATCGGGATTGGTGTGGTCGTCGGAATTGCGATGTTCTTCCTGATTCCCCTCATGCCCTTGCTTCTGCTGCGTGTTCTGCTCATCATCATGGGGGTCGCTCAGATCGGCTGTCTGTTCAATGTGCTTGCCCAGATCAAGCAGAAAGAAGGGCTGGGCTTTGCAATTCTGGGTTTCTTTGTCTCAATTTACGCATATGTCATGGGCTGGATCTATGCCAAAAAGGACAAGGAAATCGGTGGCACGATGATGCTCTGGACCCTGTTTTTCATAGCCAGTACGCTCACTCAAATTGGACTCGTCTACCATGCGGTCAGCATGATGTTCACTGAATTGAACAATAATGCGAACGCTCAGGCCCCGGAAGATCCGGCTGCAGAGCCCGCTGCTGTTGAAGCTGGTGAGGGCCCTGCCGATCCTGCAGTTGATGCAGCACCAGCCGAACCAGCGGTCCCATAATCACGGAAATCGGCCTCAGTCGGTAGTGGCTGGTTGACAGCCCTGTCTGGTTGTTTACAATAAAGTCAGTATTGACCGCTCTTCCCTCCTGCTCATCCAGCGGGCAACCAGAGTGGGTACTCCTGATTCAGTTCCTGAAGCGAGCTGGATTGCCGGGAGCCAGTGACAGTATCCCAATTGTTCTGAACCATACCCACTCATCTCATCGATGCCATGGCCGTTCACCTTACAATCAAGCTGTTGATCGTGGTACCGCCGGGCATTGGTCACTCCAGAATGACATAGTTTGATGAAACCACAGTCTCACGATCTATTTGACGAATCGACGATGAGCTTCGGAGATCACCTCGAAGCCCTGAGAATCCACCTCTGGAAGGCATTAATTGGACTGGCGATCTGTGTGGTCCTGGCCCTGTTTATCGGACATAAAATCGTTGCAGTGGTGCGGGCTCCCATCGATTCTGCTCTGAAAGAGTACAATCTGGACAAGCTCCCCGAAGAAGAGTCGCCAGAACAGCAGAAAAGCATTGAAGACCTGATCGCAAGCCTGAGTGCCCAGGAGAACCCCACTGCTGAAAACAAGGCACTGCAGAAGATTCTCCAGGACTATCAGCACCGGATCAACAACATCGAAGACACGATGGCAGAGCCGGTAACGCTGGCAGTTCAGGAAGCGTTTACCACGATTTACCTCAAGGTTTCTTTTGTCGCCGGTCTGGTATTGGCCAGTCCCTGGGTGATCTATCAGATCTGGCTGTTTGTGGCTGCGGGGCTCTACCCTCATGAACGCAAGTATGTCTATATCTACCTCCCGATCAGTATCTTTCTGTTTCTCGGTGGTGCCCTGTTCTGTTTCTATGCAGTCTTTCCGTTTGTCCTCAACTTCCTGCTTGGGTTCAATAAACTGCTGGGTGTGAATCCACAGATCCGGCTTTCGGAGTGGATCAGCTTTGCGATTACACTCCCCCTGATGTTCGGTCTGAGCTTCCAGTTACCACTGATCATGCTCTTCCTGGAACGCATCTCCGTCTTCGAAGTCAAAGATTACATCGAAAAAACCCGCATGGCCATCCTCGTGATTTCCATCATCTCGATGCTGATGACCCCCGCGGATCCGATGAGTATGCTGCTGATGATGCTGCCATTATTACTGCTTTATGGACTGGGAATCGCGATGTGCAAATATTTCCCCAGCGCCAACGCCAGCCCCTTTGAATCGCCAGATACCCCCTGAAACAGAGGCTGAATTTCCCCTGTTCAGACGGCGCGAGGTTGGACTACAATGCCTTCAGCCCGGGGTGAGGATTCCCCGAAAAACGCGATACTGTACTCGAATCAATGAGGAAGACCATGAGTACCAGCACTGAGCAGGATGCGCCTGTGCAACCCGCCGAGAAACCAGATCGGCGGCATAAACTGATTAAATTCTCCCTTCTGGTGTGCGCACTGATTGGTGGCGGAGTCCTGCTCTGGGAGGGCCTGCTCGAAGACCGTCTGGTTGCGAAACGCTTTGGCGTGGTGGAACCGGGTAAAATCTACCGCAGCGGCCAGATCTCCAGTCACCTGATTGAGCCCGTGCTGCGTGAAAATAAAATCGAAAAGGTCATCGCGCTCAACGGCAGCGACTTACAGAAGCCTTACCTGAAAACTGAAGTCGAAACGGCGAAGAAATTACACATCGACCACCAGGTGCTGCATCTGATTGGCGACGGAACAGGCGATGTTGACGATTACGCGGAAGCGGTCGCTGAACTCATGCGTTGTGAAAAAGCAGGCAAACCGGTTCTGGTCCATTGTGCCGCTGGTGCACAGCGAACCGGTGGTGTTGTCGCCGCTTATCGCATGCTGGTCCAGAAAAAGTCTCCTGAAGAAGCGTATCAGGAACTGCTGCTCTACGACTGGAAACCACACAAAGACCAGGCACTCATCAATTACCTGAACCAGAATCTGGCAGAGCTTTCCAAACGGCTCGAACAGAAAGTCGACTGGTATGAGCCGCCAGCCGAGATTCCTGTGATTGGGAAGTAACGCTGTGAAAATCAGCTCTATTACTTCCGCAGATTCGCAAACTGATTGCGGAGATATTCCTGCAGAGTGATGGAGCTTACATCTTTGTTCTTCCGCAGGGTTTCCCAGTGATGGATCAGGCCACGATCCTTGTGGTCCAGCTTCCAGTGAATTTTATGCTCGGCACGCAGGTGAAGCGGGTCTTCCATGCGAGTCTGCAGTTCCACTTCGATGGGCAGCTTCTTGCGGCTCCGCAGCTCTTCGTTCAGCGTAATCCGAGAAGTGGGATGCAGCGTGTAAGGATGCAGCACGTAATTCAGGCGTGCCATCCAGTCTGCAAAACGCAGGTAGGTTTCCACAGCGTCCTGTTGATCAGGCGTGACACACTGCACACGGTAGGTAATCAGCTTGCTGTCCAGTGTCAGCAGATTTTTATTGTTCTCAAACTGGATATTGAACTGCGGTTCCAGTTGAAACTGCAGTTCGGAGGCGATCTTTTTTCCCTGGCTTCCCTGAACTTTGAGCTGATCGTGAATGTATTCCTGTGTCTGATGCTGGGCAACGTTGAGCACATTCTTGATTTCATCAAAGTTGATCACGGTTTTAATCATCCGGGATTCGTTCAGAATCATCAGACGTTTCCGTGCAGGCTCGAAAATGGTGACTTCTCCGAGTCCGTCGACATGATCGTAAACCTTCTCAGCATGAAAGATGGAAACACTCCGCGAGACGATTGTCGGATCGACCTGCGGCTGATGGTGATATACCGTCGTCCGGATGCGAAATTCCTGGGCGATACCGGTATTGCTTCCCGCAAGCTGCACAACAGCCAGAATGCCTGTGATGAGAAGTGGTCTCCACATATCAGATATACTTTCCTGATTTGAAACAGATTGACGGAGTGTTACCGTCGGCAGCAGAAAAGCTGCAACGTTTCAGTCTGTTCAGAGTGAGTGTTTTTGAATGTACTTCGGGTAAGAAATTGAGAGATGAGAGCGGGAGCGTAAAAAAAAACACGTTTTACTGCAAGAGGAAGTTGGTGATCATGGGCCCCGTTCTATCGTGACAATTTCACAAATCGACCAGAAGTACCGAAGCCCTTATCTCTAGAAATAAAAGAGACTTACATAACAAAAAACAGCCCTTTTGCTTCAAACCCGGTTCACGACCCGAAATCCGGTTCCACTTTTCTCACAGGATCTTCATAATAAAGTTTACTGTTCATTTCTTTACAGCCGGTATCACTTCAGCAGAACAGGTAGCAGCATGGGCTCGTCTAAAACAGACAAACAGGAACAGGAAGCGGCGCTCATGCCGGTCACCTGGCAGCGGAAACTTCCCCAGGATGTCGTACCGGAAGAAATCCAGAAGAAGGTAAAGGCAGCGCATAAACGCGATATCCTCTGCGAGAAATACCCCTATCGCCAGAAACTAAAACGACCGGAATACGAAGAACAGTTAGTGCCACTGCAGATTGAACTGTTAAAACTGCAGCGCTGGGTCGAACTGAATGGCGAACGGATAGTGTTACTGTTCGAAGGAAGGGATGCCGCCGGCAAGGGGGGCACGATAAAACGCTTCACCGAACACCTCAATCCCCGGGGTGCCCGGGTTGTCGCCTTGCCCAAACCGAGCGATACCCAGCAAGGCCAATGGTATTTCCAGCGATATATCGAGCATTTACCCACCGAAGGAGAAATCGTCTTCTTTGACCGTTCCTGGTATAACCGGGGCGTCGTCGAACCGGTGATGGGGTTTTGCCGCCCGACCGAGCACCACACCTTTCTCCGTGAGGTACCACAGCTGGAAAACATGCTGGTCAATTCGGGCATTCACCTGTTCAAGCTCTGGTTCTCTGTCAGCCGCGAAGAACAGTACCGCCGCTTCAAGTCACGGGAAACCGATCAACTGAAGCAGTGGAAACTCAGCCCCATCGACGTCAAGAGCCTGGGCATGTGGGACGAATACACCAATGCCCAGAATGCGATGTTCATGGCGACGGATACCAAAGCCTGTCCGTGGACAGTCATTCGTTCCGACGACAAAAAGCGAGCCCGGCTGAACTGCATTCGATATGTGTTGAACGCGCTTAGCTATCCACACAAGGATGAAAGCCTGGTGTCGGACTTCGATTCTGCCATCATTGGGCCCAAGGAAGTCATCTACGACACCAGTGAGTGGTAGACGGCTTTGATCCTCGGTCAGACATTTAATACATGAGAAATCTGGCCCGCCGGACGCCGAACTCTGCCAGATCCTGCTGGTAGCCAGAGCGGATCTGCATCAGAGACTCTCCCTGCAGCACAGCATCAAAGACACGCTGATTTCCCAGCAGTCGATTGAAATTCCGTGTCTCCCACTCCTGAGGGAAATGTTTCCTTAACTGGATGGCAATCTCCAGGCCGGTCTGCACGGGTTGAAACTGCTCCCGGTCGGTGACAATAAAATTCACACCACCACACAGTTCCCCGGAAAATTTACTCGATTCCGGAGTGAACTCAACCGGCACAAATCGTACGCCCGGCAATCCCGACCGATTCAACGCTTCAGCCAGCTGCATGCCTTTCAGCCAGGGAGCCCCGATCCATTCGAAGGGTGTATCGGTTCCACGTCCGACTGACAGATTCGTCGTCTCCAGTAAACCGATACCGGGATACAGGACGGCCTGATTCAAACTCCGCATATTGGGCGACGGGTTGACCCAGGTCAGCCCGGTCTCGTCGTAATACATGTCCCGCTTCCAGTTTTGCAGCTTGATGACCTGCAGGTCGGCGCCGATCTGCATTTCCGTATTGAACATCCGGGCCAGTTCGCCCGCAGTCATGCCATGACGCACGGGTATGCGGTGGTAACCTACAAACGATTGAGCTCCTTCGTCCAGCACGGGTCCTGCGTAATCGACGCCATTAATCGGGTTCGGCCGATCCAGTACAATAAATTTGATGCCCTGCTGTTTCGCAGCCCGCATCGCATTTCCCATGGTAGAGATATACGTATAAAACCGCGCCCCGATATCCTGGATGTCGAACACCAGTGCATCCAGATCCTGCAGACTTTCCGGCGTAGGCGTTCGCGTTTTGCCGTACAGACTGAAGATTTTCAGTCCTGTGCTCGCGTCAGTAGAATCGCCGATTTTCGACACGTCCAGTTTACCGGCAAAGCCATGTTCGGGACTGAAGAGGGTTTTCAACTGCACCTGTGGTGCGTCATTGAGAACCTGCACCGTACTCTCCCCTTCGCGGGTGAGCCCGGTATGATTCGTGATCAGGCCAATGCGTTTTCCATTTAATGACTTGAACTGCTCCCGCTTCAGGACATCAATTCCGGTCAGCACATCCAGTCTGGCTTTTGACGCAACTTTGACTTCCGCTGTCGCTGCCGATTGTCCGGTAATCGCCGCAGCGGCAATCGTGCCAATCCGTCCCGCCAGAGAATTGACGGAGCCTTTCCCGTCGGGGTGAACTCGGTTGCTGAGAAAAATCACGAACAGGTCCTGGGCGGGATCCATCCAGATTGCAGTCCCCGTGAATCCGCCATGCCCGAACGCACGTGGGGAAAACAGGTCTCCCCGGTTCGAAGAATAACGCGACAGGCTGTCCCAGCCCAGGCCTCGAATGTCATCGACGACAGGATAGCCCCGCGTCATGAGATCGATCGTTTCTGGTTTCAGAACGCGGGTACCATCAAGGCTCCCCTGATTCAACATCATCTGGGCGTAAACCGCCAGATCTTCGGCAGTCGAAAACAGGCCCGCATGCCCGGCAACGCCTCCGAGTCGATAAGCACGCGGATCATGAACTTCACCCTGCATCCAGTGTCCGTCCCGTTCCTGCGTTGTCGCGGCCCGCTGTTTCAGGTCGTCTGCCGGCAGGTACCCGGTTTCCTGCATCCCCAGCGGCTGGAATACGTTTTTCTGAGAAAACTCATGCACCGAATCTCCGCTGATTCGTTTCACAATATCTCCCAGGAGGATGAAGCCGACATCGGTGTAGGCAAACCGTGTTCCCGGTTCGTAGTAGAGATTGAGATCATAGATCTTCTGCATCGCAGTCTCAGGACCATCCAGATAATCTTTGATGGAGTTATCCGGGATCAGGCCTCCCTGATGGGTCAGCAGCTGATAGATGGTGATATCCTGCTTGCCATTGGCGGCAAACTCCGGGATGTATTTCGATACTGGATCACTGAGCTTCAGCTTCCCCTGCTCGACCAGCTTCATCACGCTGGTCGCGGTTGCGATCGGTTTCGTCAGGGAGGCCAGGTCAAAGACGGTATCGGTCGTCATAGCCCGTTTTTCAGGTTTCACCTGACGATAGCCGTAAGCTTTAAGGAAAACAATTTTGGCCTTGTACCCCACGAGTACCACGGCTCCGGGCATCGAATCTCGCGCCAGACCACGCTCGACGACAAAGTCAATCTCAGACAACCTTTGGGGGTTCATCCCCACTGCTGCTGCCTGAGCGTGCGGCAGTCGGGTTGGTTCAGCCGAGCGGACCTCGGGAAGACTTGCTGACAGAAACAGGAGACAGGTGATAAACAGGATAAAATGTTTCATAGAGAACTCCCCAACTAACCAGCGAATTGAAATCCATTGATGCTTCAGTACTTACTCTTCATCCCAGTGAAAGCGAGCCGCCATCGGCATGCGACGACCTGATCCGAATGCCCGGGCTGACAGTTTGATGCCGGGTGGCATCTGTCGACGTTTAAATTCATTCCGATCCAGGCGGTTGGCAACCCATTGAACGGTCTCACGTGGATACTGCTCCGACAGGCTCCGCACGGAACGTTCGTCTTCGATCAAACCTTTCAGAATCCCGTCCAGAACATCATAAGGTGGTAGTGAATCCTGATCGACCTGATTCGGTGCCAGCTCTGCACTGGGTGCCTTATCCAGAATGTTCTCCGGAATCACAATGCGGCCGGCACGCTGGTTAACATAACGCGAAACCAGGTAGACATCGCATTTCAGCACATCACAGAGTACGGCGAAACCTCCGGCCATGTCGCCATACAGCGTGCAGTATCCCATGGCCAGTTCGCTCTTGTTACCGGTCGCTAAAGCCATCCAGCCATGTTGATTGCTGCGAACCATCACATTGGCTCCGCGGATACGCGCCTGCAGATTCTGATCTGCCAGCCCTGCAGGTGCTTCGCGTAAATCATCACCGATAACAGGCAGATTCTCAAATGCCTGATGCACTGAATCAATGGGAACGGTTTCATAATCGATGCCCAGGTTCTCTGCCAGTGCCAGTGAATCCACCACACTGTGATCGCTACTGTATCGACTGGGGAGCAGCAGACCATGCACGTGCTGCGGGCCGATGGCCTCGGCTGCGACCGCTGCGGCCAGGGCGCTGTCGATACCTCCCGAAAGGCCGAGAACGCAATCGGTGAATCCACACTTCTGCATATAATCCCGCAGACCCAGCACCAGGGCATCGAACAACTGCTCTTCACGGGACAGGGGTGAAATTTCGAGAGGCGATTCAACGGCCGCCTCAGTATCAAACAGCTGCAGATCTTCTTTGAAGCCGGCCATCTGTAACTGAAGCTGACTGTTCTGATCGAGGACGAAGCTGTGCCCGTCAAAGACCAGATCATCGTTGCCCCCCACCTGGTTGACGAACAGGTAAGGGATTGAGTAACGATCCACATGCGACTGAATGATTTGCTGCCGTCGTTTTCGTTTGTCGATTTCAAAGGGACTGGCAGAGATGTTGATCAGCAGATCGGAACCGGCTTCGGCGAGGATTCGAACCGGATCGGGGAGTTGCACCGGCTGATCATGATAAAAGGTATCGGGTTGCCCCCACCAGGCATCTTCGCAGATATGCAGACCCAATTTGAGTCCACGAAAAGTGACGGGGCAGATCTGCTCCAGCTCGGCATGGCGGAAATAGCGCTGTTCATCAAAGACATCATAATTGGGCAGCAGCAGCTTGTGCACGCGTTCCACGACAGCTCCCTGATAGAGCAGGCTGGCCGCGTTTGCCATGCGTCTGCCGGGAAGACCTCGTCCGGTCGGATGACCTACAATCACTCCGATATTGACGGGGATTTCCTGTGCCAGTTTTTCTACTGCCCGGTCACAGGCTGCGATGAAACCTTCTCTCAGCAGGATGTCTTTGGGGGGATATCCACAGACAACCAGTTCCGAAAACAGGACCAGTTCAGCGCCGGCCTGTTCAGCTCGTTGCACTGCTTCCAAGATTCGCTGACAGTTTCCGCGCAGGTCACCTACCGTCGGGTTCAGCTGGGCCAAAGCAATTTTCACGGACGCTCTTCACTCCTGCAACAAATGCATCAGATGTTCGGATTCTAAGGACCTGAACGCCAGGGAACCCATACTTGCTGTAATTCAGACAGCAGACAAAGGAATTTCCTGATTTTGGGCTAAATCCAGGACTTTTTTTTGACCACCGCGGACACGCGACCTAAGTTTAGATGAGCAGAACTACATCTCTCAAGGGAACAGGGCCATTTGTTGAGGCTCATTATAGATTGATTCCCCTTTACAAAGTATCCCGGGACAGAGATCTCTTATGACACATTCTAGAAAAAGAGCTTCATCACAGGCAAATGGGCGACCATTGTTAAGCCATACCTCGATCCTGATTATCAGTATCTTCATCCTGGGTATGGCTACGGGAAATATTTCGTCCGTACCTGCTAACAGTTCGTTCCTGATGATGGGCGTCTTCGGCGTCATCTCATACTTTGGACTGGGTGCGCTGGCCGATTCCCGCGAGCGGAAACGTCGGCAGCAGATCCTGGAACAGAAAGAAGAAGCACTCGAAGGCCGTCTGGAACGCCATCTGACCACGAATCCGCAATGCCACCCGCCTCAGCGCGTGGCCAGTGCAGGTAGCCTGCATAACGCTGACCGTCAGGCTGAGATGCCTCAACTGACCACATGCCAGAATCGCTGAACTCTGGTTTCAGACGAGCATAAAAAAAACGGTTCCAGATTGCTTTCGCGAATCTGAAACCGTTTGGAGCTTTTTAGTACATACTCAATCAGTTGGCTGAAGGAGCATTGATCCGATGGCTTACCCGGGTCAAGGCATTACGGGCTGCGGTCCGTACGTCTGAGTTCGTATCAAACCGTGCTTTCTGCAGTTCTGGAATTGATTTGTGAGCGAAGGGCCCAATCTCTCCCAGTGCATAAGCGGCTCCCGCACGCACCTGACTTGCTTTATCCTGCAGAGCCAGTGAGAGGGCCGCTACGACACGGTCATCTTCCGGTTGCAGATCAGCCAGGCTGTAGCAGGCCAGCCAACGGATGTTGACATCTTTAGACATCAGGCAGTCTGACAGTGTCTTATGAGCCTGATATTTCCAGTCCGGACTCCGGGCCAGCAGTTCAGCTGTATGCAGGCGAACGTAAGGATTGCTGTCCGAGAGTGAGCGAACCAGAATCGGTGTCAGTTCCTGTGACTGATGACCAATCTGTGACAGCACCGCTGCCGCAAACGAACGATCACTTTCCACCTGGGAATTCATGGCTTCAATCAAAGTCGGCACGGAATCATCCGTATTCCCTTCGATTCTCCATAATGCGAATGCGCTTTGAATCCGCACGCCCATATTCTCATGCAGTGACAGAGAACGCAGAGCAGGAACCGAAGCGATTGCTTCTGCTTCCATCGCCCCCAGTCGCTGGACTGCCTGTTTCAGTTCGGGCACATCGCTGGAATCCAACTGTTTGACCAGGTACAGGACTTCACCGCTGGCATTGGGACAGAGCGCGGCTGCCGAATTGGGAGGTACGATTTCCCGCTTAGGCTGGCTGAGGCTCACGTTCTGTACCATCGGCTTCTGGCTGGGCTGTACCGGCTCAACTTCGATCTGCCGGGAAACCGTACTGATTTTTCCCTGTTCCGATTTTGATTTCGGATCGACGGGATTCCAGGTTCCGATCTGAGCCACTTCAGCATCCTCAAAAGGCGAATTGCTGACAGCTCCACGCTGCTGATGCTCAAAAGGATTCTGTGTGTCCCGTGGCATTTCGCTTTGTGCGACCTGTCGGAAATCTGGTGTAACCTGTACCCGTTGCTCATCAGCCGGTGTGAAATCAGCGATTAACTCTGTCTGCAGGTCCCGCATCAGCTCGTAAGCGGAACGTTTCTGCGCGGGCTCAGTTTTAGCCGGTTTTTCAGTCGCACGGGCGACCTGTGTTTCCCGGACTTCAGGTTTACGAACCGGTTGCCGTTCTGCTTGACTCGCGGATTCCATCTGGGCGACCGCTTCGTCAGTCAGTCTTCTGAAGGAGACTTCCTCTTCGGGCTGGGAACGATTTTCAGCCTGGGCCAGAATCTCATTCAGTCTGGAACCTGCCTGTTCCCGTTTTTGTACTGAGTCGTCTACCTGAGATTTCATCGGTGTCTTTTCCGATTTCACCTCGGCGACTTCCATTGATTCCTGCTCAAATGCAGGCTCGCTCAGACTCGGGTCGGTCAGGAACGGGTTTTCAACTTTCTGTTTAGCAGATCCTTTACCGATGCGATCACGAATCTTCCGGAAAGGAGAATCATTGGTCGCAGCCACTTCGGTTTTGGGCTCGAAATCTTCTCTGGTCGGTTCCGCTTTCGGAGCCGGCTTCTGTTTTGGTGTTGTTTTTTGAGCGACTTCAACTTTACGAAACGTGTTCTGTTCTGCACTCGCGGTTTCCAGTTTGGATTTGGCAGTATCAGATCGCGAATGCTGAGCCATCTGCACATCCGGTTTAGCCGACTTCAATGCAGGGTCTGCAGACAACTGTGCAATATTCATCTGCACGCGTTTCAGCAGTTTTTCATTCTGTTTGAATTCAGCAGAACCCGGTTTCAGGCCGCCGCTTTCACCAGCCGCCATCCGGCTCATAGCCAGTGATCGCTGATAGCGTTCCAGGGCTTCACGTTTTTCACCACGCTGAGCGTGCAGATGAGCGACGATCTCGTGGGCTTCGGCGGGGGTGCTGATTTTACACAGCTGTGTATAGCTCTCGTGCATTTTCCCCTGGGTTCCCAGAACCGTGGCCAGACGCGTCACGGCGCGTTCGTTGTCCGGCTCCAGCTTGACGGATCTCTGCAGAACCTTTTCGGCTTCGTTCAGCTTTTTCATCTTGTACAGAGCATAGCCGTAGTCACTCAACAGTTCCGGATTCTCCGGTGTCAGTGCTTCTGCCTTTTTGAAGTATTCCAGGGCTTCTTCCCGCTCACCCACGCGATAACTTACGATCGCAAGGCGGTGACACGCCAATGCCCGTTTGGGATCCGCCTCGAAGATGTCTTCGTAGGTTTCCTTCGCCTTTTTTAATTCTTTTTTGTTTTCCAGATTCTGAGCGACCTCCATCTTGCTGTCCAGGACCTTGGCCTTCGCGGAGGCTGGGAGCATGGCTGTGGGCATATGAGTACAACCGGCAAATGGAACAGCAACAGACGCTGAAAGAACTGCGGCCCAAATACTGCAGCGCTTCATGTTGAAATCCTCGAATAAATAGAGTCGAGAGCGATTAGTTCAGGTTAGCCGTCTCGTGAGCACGAATGACTGAGATATTTTGAGAGTCAGTTCAAGCTGTCGCTGGGATTCCTGTCCGGTTCTCGCTCGTAGCGAATGTAACAGGTAAGCCACCTGCAACGACAACTCACGGCTTTATGAATAGTTCGGTTATTCACGTTGCACCGGTGTAAAGGGAAGTACAGAATATCGCACCTGTCATGAAGATCGTGACGGAAGTGCCGGCTGTAACGCGTGACCAAACCGGGGCAAGATTTCCGAAGAGTTAAACCTTGACGATTATTCCGAATCTGCCGACAGGCACTCCATCAGGCTTATCCTTCAGCTTTCCAGTGCTTTGGCGATCAGTTTCAGCATCTGATCGGCGGCTGCCAGCTGACGGCGTTGACGTAATGTGAGCCCGTCTGCGGGATGATTCTGCACCGGTCCACTCGCGATCAGCGCATCACTTTGCAACGCCTCGACAGACACCAGTTCCGGCGGCACCGCAAGATCACTGGAAGTCCGTCGGGCGATACCAATACAGACAAGCCCATCCTGAGACTCCGGGGCACCAGGTCCCAGATGCCCCGTGATCGCTGCGGAGAGACTCGCTTCGGGAGTTTCCTGCAGGACACCCAAAGCCATTTCCCGGGCCGTCTCGCGACTGACATCGGTAAACTGGTTCAGCGTCTCCGCCTGTACTCCCAGCCACTTCATTTTGGTATCCCAGCGATAGACCACGGCTGAGCCACAGAAATAGTCAGAAATCCCCGGCAGGCTGGTCATCAGCGTGGCCACCAGTCCGCCGGTACAACTCTCTGCCAGGACGAGTTTTCGGTCGTAACGGGAGAGAGCTGATTTAACTTCCTCAGCAGACTGGATCAAAAACTCGGGAAACATGCAGATCTCTCCAAAAACAGCGTTTGCGGCTCTGCTGATAATTTACACAACATGCCATCTATTCTACAGTGTGCAAACCAGAAATAATTTCCCTTACTTCACCTGCGATAGCACAACGAATCCATGATGACGCGTTCGAAACCGACCAAAGACCTCAAACCCTATTTTCAGACTCTTGAAGACCTGGAAGGCCCTTTCGACTGGGCTGCTTTTTTTGGCAATGATAATCCGGTAGTTCTGGACGTAGGTGCCGGCCGCGGTCTGTTTCTGTTCAATTCCAGCGGTGAGCACCCGGAGAAAAACTTTCTGGGAATGGAGATCGACTACCGCGAGGGGCGCCGCGCTGCAACCCGGTTACTGAAATCCGAGCGTCCCAATGCTCGTGTGCTGGGGGGAGATGCGAGGGTTGCTTTCGACAAGTTCATCCCCGACTCTTCTATTTCCGAAGTACATGTTTACTTTCCCGATCCCTGGTGGAAGAAGCGCCACCACAAACGCCGGATTTTTACCGACGTGTTTGTGGAACGGGTCACCAAAGCATTAAAGAATGGCGGAGAGTTGCACTTCTGGACGGACGTCGAAGAATACTACGAACGGGTCGTTAACCTGATGGATCACGCACCCCAGTTCATCAAACGGGAAGCTCCCGAGGAAAAACTCCCGGAACACGATATGGATTTCCAGACCAGCTTCGAACGAAAAAAACGCAAGGAAGGCTGGATCATTCACCGTGGTCTCTGGGAACTCAGCAAGTAATTCACAACGACTTCAGTTGTCCAGCACCGCCTGCTGCAGATCGATGGGACGGTTAAACCGAGACCGCCGATCGATGTGATACCACCAGATTCCGCGCACCGGATAAAACATCACTGACCGCACGTGCTCGTGCTGGCGCTGCATGCTCGCCAGATAGGATTCTTCAAACTCCGGAAACTCGTGAGACAGTTCCAGATGTTTGATCCGGATCAGATCTTCAACCGCTGACGAATGCTTCTCATACAGGGGCTCGATCTGTTCGATGCCGAATGACTGCACGAAACGGCGGGGCGGCGCGGGAAAAATCAGTGACTCCCGGTCATTGGCAGTCAGCAGTGAATAGTCATCCACAAACAGGGTTGTGAAATTGTGGAACCGCCCGTAAGGAGAGAGAGTCACCTGAAAATAGGTGGCACTCTCGACGTGTTCCCACACCAGAATAAAATTCTGCTGCCAGCGATAAACGCCGGCTTCCCGAAACTGGCGGGAGCGGGCCCACTCCGATTCCGAGCCGCATTTACCGGTATAGTAATCGCAGGCTTCCTCTTCGGGCATCAGGATCAGCTGGGGAGACCGCATGTGCTGAATCGCGTAATAGATCAGAATCGGGATCAACACAAACAGGTAGCCGACGAACATGACCGCCAGCATGAGTAACACATTAATCAGGTTGGCATTAGCCGGCATAGTCTACTTCCGGGCGGGTAGCCTTGTATAAATGGCATCAGAGAAAGAGTTCAATCGTCCTTTATCTTCTCACCCAGCCGGTCAATTTTCCAGCCTAAAAGTTTGGCGTTAATTTTGTCACTCAATGCGTGACACATTTCCAGAAAGACATCTGTCGCCCGATCCTCATTCAACTCGTGGGCAGAAAACTGTTTCAGCGTATGCTGCCTCAGGCTGGTTACGTCATCCAGCAACGCGATGAGTGCCGGACCATCCTGCGGTTTATTGCCATCGAATTTCATCTGCTGATTCTCGATCTCAACCAGTTGCCTGATATAGCTGTCCAGCCGGTGTTCTTTCGATTTCTCGCGGCGTTTTCGGAACCAGTGGAACAGCAGGTAACCGGCAATCAGAATGGATACGATGAAGGAACGCATCCCTTCGGTCGCCTCGACGAATTCGGAATTCATAAACGGTTTGAGCTCCGGGTTGTAAACATGATCTGCCCCGTCGTGCATCGGAAACCCCTGGTTCTCGCGGGCGAAAGTCTGCCCCTTGGCGGACAGCTCATTCAGATGCACCTGCCGGGAAAAATTCTGATGCAGTACCTGTGTTGTTACCTCGGTAATCAGATCGTCCGAAACCGATTCCCTGGTCAACAGCAGCGCACCACAGGCGACCGTGGGCAGATTCCGCTCGGGGATGACGCTTTGTTTTCGGGAATACATGCCTGCCGGGATCTCATACGGATAGAACTGGGTTTCCCTCCGCGTCAGGGCACCGATATAAGGAATTTCGAGCAGACGATACTGACTGGTCTGCAGCAGTTTCTGTAAGAGCGGCGCTTCTACACCAACCGTCACGATAGCGGCATCCAGCTTGTTCTCACCGAACTCCTCTTCGATCTCGAGGTACGACAGATAGGCAGGCTTGATTTCATCCAGGGCCAGTTGGAGATGCTCCAGCAAAGGCAAACTGGCAGCCAGATCGCCTGAGCCCGGCTGCCCGATCGCAACCCGTTTGCCTTTCAGATCATTCACATTTCTGACTTCGGAATCGAGGGGTACAATCACATGCACGGCCTGGGAAAACAGATTGGCGATGAAACAGATTTCGTCCGTCTCAACCGGCCCAGCCTGCCTGGGAGCCGCGGGCCCGGGCTTGCGTTCGATCAGTACATACTCAGCCCCCGGCTGGTAAAATCCCAGATCGGCTTTGCCTGATCTCAGCAACTTCATATTCTCCAGCGAACCCTCTGTCTGCAGGATTTCGACTTCAATCGGTAACTGTTCCTGCAACCTTGCTTTGAGCTGTTCTGCGACCCCGTAATAACGCCCTTCCGGGTGACCGGCGGCGATGGTAATACGATCGGGTAAGGCGGTCATCCAGCGGTAGGTCTGATGCAAAATTACCGGCAGGGAGATCAGGAGAACGACAACGAGGATCTTGAGGATAGTACGTCTCATATGTCACTTCTTCGATGTATTCTCAAAAATAGTAATTCGGATAACCAACGGTAAAATGTGCACAGAATATCATACCCGTTTTGAAGCCGGTTATCTGCTTTTCAGCAGGAAATTGCAGCTTCAGTTACAGAGAAACGGATCAGACGCCCGGGGTGCTGAAACTGTTTGCTGAATTCCCCAGTTTGCAGTGTCATTTGCCTTGGCGCTATTTTTTGGCGAACTATGCTAAGGGACGATACCTCTGTATCATGAGGGGATTATTGTAACTCCCCTGCCCTGTATCCCTTATTTTGAATAAGTGAGTGAATTCCATGTACCGAGTCCTGATCACGGACAATCTTTCGCCAGCTGGTCTCAAAATCCTCGAAGACAACCCGGAAATCGAAGTTGACGTTCGTTCCGGCCTCTCGCCGGAAGAAGTACGGGAAGCACTCAAGTCCGCTGATGGTATCATCATTCGCAGTGCCACCAAGCTGACTGAAGAGATTCTCCAGGGGCAGCCCCGTCTGAAAGCCATCGTCCGGGCCGGCGTCGGTGTCGATAACATCGACCGCGTCGCTGCGACTCGCGAGGGCATCATCGTCATGAATACCCCCGCCGGAAACACCACCAGTACCGCCGAGCAGACCATCGCCCTGATGATGGCCCTCGCCCGGAACATCGGTCCCGCTTATGCCACCATGAAAGAAGGCAAGTGGGAACGTAAAAAACTGACTGGAACCCAGGTCGCCGGCAAGACTCTGGCCGTCATCGGTCTGGGTCGCATCGGTCTCTCTGTCGCCCAGCGGGCCCAGGGACTGGAAATGAAAGTCATCGGCTACGATCCGTTTATGTCAGCCGAACGTGCTGCCGAGTACGGCATCGAGCTTTACAAGGAAGTCGATGAAATCGTCAAACACTGTGACTTCCTGACCGTGCACACTCCGCTGACTGACGAAACCCGTGACCTGATCAACGCCGAGCGGATCGCCACGATGCGTCCCGGAGTGAGAATCATCAACTGTGCCCGCGGTGGAATCATCAACGAAGACGATCTGGCAGATGCTCTGGAATCCGGCAAAGTTGCCGGCGCTGCCTGCGACGTATTCACCCAGGAGCCGCCGGAAAACCGTCGCCTGATCGACGCTCCCAACATGCTGGCCACACCTCACCTGGGTGCTTCGACAGACGAAGCTCAGGAGATGGTTGCCCTGGAAGCAGCCGAGATCATCACCGACTTCCTGACGAAGAACGAAATCCGGCACGCCATCAACATGATTCCAGTCTCCGGTGCAGAAATGGCGGACCTCAAGCCGCACATCGAACTGGGACATCGCCTGGGAATGTTCCTGTCACAGCAGACCTCAGGCAGCCTCAAAAAGGTACAGCTTCAGTACCGGGGCGAAGTCGCCGAGAAGCAGACCAAGCTGATCACATCCAGCTTTACTGCCGGCCTGCTCTCACATTCATTCGAAGCCGAAATCAACATCGTGAATGCCACCGTCTTCGCCAAAGATCGGGGCATCGACATTTCCGAGGACAAGTCTACCGAAGTCGGCACGCTTTCCACCCTGATCTCTGCTACCGTTGAGACTGAGGATGGCAAGTTTTCCGCCGCCGGTACTATCTTCGGCCAGGACTTCCTGCGTCTCACCAAGCTGGACGAGTTCTACCTCGATGGCTATCTCGATGGTAATCTGTTGATCTACCGTCACAATGACGTACCCGGCCTGATCGGATACATCGGCACCGTGCTCGGTAACCACAAAGTCAACATCGCCCACATGGCTCTGGGACGCCTTCAGAATCAGCCCGGTGGTGAAGCGATCGCTGTGCTGAACGTGGACGGCGATGTTCCTGACGAAGCCATTGCGGAAGTCTCCAGCCACAAAGATGTTTCCTGCGTAAAACTCATCAAAATGCCACCAGCCACTGCTCCTCTTTCCTGGTTGCAGTAAGCTCGTACAGGCTTAATAGCCGCTTCATCAGTTCGTTTTTAAGCCGATGAAGCGGCTTAGCCATTTCAGCGAAAAATTCGCCCAGTCCCGGGAAAGTATTTGAACCCCAGGGTCCCTCCTGCATAAAATATCTGCGATAGAGGTACGTACCTGCCTAATTGAGTTTATTCCTCAAATTCCAATTGACTGCGGAATCTGTTAGGTTATCATTCCCGACAATTCGAATAGTTGAATCTACTTAAGTCGCTTCGGTTCTTATAGTACCTTAAAGTTTGCCATAACCTTGCTCAGAGATCTGGAGGGTGGGCGGCGTATGATTTCAGCAACTTCCGGGAAGGCGCTCTCGAGTGCCATGCAGGCGAGCGTACTGGCGCTCAATAAGACTTATTCGCCAGTGCACGTGATCTCTGCCAAGCGGGCATTCTGCCTGCTCAGCAAAGATATCGCTGAGGTCATCAGTGTCGAAGACGGCACCTTCATGAACTACGACTTCAGCTCCTGGATCGAAATCAGCGAATTACGTTCGGAGTTCAACGAACGCAGCGAACTTGAAGACTGGATCCTCACCGTCAATTACGAAATCCAGGTCCCCCGCGTCGTCCGGTTACTCCGCTATGACCGCATCCCCAACAATACCATCAAGTTCAATCGACGAAACATTTTTATCCGCGACAGTTATCGCTGTCAGTACTGCCAGAAGAAATTCAACGTCAAACAGCTCAGCCTGGATCACGTCGTCCCCCGCTCGCATGGCGGCGGCATGAGCTGGGAAAACATTGTCAGTGCCTGTCGTCGCTGTAACACCAAAAAGGGGGGCCGCACCCCGACCCAGGCCGGTATGAAACTTCTGCAGAAACCGGCCAAGCCCAGCCGGAATCCGGTACTCCTGCAGCAGGTGAAACAGGCGAAATATGAATGCTGGAAAAATTTTGTCGGCACCAAAGAACTCATCAACTGTGACTGATCATTCTGCTCCAGCCCCTTAGCCTGCCCCTGCTTTTCCAGCCTCTCCCGCACTCAAATCCTGTCACCAGTTCCCTCATAATCGACATATCCCCTCTGTTCCTCTGCTCGATTTGTGCTGAATTTACGGGCCATGGTTCCACTGGCTCTCTCAACCGTCTATATTACGAGACGAATAATCAACATCCCCGCTGAAAGTCTACGCACCAGAAAGCCTCAGGAATCAGGAATGTCGTCTTCTCCGTTAAACGTCGCCATTATTGGCATGGGAACCGTTGGTAGCGGTGTCGCAAAAATTCTTCTGGATCGAGCCGAGCAGATGACCACCCGTGCCGGGCGGCCGATTCATCTGAAACGGGCCGTCGTTCGCGATCTTTCCCGTCCTCGCGATATTGAGCTTGCCGAGGGTGTCCTGACCGACGATATTGACTCCGTCCTGAATGACGATTCCATCGATGTCATCATCCAACTGGTGGGGGGAATTGATCCCGCTTACGACATCATGCTGCGTGCCCTGGAAAGCGGTAAAGATGTCGTCACGGCGAACAAAGCCCTGCTCTGCGAAAAAGGGGAAAGCCTTTATCAGCGCGCCCGGGAACTCGGACGTTGCATCTGCTTTGAAGCAGCCGTCGCCGGCGGTGTTCCTCTGATTGAAACAGTCACCCAGGCGATGTCCGCCAATCAAATCACTTCCATCGAAGCGATTCTGAACGGTACCAGCAACTACATCCTGACACAGATGTTTTCCCACGATGTCAGCTACGATGACGCCGTCAAAAGTGCCCAGGAAATCGGCTATGCAGAAGCCGATCCTGCGATGGACGTCGATGGCACCGATGCAGCCCAGAAACTGGGGATCCTCGTCCAACTCTCACTGGGGATCAAGGTCAGCCTGGATCAGTTCCTGCGACAGGGAATCGATACGCTGTCCCTGGCAGACCTGAAATACGCCGACGAACTCGGCTACACCGTCAAACTGCTGGCGGTCGCCAATCTGATCGACGGTCAACTGGAAATGCATGCCCAGCCGACTCTGATCCGCAACGACAATCCACTGGCCCATGTCGAAGACGCCTACAACAAAATCGCCCTCGAAGGCGATGCGGTCGGCAAGATCTGGCTCTCCGGGATGGGAGCCGGACAGATGGCAACAGCCTCCGCAGTGGTCGCGAATCTGATCGATGTCGCCGTCGGACGGGCTGCACTCACATTCCCCAGGCTCGACTTGTGGAATCCCCGGCACGATATCAAGATCATGCCGCGTGAAGAGATTTCACGTCGCTACTTCCTGCGGCTGAATGTAGAAGACCGCCCGCACGTTCTGGCAGATATTACGAACGTGCTGGGCGATCATGAAATCAGCATCGCCAGCCTGGTCCAGCATGAGGCACCGGAAGTCGATCCAAATGAAAGCTATCCGATTGTGCCTCTGGTCATCATGACTCACCAGACCACCGAAGGTCGTTTCCAGGCAGCCAGCCGGGAGCTGGAACAGCTTACCTGTATCCGCTCTCCCTTTGTCCGGATGCCGGTCAACGACTGAGCCGTCGGAACACTATTCTTTCTTTTCAGCAGCCTCTTTCTCCGGTTTGGCTGCTGCTTCTTTTTTCTCCGCGGGCTTTTCCTCAGCCTTTGTTTCAGGCTGTTTTTCTGCCGCTTCTTTCTCGGCTGGTTTTTCAGCTTCCGCTTTCTCAGCTTCGGGCTTCGCTTCTCCCTCAGCCCGCTTCTCGCCGACAACGGTCGCCTTTTTGATGTAGTCCAGCATCGGGTATTCCTGTTTCAGGTATGCATTTCCCTGAGCACGAAGCCGCATCTGATCGGGACCTGCTCCTCCGGGAGCCCCTTCACCGTATCCATTGTAAAGTGAATCGACGACATCCATGCCTTTGACCACCTTCGCGAAAGGAGAAAAGCCCATGTTGTCCAGATTGGAGTTATCACCAAAGTTGATGAAGAACTGGGTGGAACGGGAATCCGGCAGTCCGGTTTTCGCAAACGAGACATACCCGCGTTTGTTCGACTCAATCACGGGATCATCCGGAATATTGTTATCGGCCCACTTCGCATGCACGGCGGGATCACCCTGAATCCCCACCTGGGCCATGAAGCCGTCGATCACGCGAAAGAAAGCCACATCGTTGTAAAAGCCTTCTTCGACCAGCTTCTTGAACCGCTCTGCCCCACGAGGTGACCAGGCGGGATGTACTTCCAGCAGGATGTCACCTTTGGTGGTGTTTAAGAGAACCTGAAAGTTTTCGGCATCCGAGGTTACCGGCTTTTCGCCAGCTGCTTCGGGAACTTCGGCATCGCCGGCCGTGGGAGTTTCACTGGTACATCCCACCAGACAGGGCAGCAACAGGCATAACGCGAAGAGGGTGATACGTAACATCAAATCTTTCCTTAAGTTTATCTGACTGAATTCAACAAAATGAAACTGATTAAGCTCTCTTAACTGTTTTTGATTTCTCGGCTGAGTTGCTCGAACTCATCCCGCAACACCGGCATCGCCCCGGATTGACTGGCCACCAGGCCTCCCACACGATTGGCAAACAATGCTGCCCGATCCCAGGGCCAGCCCAGCAGGCGTCGCGAAATCAGAGCAGCGGTAAATGCATCGCCGGCTCCCACCGCATCAGCCACTTCAACCGGTGTCCCCGGAATATCATAGACTTCGCCTCCCGCGTAGATCAGGCATCCCTGTGAGCCACGGGTAATACAGATCGCCTCGACTCCGTAATCTGCCTGCAGCTGATCCGCGAACTTCTGCAGGTCGTCTTGAGAGACTCCCAATAATTCTGACAGAACCTCGACCTCATCCTGGTTTAGCTTGACGACGCGGGCCGCTTTGAGTGATCGCTCGATCCAGTCCCGGTCGTAATACTTCTGCCTGAGATTGATATCATAGACCACCAGGCAGTCATCGCTGGTCGCTGCCAGGCACTGATGAATCGCCTCTCGCGAGTCGGCTTCGCGCTGTGCCAGTGTTCCGAAGCAGACGGCGCGGGCGTTGCCCATCAGTGTCGCCAGCGGAGCGGTAAAGTCAAGATGATCCCAGGCGACCTGTTCGTGAATCGTATACTGCGGATCGTTGGCGTCGGTAAACTCCACCGTCACCGTGCCGGTCGGGTAGTTCTCATCGACCTGCACGTAATCCGTGGAGAGCTGTTGTTTTTTGAGAAAATCGAGCAGTTCCCGCCCCAGATCATCCTGGCCGACGCGCGTGACCACGGTCCCCCTGCATCCCAGTTGATTAGCCTGAAATGCGACATTCGCAGGAGCCCCGCCCGGACGGCGGTCATCACCAAAACAATCCCAGAGTAATTCACCTAAACCAATTACCAGCGGGAGTGACGCAGAATTATTCATGGAACTCCGATTCCATTCTTGTTGATTTCAATTACACTGTTGATCAGTATTTCGATAAACCCGTCCAACAGCATTTCAGTTCATCTCTGCTGATACCATACCATATTCCGGGATAGAAATTCCATGCATCGTATTTATGAATACCATCATTTGGTGACCAATGATGAAATCGACGGACTGGGCCACGTCAACAATGTCGTTTACCTCAAATGGCTGCAGGACGCCGCTGTCGCCCACTCTGGAGCCAACGGCTGGCCCGCCCGACGCTACCGCGAACAGGGAATCGGCTGGGTCGCCCGCAGTCACTTCATCGAATACCTGCAGCCCGCGTTCGTCGATCAGGAAATTGTCGTGCAAACCTGGATTTCTAATCTGCAGAAAGTCAAATCCCTGCGCAAATATCGCATCATCCGTCCCGCTGATTCCGAACTGCTCGTCCGGGCCGAGACCAACTGGGCCTTCGTGAATTACCAGTCCCTCTCCCCCTGCCGCATCCCCACAGAGGTCTCGGAATGTTTCTCTGTCGTCTCCGATGAAGAAGCACCCGAGCAGGCTGCATTTTCTGAGAAGTTCACGGACAAAACGTGATTTCTCGATCGCTGCCTGCTACCCTATTAACAATCAGAGCTCCCTGGAACAGCGAGCCTTCCCGATTTCACTTCCCGTTGCCCATCACGGTGTGCCATGACTGACCAACCCTATGAGAAACTAGGCGCCTTCTACCTCGGTAAAGAATACGATCTCCCCACCGGGTCGCTCACCGACAACCTCGTCCTCTACGACAGCAAAGACCTCACGACCCACGCGGTCTGTGTTGGCATGACGGGCAGTGGTAAGACGGGCCTCTGTCTCTCGCTGCTCGAAGAAGCCGCCATCGATGACATCCCCGTGATCGCCATCGACCCCAAGGGGGACCTCGGCAACCTGCTGCTCAACTTCCCCGATCTGAAACCAGCCGACTTCCGTCCCTGGATCGAAGAAAGCGAAGCGGTCCGCAAAGGAAAGACACCCGATGAATACGCCCGCGCAACCGCAGACCTCTGGAAGAAAGGCCTCGCCGACTGGCAGCAGGACGCCGATCGCATCGCTCGGCTCCGTGACGCCGTCGACATGGCCATCTACACCCCGGGCAGCAGCGCCGGCCTCCCCATCTCGGTCCTCAAATCGTTCGACGCGCCCAGCGATGCGGTCCTGAACGACAGCGACGCCCTGCGGGATCGGATCCTCTCCGCCGTCTCCGGACTGCTGGCCCTGCTCAAAATCGATGCCGACCCGATCAACAGCCGCGAACATATTCTGATCTCCAATCTGCTCAACCAGGCCTGGAAAGAGAAACGCAACCTCTCGGTCGCCAGCCTGATTCAGGAAATCCAGGCGCCCCCCTTCGACAAGATCGGCTTCCTCGACCTGGAAACCTTCTACCCGGCTAAAGACCGGATGGCTCTCTCCCTGCAGTTGAACAACCTGCTCGCCTCCCCCGGCTTCGAAGCCTGGATGCAGGGCGAAGCACTCAACATCGCCAACCTGCTGACGACCCGCGCAGGCAAGCCACGCATCTCGATCCTCTCCATCGCCCACCTCTCGGACTCAGAGCGGATGTTCTTCGTCACCGTCCTGCTCAACGAAGTTCTGGCCTGGGTCCGCAGCCAGTCGGGAACGTCCAGCCTCCGCGCCATCCTCTACATGGACGAAGTCTACGGCTACTTCCCCCCGACCGCCAATCCTCCTTCCAAAACGCCCATGCTGACCCTGCTCAAACAGGCCCGCGCCTTCGGACTGGGCGTCGTCCTCTCCACCCAGAACCCGGTCGACCTCGACTACAAAGGGCTCTCCAATACAGGTACCTGGTTCATCGGTCGCCTGCAGACCGAGCGGGACAAGGCCCGCGTCCTGGACGGACTGGAAAGCGCCTCGGGAACCGCAGGCAGCCAGTTCCACCGTCAGCAGATGGAAGCCATCCTCTCCGACCTCGGTAGCCGCGTCTTCCTGCTGCACAACGTTCATGAAGATGCCCCCGTCGTCTTCCACACCCGCTGGGCCCTCTCGTACCTCCGTGGCCCCCTGACACGCACACAGATCCAGACCCTCATGGATCCCCGCAAGCAGGCGCTCGCCGACGAAACGTTAACCACGGTCACCAGCGCCCCGCGCGCCACCGAACCCACAGTAGCCGCCGAGCCCGATCAGCCACCGTTGATCCCCCCGACATCAAACAACGCGTCTTCCGGGCCTCCAGCATGCTCCCCCAGGGGAGCAGACTGGTCTACCGGCCCGGCGTACTCGGCCTGGCGAAGCTCCGCTATGCGGATGCCAAATCGAAAGTCGATCTCTGGCAGGATGTCGCTCTGTTGATCTCCCTCACCGGCGATGTCCCCGAGAGCCTCTGGGAAGAGGCTACCCCCATCCCCGTCGGCGATCTCGACTACCAGGACCAGCCCGCAGATCAGGCCCGTTTCGCCGGCGTCGACACCGCCCTGACTCGCAACAAGCAATACGGCACCTGGGAAAAAGATCTGAAAAACTACCTCTACCAGGAACGACCGCTGAAACTCTGGTTCAGCGGCGATCCCAAACTCTACTCCGATCCGGACGAAACCGAAGCCGACTTCCGCGCCCGGCTCAAATTGCTCCTGCGCGAAGAACGCGATCTGCAGATCGAAAAACTCCGCGCGAAATACGCTTCCAAACTCGAGACCATCCAGAACCGCATTCGCACAGCCGAAGAACGCGTTGCCCGCGAAGAGTCCCAGTACAGCGACAAAAAAATGAGCTCCTTCCTCTCCATCGGCACCACCATCTTCGGAGCCATCATGGGTCGTAAAATCGCCAGCGCGACGAACGTCCGCAAAGCCTCCACCGCGGCCCGCAGCGTCGGTCGCGCCGCGAAGGAATACGACGACATCGAACGCGCCCAGGAAGCCCTCAAAGTCCAGCAGCAGAAATACGAGGAACTCGAGGCCGAGTTCCAGCAGGAACTGGATGAGCTCGAAGCCCCCATCCGTCCCGAGGACCTCGAAATCGAAGAGTACCTCGTCCGCCCCCGCAAATCCGACCTGATGATCAACGAAGTCGCCTTCACCTGGCTCCCCTGGTCCGTCGACGAAGCCACCGGCATCAGCGAACCCCTCTACCAAAGGGACGTCCGTTAGGCGTCCCCGTCAGTCGGCTTGAGAACAACCTCACGATTTCCAGTTCCCTTCTGTTCCATTTCCCTGAACAGTTTGACCTTGATCGGCTCTTCCCGAACCGTAATTTATCGCAATTGTGCTTCGCGCGCGAGGCGGACGATGCGAGCACTGGAACACGACGCACCAGTGACTCAGATTCACCTGAATCGGCGTCGATTTTTCCAGTTTTTCACCAGCACAAACGGAACCGGTTCCCGATGTCTCGTAGATTTTCAAATCATTTCGGAGCACTTTCAGAGCATTTCGCGCGACACTCACCAGCAACTCCCCCCCTTTCAAATCAGAATCAAAGCACAATTCCCCTTGACCCCCACACGCCCTTCAGCAAGATCACACAACATATCAACAAACAGCAAGCACTGTTTCTCGCCAAACCGGAAATGAACAGCAGCCGAAGCAATCCTGCCCTCCGTCTTGTCAGGAACCCGGACTGCAATAAAAACCAATTAGCCGCAGGGCGTTAGCCCCGGTTGAAACGATGATCGCCAGCACGCACCCAAATCCAGAATCGGCTCACCCCGAATGAAACCCGGGCCGAGCGCAGCGAGCAGGAAGTCGCAGCTCAATCGATCAATCCACAACCGGCCACCCACCCCAAACCGTAGGGTGCGGCCCCATGTGTCCGCCCGCCTGGCGACTGTGACTGCAATACAGACTCCCAAGGGAATCCCAGCCAGCACCAAAAATCAAAAGAACCATTTTACAAAAAAGAAACTCTCGCCTGTAGCTGAATATTGCTAAGCTGAAGGGAGATAGATTGCGAAAGCAATGTTCGAAAGCCCGATCTGGTTCCTGTCACATTTTCTGTCCAGAGAATGGGTATGCGTCAGGAACCTCATTGAGCATTGCGCACCAACAAGGAATGGATCTCAATCTGGTGCTTCGTCAAGTTTGAAATTAAGGGCTGGGAGTGTGGTTATGTGCTCTGTTGTCGCACTCCCGTGATCGCCATCACCCCAAAATTCATCAATAGAGCAGCGGATATAAATTGTCATATGAGATTTCAAGCTCGACATGGCACTACATTTATTTTTCATGGAGTGTGAGATGCTTTCCTGGAATCGTACTCTGGAAATCAGCTTAATTTTGTTCATCGCCACTTTTACAAGGAATTCTTGCGCTGAGGAACAGGAACTCTTCATTCAGCAATGGGGCCTTACATCTGCCGATCGTGTTGACGACTATGACCCTGAATCAGGACATCTGCTGACGAGACATCAGGCAAGTGCTGTTTTGTGGGATGTCAAAACGGGACTGGCGTTGCGGCAGTATCCGTTCAATACAAGAAATTTCTCTGCAAGGTTCTTGCAAAACGGTCGCTTGTTATTGAAGTCATCAGAGATGGTGAGGCTGTTGAATAAGCAGAATGGAGAAGTCATTCGCGATATCGACCTCACCAGGTATAAATTCTCAAATTATTCCAACATCCTGTTGATCAACGACGGGCAGCCAGTTTTCGTCGCTTCCTGCGGACCAGAAACGATTCGTGTCTGGAATCTGGAAACAGGCGAAATTCTCAACGAATTTCCGACAGAGGGAGAAATCAGCACAGCGAAGATCTCACCTGATCAACAATTTTTGTTAGCAGGTTCTGGTAACATTGGAATTCTCTGGAATTTAAGAACAGGGAAAGTACAACAACGGTTCTGTTCTCCCAATAGAATTCACACCGTTGAGTTCAACGACGATGGCAGCAAATTTCTCACCATCGGATCAGGCGAATTCTGGTACACACCGCGCGTGATCGTCTGGGAGACAGCGTCCGTATTTCCCTTGCTCTCTATTCCACGAACTGCACTTGATGCATCCTTTGTGAATGATGAGATTTTGCTGAATTACCCCCAGGGAAAAGTTGAACTCTGGCCCTTGGATCGACATGAAAAAGCCCCTCCCAAAGAGAAATGGCCGACCTATCAGTCATCAACAGACAATCGCTGGTGGGTCACAAGGAATCATTGGCGGTTGCACGTTGATTCGAAGCAGAAAACCATAAGCCTGCACGGACCGTTACCGGATTCTCCTACGATTGAGATCCCCACCCAGACGTCGTTGTTTGCGGCAGCATACCATCTTCCCCTGGCATTCTCGCCCTCAGGTCGCTGGCTGCTGACAGGCAAATCAGGCTGGGGGGATCCCGGGCAACCGAGTGCAATCTGGGATCTGAAACAGGGGGAGTTGAAATATCATTTGAAGAATATCGACTATGGCTCTTTTCATCCAACTGAAGACAAAGTACTTCTTCAGGATAATGAATTAAGAATCATGGACCTGACCTCAGGCGAGGTCCTGCAATCACTGCAAAGAAAAAAAGGAGACTCTTACTTTGAAGGGGCATTCACGTCTGCTCAGTTTTCGAAAGAGGGGAAACACGTGCTCATCTCAACGGGAGACTGGTATGACGGAAACGGAGGAGGGATCCTCATCTGGAATCTTCAGACTGGTAAAATTGAACGAGACTATGCCAGATCGAGTAAAGCAGTCATCTACGCCGGTTGGAACTCAGATGAATCGAAAATCGTCGCTGCACTGACACCAGGAAACGATGGAAGTGCCGGCATTGACGAGATCAGAGTAATCGATGCCATGACTGGAGGGTCGCTGCAAACGAGGATGTTTCCTGATTCGGGGATCGGAGTCGGCGACGTTAATCCGTCAGGGAATTTGATTTCAGCAACTTCCTGCAAGTGGATCAGAAACAAATTGCCAGCCAACGGTTCGACTATGCAATACACGACTTCTTTACTGGCAATTGACGATCTCGAACAAAACCGCGCCGACTTACCCGGGCAACATCTCTTATGGAACAGGAATGGCAGCATTGCCGGATACCTTCCGAGTCGCGGCAAGCTGAGCTTCTTCGATCTGGAAGAAAATGAGACCCTTTGCTCGCGCGCGACTTCGTTGAGCCAGTGGTCGAAAATTCTCTTTCACCCCGGTCAACTTCTCATCGCAGGTTCACCAGGACCTCCACGTCAATCGGTGGAGACTGTCAGTGATTCTGTCGGCTTTGAACAGACCCTGACTGGTGATCTGGAGGCAGAATTGTTCCTCTTTTACGGCTCTGAAGATTGGCTGATTAAAACGAAATCCGGATTCGTGAACGGATCGCCCGGTGGATTACGCCGCGCAACAAGTCGAGTCCCGGGAACGCCACAAGTCAGTTACGAAGCCGACTTCACTGATTCGATCACCAGGCCGAAGGCGGTCGGCAAAGCACTCACTCAATCGCTTGCGGACGACTTGAACCTGAAAGCAGAACTACAAAAGTTACCACAGCGCGACATCCCCAATCTCGCCCCAACCCCCAAGGCAAAACCGCAAAAGTATCACGACCCCACAAAACGGCTCAAAGAGATTTCCGAGCAACTGAAAGCCGCAGGAGCGAAAATCAAACAGGCTCAATTCAGCGGGATCACCTACGTGCATCTCGAAGGTCATCCCGTCACCGACGACCTCATCAAACAACTTCGCTGGGCTGGAAATATTGATCGACTCTATCTGGCAGAGACCGGAATCACTGATCAACAACTCGATGAAATTGGGATTCTGAAGGATATCAAAAGAATGTCACTGTGGGGAAATCCAATTACCGACGCCGGTCTCTCAGAACTGACTGCCATGTGGAGTCTGGAAGTCCTGGACATTCATGATACCAAAATCACCGCAGCGGGTTTGAATCAGTTGCGAATGCTTCCGGATCTGAAAACGCTCATCATCCCAGCGAGCATCAATGTAAACGAACTTGCTCCATTAAAAACTCAGCGACCTGATTTGGAACTTCTTCTGCGATAAACAGATCGATCTTGAGCCACTTCCCTGACGGTTTCACAGAGTATAACCATCAAGTTAATTGTCATCGGACGATGTAACTCGGCAGAACGGATGTCGGGCCGCGGTGAAGACTTACTGGGCTAATGCCATTGACCTCATTATCACGCCGAAAACCAATATCCCTAGTCGTCGATCCCGGTGTCTTGATTGCCGACACCGAAGCCGTGGGGGTGGGACGACGGCACTTCCAATACGTGCTTCCAATGTTGGATGAAGGTTTCCCCGTGCTCCGTTTCCAGGCGTTCCTTCTCCTCCTCCACACGCTTCAGCACCTCCGGCCACCAGGTGGAATTGAGATAGGCCACGCGGCGGTCGTGCTCTTCGACAGAGATCCCCTCCTCATCAGGATCCAGCCCTTCCTGCTCAAAATTCATATCCCGCCAATGATCGCCGGGATGGGGAACAAACCCTTGTGTGTCATGAGGAAACTGGTGGTTAAATGAATCCATATGAGACTTGTGAAACATCGGAACCTCTCCTGTGCAATCCAGAATGCGAATCGAAGTAAAGTGCCTCACTCTATTGGAATCTTCAGCTCCAAAGTCTTCAATACCGAATGCCGGGTAGATCGAAAGAAATTCCGATGGAGATGAAAGGTGTCAGGAACCATTTTTGGAACTCGTATTTGGTTCCTGAAACTTTTTTTAGCTATCACCCTCTAGTAGTCAACTGTCTCAATTAGAATTACTTCATGCCCTAATTGAATAAAGATGTCATGCAGTTTTTTAACGAAATTGATACCTTCATCCCCTCCTTCTAAAAAATCCATCAGCTTGATTACTTCATGAGAATTTCGAACTTTTAGCATATGGTCTGTCGAAAAAGCCCCCATAAAGTACCGTTTGCTTAGTTCTTCCTTTCCTGTTTCAGGATTGAATTCATAGATCGGCTCTAAAACGAATTCGTCTAAATCATCATCTTCATCGACTAAAGGTATTTCTCCAATTGCAATCCAAATACGCTTAGGTACAGGCTTTTTAGATGAAAATAAAGCAACTTCGGAGAGCCTCATTTCATAGATAATATGGACTTTCATTTTTGCAATTCTGGGTTAAGGACAACATCATAGTGGCAGATCTTTTTCACATCCCAACAGACGCAAAAACAGCGCAGCAGGTCCCGCTGCGCTGCAAGCCTGCCTCTGACTGCTCCCCGGATGAACGCCGCTTACTTCACAACGAAGTTGATCAACCGGCCGGGAATGACGACCGCTTTGACAATCGTCTTGCCTTCCAGGTATTTGGCGATGGTCTCGTCCTGCTCCGCGGCCTGCTGCATCGCTGCCTGGTCCGCATCGGCGGCTACTGAGATCTTGGAACGCAATTTTCCATTCACCTGCACCGGCACTTCGACCACCGATTCCTGCAGCAACGCTTCGTCATACTGCGGCCAGTCGGCGTAAGCCAGCGACTCGGTATGACCGAGGATGCTCCAGAGTTCCTCGGCGATGTGCGGTGCGAACGGGGAGAGCAACAGGAGGAAATCAGAAAGCACCGAACGCGAACGCGTCTTCTGCTGCCCCATCGCATTTACGAATTCCATCATGCGGCTGATGGCCGTATTGAACGAGAGCTTCTCGATATCTGCGGACACCGCTTTGATGGTCTTGTGCAGAATCCGCAACTGTTCTTCCGAAGGATCTGCGTCGGTCACGCTCTCGTTCAACTGCAACTCTTCGGCACGTTCATCGATGATCAATCGCCAGACGCGACCGAGGAAACGACAGACGCCGTCCACGCCACTCATGCTCCAGGGCTTGGTTGCTTCGAGCGGTCCCATAAACATTTCGTACATCCGCAAGGAGTCGGCACCGTACTCGTCCACCACAAAGTCGGGATTGACCACGTTGCCCCGCGACTTCGACATCTTATGCGCGCGGCTGTTGACGAAGATCTCCGGTTCACCCACGAGCACGAAATCTTCGCCCGCTTTTTCTACCTGCTCCGATTCGAGTTTGATCGGCGTGGCTGGTTCACCTGAGTTCTTAATGGCCCATTTTGTGTCGGACTCATCCGATTCTTCCACGTCTTTCGCGGAGATCCAGGAGCCGTCGGCTTTCTGGAAGCCGGTCAACTCGACGTCGCCGAGAATCATCCCCTGGTTCACAAGCTTCTGGAACGGTTCGGGGCAGGTCACATAACCGCGGTCGAACAACACCTGATGCCAGAAGCGGGCATAGAGCAGGTGCAACACCGCGTGCTCACCACCGCCGATATAGAGGTCAACGGGCAACCACTGTTTTTCAATCTCGGGATCGATAAACCGCTCCCCGTTTTTCGGATCGGCATACCGCAAGTAGTACCAGCAGGATCCCGCCCATTGCGGCATGCTGTTGACCTCCCGCATCAAACGGGTGCCGTCCGCGTCGGTTTTGTACAACCACTCTTCAGGGGCGACAGACAACGGCGGTTCCGGAGTTCCTGTCGGCTTGAATTCCTTCAACTCGGGAAGTTCAACGGGCAAATTATCTTCTGCCTCGGCCCGCATCAAACCGGTGATGTTGCCTTCCGCGTCGAGTTCATGCCAGATCGGGAACGGCTCGCCCCAGAAGTGCTGACGACTGAAGAGCCAGTCCCGCAACCGGTAATTGACGGCCCCTTTCCCCACGCCCTGACTGACGAGGTCCGCGGTAATCTGTTTCTTGAAGTCAGCCGTCGGCGTGCCGTCAAAGTCACCTGAGTTAATCGCGGTTCCGAACCCGGAAAACGGGGTACGTTTCTGACCGTCAATCTCGGCTTCGAGCGCCTGTTCGTCTTTGGACGGTGTGTAGTCCGCGGGCGGTTCGACAACGGCGATGATCGGCAAATCGAATTCCACCGCGAATTCCCAGTCGCGCAAGTCGTGCGCGGGAACCGCCATGATGGCACCGGTGCCGTAACTGCTCAAGACGTAGTCCGCAATCCAGACCGGCACCCGCGCCCCGTTGACCGGGTTGACTGCGTAGCTGCCGGTAAAGACGCCCGTCTTCTCCTTGGCGAGATCGGTTCGGTCGAGATCGCTCTTGAGGGCCGCCTGTTTGCGATAAGTGTCGACAGCTGCTTTCTGTTCGTCGGAGGTCAAACGATCCACGAACGGATGCTCGGGCGCCAACACCATGTAGGTGGCTCCGTACAACGTGTCCGGTCGGGTCGTGTAAACCCGCAACACGTCGGCTTCCTGATCTTCCGGGAATCCCTCGCCACTGCGTCGGGTCTTCCAGGCAGAGAACGCGGCATCGAGATCGTCGCTGTCTTCTCCCGAGCCGATAAAGAAATCGACCTCGGCCCCTTCACTGCGGCCAATCCAGTTGGTCTGAAGCGACTTGATCGAATCGGACCAGTCGAGACCTTCGAGGCCGTCCACGAGACGATCGCCGTATTTGGTGATCCGCAACATCCACTGCCGCAAGGGAACCCGCTCGACCGGATGGCCGCCCCGTTCACTCTTGCCGTCGATGATCTCTTCATTCGCCAATACGGTTCCCAACTTCGGGCACCAGTTGACCGGCGCTTCATGCTGGTAAGCGAGACGCTGACGATCCTGGTAGCGGCGGACCGCTTCTGCTCCCGCGGCCTGCACTTTTTCAGGAATCGGCAATTCGCTGATCGGGCGAGCCCGCCCCGTGCGTTCTTTCCCGTCCGGCCCGGTCCACTTGCATTCATTGTCGAACCAGGAATCGAACAACTGGAGGAAGATCCACTGCGTCCAGCGGAAGTAATCGGGATCGGTCGTGGAGAATTCACGACTCCAGTCGTAACTGAAGCCGAGCATCTTCAACTGGCGGCGGAACGTATCAATGTTTTTCTGCGTCGTAATCCGCGGCGGGGTACCGGTTTTGATCGCGTGCTGTTCCGCGGGCAAGCCGAAGGCGTCCCAGCCCATCGGGTGCAAGACCTGCTTCCCCTGCATGCGGGCATGACGACAGACAATATCGGTGGCGGTGTAACCTTCCGGATGCCCCACGTGCAGACCATCGCCCGACGGATAGGGAAACATATCGAGAACATACAGCTTGTCTTTCCCTTCAACAAAGTCTCCCGTTTTGAAGGTTTCGTGCTGGTCCCAATAGGCTTGCCATTTGGTTTCAATCCGCTTGGCGTCATAGCGAGGCATGGTATCCGGTCTTCCTGATTCGTTGGGCACACGGGCCCGGTCAAAGATTTAAAATTCAACAGCCTGGAAACGTTTTCCCGGTCGTACAGGGTAACAGACAGACAGGTTGGCTGTCAGTGATATCTACAAGAATAGAGTAAGTTTAGCTATCCTCGGAAACTTTGCAATTCTGCCTGTTTTTGAGATCGAGGGTTTCTTTACAGTCCTCGATTTGTCAAAATGGACGGGCTTAGAATCCGCCCCAGAACAATCCGATTTTTGACACTTAAAATACGGCTCAGACCGGGAGTAAACATAATGGCAGTTCCTTCAGAGACCCAATTCAACCAGGAAACCAGCAGACGCGAATTTCTGAAATCAGCCTCACTGGCCGGTTTCGGTGCCCTCGCAGCAGGTTCTTTGTTCACAGACACCGTTTTGTCCGCCGGTGTTCAGAAAAAAACGGCCCCCGAACATCTGAAACTGAGTCTGGCCGCCTATTCTTTCAATCGGGATCTGCAGAAATACTGGCCCACGCCCCGCAAACGCAAAACTCCCGCCACCATGGATATCATGGATTTCGTTCGCTACTGCGGCGAGCTGAAACTGGATGGCTGCGAGCTGACCAGCTACTACTTCCCCAACCCGGTCAGTGAAGACTACCTGAAAGAGACCAAGGATCTCGTCGGCTCTCTGGGTCTGGAAGTCTCCGGCACCGCCATCGGCAACGACTTCTGTCTGCCCAAAGGCGATGCCCGCGACGCACAGCTGGAAATGACCCGCAAGTGGATCGACTACGCCGCCATCCTGGGTGCGCCCGTCATCCGGATTTTCGCCGGCCGGGTTCCCAAGGGAGGCAACGAAGCAGAAGCCATCAAGATGTGCCAGGAAGGGATTAACGAATCACTGAAGTACGCGGAACAGAAAGGTGTCAGCCTCGCGCTGGAAAATCATGGCGGCATTACTTCCACCCCGGAACAGATGATGCGGATTATCGATGGCATCAACAAATCACCCAACTTTGGCGTGAACTTCGACAGCGGTAACTTCCGCACCGAACATCCCTACGCAGACCTGGAAAAGATCGCCCCCCTGGCGATCAATGCCCAGATCAAAGTCGAGATGGGTGCCCGCGGAGAAGAAAAACCGGCCGACATTCCCCGGATCGTAAAAATTCTCAAGGACGCAAACTACAAGAACTTCATCGTCCTGGAGTATGAAGCCGATGAACCACCCAAAGAAGCAATTCCCGGCTACATCAAACAGCTGCGCAAGCTGATTTGAAGGTACTCGTTCCGCCATACCCCATCAGGTCGCATGAGACGCCATCATGGATGAAACCGATCCGCCCAATGAAAAAAAGACAGGCCGCTCGTTCCTGGGGAATCAACTTCCTCTCGAACGGGAGACCTGCATCTTTATCCTGGTCAACGCACTGGATGTGTTTATGACCTACCTGCTGCTGGTCACCGGAAGTTTCCGCGAGTCCAACCAGCTGGCCAACTACTTCATCGCCCACTGGGGCATCCGGGGGATGGTCTACTTCAAGTTCTCCCTGGTGGCGGTGGTGACAGTGATTGCCCAGATCGTGGCCCGCAAAAAAATGGAGACCGGCCGCAAGCTGTTGAACTTCGGCTCATTGATCGTCGCAGGCGTCGTCATCTACAGCTTCGTACTGCTGATGCGCTCGGGTTACCTGTTTAAATAACGAGGCTCTAAGGCAAGCGAACCAGGCCCGCCATCAGGAGGGCCGCCGTCTCGATCCGCAGGATTCCCGCGTTGATTTGAACCGCCTGCGCCCCCGCATCTTCAGCTGCCTGAACTTCCTCAGCAGAAAAGCCCCCTTCGGGTCCGATCAGAATCACAACACCGGCTGCGGACGCCTCCGATCCGGCCAGATTCAGTTCCGTCCACGCGGCTCCCTGTGGATCGGCGATCAGCAGTTGCTGCTCTGCCGGGTCGATCTCCTTGAGGAAGTCGCTCAACGGCTGTAACGGGGCCAGCTCCATCAGTCGAATCTGCCCCGACTGTTTCGCGGCGGACACTATCGTCTGTTGTAATTTTTTCAATCGGTTCTCACCCGGATCGACGCTGCTCCGTTCCGTGGTCAGGGGCACGAGCCTGGTGACGCCCAGCTCGGCTGCTTTTTCGACCAGCCAGCGAAAGCGATCTCCCTTGGGAACCGCGGTCGCCAGAATCAGGGGAACCTGTGTCTCAGCCTCGCTTTCGTGACGACGCACAACCTTGATATCGACCGTTTTCCGACCTGTTTTCTCAATCTGCCCCTCGGCTTCGATGCCGGTGCCGTTAAACAGCAGAACCTCATCCCCCACCTTCATCCGTAACACGTGCAGCAGATGATGGGCCTCGCTCCCGTCCAGTTGGAGGAGCGCGTCGTCCAAAGAACCTTCATAAAAAAAACGATGCGTCATGAATGTTTCTCAAGAAATCACTGATCGAGGAAGAGACTGTGCGGCTTTAATTTACGCAAGTTGAGGAAAATGAACTCAGCAGCCACGGTTCGGTCATGCCGATAGTAGCCATTGGCCGATTTTAACAATAAGGCAGGATTCCGTAACAGCGGGACCAGAGAATCTGAGCAAATCTGTTCAAACATCATTTTCATCGGGTCAACTTCAATCATGTACTACGACTTCTGGAATTTGTCACAAGCACCCTTTTCTCAACAACAGGATCTGGCGCTGTTCTTTGAAAGTGAACTCCATGAAGAGGCCCTGGCCCGTCTGCTGTTCGTGGCAGAGGAACAGAAAAAATGCAGTCTGTTTAGCGGCCCTTCCGGCACCGGAAAGTCACTCACGTTAAAAGCCTGCCAGCAGATTCTGACCCGCAGTTCCTGTCAGTGCGAATACCTGGACCTGCTGGGACTCGGAGAAGAAGAGTTTCTCTGGCAGCTCTGTGCTCAACTGCGTCTCGGCCCCGCCCATGAGACCCCACTGCCACAGCTCTGGAGACAGCTCACCGACTGTCTGACCGGCATGCAACTCACCCAGGGTCGACTCCTGCTGCTGCTGGATCACGTTGATCTGAGCCGCCTGGAAGCACTGCACGCCGTCGAGCGTCTGTTGCACACCGGCAATCAGCAGTTCCCCAGTCTCTCTCTGGTGCTGACGATGGACGAAGCCAGCTCGCCCCAGGCCGAGCGTGCCGCACAGATTTCCGATCTGTCGATCGAACTGACGGCATTGGATTCGGAAATGACCGAAAATTATATTCAGCATCGCCTGAGCCTCTCCGGTTGTGCCGACTCGGTCTTCACCACAGATGCGATTAAAGAAATTCACCGGTCCACACACGGATTCCCGACCCGGATCAATCAAATCTGCGATCTGGCACTGCTCGCCGGATATGAACAGAATCTGAACGAAATCGACGCCGAAGTGATCCGCAGGGCACAACGTGAAATTAATGGTGCACCTGCACACGTCAACCGCATTTCCGAAGCCATCCAGGGTGTATAGAATAAGGGCAGACAAAACAGCCCGTTATTCTTTCACAGAAACCCTGACGCATCATGCACATCTGCCTGTTTGACATTGATGGTACGCTCATTGACTCCGGCGGCGCCGGTCAGCATTCAATTCTGCACATGCTGGAAGACGAATTCCAGGTAGCCGCCCCCATCGAGGGTATCCCGACGGCCGGCCGCACCGATCACTCGATCATGGTCGATCTGTTTGAATACTTTAAGATCGAAAACACCAGCGCCAACCGCAAGCGTTTCGAAGCCGGTTATCTCAGGCTGCTCGCGTCCAATCTGAAGACCCACCAGGGACGCGTGCTGCCGGGCATCCGTGACATTCTGGATACCCTGGCCGAACACGAGCATGTCGACCTGGGTCTCTTGACCGGAAATTTTGAGCAGGGCGCGCATCAGAAACTGACACATTACGATCTACACCACTTTTTCGAATTTGGTGCTTACGGAGATCATCATGCTGATCGCAACGATGTCGCCCATGAAGCGATTCGGCAGATTCAACTGCGCCACGCTCCCGAACTGCTGACGCAGGCGACCATCTGGGTCATCGGCGATACCCCCAGTGACATCACCTGTGCCCGGGCCATCGGCGCCCAGGTCATTGCGGTCGCCACCGGCGTCTATCCCCTGGAAGAACTGGAAAAGTGCAAACCCGACTACCTGTTCGCACACTTCGAAGAGATCCAGCCGGTCCTCTCGCTGTTCGCGCCTCCTCCGGTAACGTTTTAGAACAGCGTTTTCTGTTCGCGGATCGGTTCGATGCATTCGGGGGAATCGTTGGCCACTCGATTCACGAAGGAACTGACCGGGTAAGCCTGCATCTCGTCTGCAGGATAGGTCTGCAGCAGAGTTTCCAGCTGCGGAATCGGCGTGGTGTCGGCACTCAGCCATTTGCGGTACTGTTCCGGTCTCAGGATCACCGGCATCCGCGGATGAATGCCTTCCAGCAATGAATTGGCAGCGGTCGTCAACACACTGCAGGTTTCCAGTTCGCTGCCGTCCAGACTGCTCCACTGTTCCCACAATCCCGCCATCGCGAACAGGGGTTCCTCACCCAGACGCACACACATCGCCTGCTTCGAACGATTGCCGGCACTCTTCCATTCATAAAACCCATTTGCAGGAATCAGGCAGCGACGATAACGGAATGCGTTTTTAAACGAAGGTTTTGAAGCTGCGGTTTCCGAACGGGCGTTGATCATCGCCTGTCCCGGCTGCGGATCTTTGGACCACGCGGGAATAAAACCCCATTGAAAATGCCGGACCTCGAGCTCCGCACCAGCATTCGTAATCGCCAGCACGGGCTGGGAAGGAGCGATGTTGTAACGCGGGGAAACCCGCGGAAATGACACCATCTGAAACAGCCGCTTGATTTCTTCGTCAGGCGAAAACAGGAAAAAACGGGCACACATGCTGGATACGCTCTTCACTCTTTTGAAACAGGAAAGGCGGTACAATGGTTGACACCAGAGCCTGTTATCTTAAATGATGAGGACCACAAGTGCCATTCAGAACCCGGGCACAGCAGAAACTCACACACGCGGAAGGATCAAACAGCATGAGCCAGTTACGCACCATCGGCAAAACAGACATCCAGATCACCCCCATCGCCATGGGCTGCTGGCCCATCTCCGGGGTTACCAGCGTGGATGTCACCGAAGAGGCCAGCCTGGCTACGCTCCAGGCCGCGTTTGATGCAGGCATCAACTTCTTTGACACCGCTTACTGCTACGGATATGACGGCGAGAGTGAAAAACTGATTGCCAAAGCCCTGGGAGAGAAGCGGGATGAGATTGTCATCGCTTCCAAAGGAGGCATTCACTGGAAAGACCGGAAACAGGTCCGCGACGCCTCCCCCGCCCGCATCATACAGGAATGCGATGAGAGTCTGCAGCGACTGAACACCGACCGCATCGATCTGCACTATCTGCACGGCCCCGATCCGGAAATCCCGGTCGGTGAATCTGCAGCCGCGTTCAACGAGTTGCGGGAAGCGGGCAAGATTCGCTCCGTCGGCGTTTCCAACTTCACGCTGGAACAGCTGCAGGAATTTCACGCGGTCTGCCCGATCTCAGCCTATCAACCCCGCTATAACATGCTGCAGCGGGACATCGAACTGGATCGCCTCCCCTGGTGCAGAGACAACGAGATTTCGGTGATGGCGTACTGGCCTTTGATGAAAGGTCTGCTGGCCGGCAAACTCGCGCGGGATCATCAGTTCGACCCGCAGGATGGCAGACAGAAATATCCCATGTTTCATGGAGCGGAATGGGAAAAGAACCAGGACTTCCTGGATGAACTCCGCACGCTTTCCACGGAATGGGAACACTCGATTGCAGAGATCGTCATCCGCTGGACAATCCAGCAGCCCGGCATCACATGTGCCTTATGTGGTGCCAAACGTCCGGAGCAGATTCAGGAAAATGCGGAGGTGATGAATTTTGAACTCTCCGAATCACAACTGGAGACCCTTGATCGCCTGATTGCAGAGCGAGGGCCAATCCAATCCTGATCGGGAGTTCCCGTCAGGAGACACTAAGGGAGTGTCAATCCTTCGCGAATGGAATAGCGGGCCAACTCGACACGGTCGTGAATGCCCAGCTTGTGCATGATTCGATACTTGTGACTGTCGATCGATTTCTCCGACAGGTGCATCGACCGGGCCACCTCTTTCACACTCTTTCCGCGTGCCAGATGCCGCAGTACTTCAATCTGACGCGAGGTCAATGAAGTCAGCATGCTCTGTGACTGAATCGAGTAGCGGTTCCTTTTCTGGTCGTAAACCAGACGTTCCTGGACCGATTGAGAGAAACAGTATTCGCCACGGGCAGCCTTCTTGATCGCATGGATCAGCGATTCAATCGGTTCTCCTTTGAGCAGGTAGCCGACAGCATTCACTCGTAATGCCAGCTCAATGAAGATGTCTGACAGATAACCTGTCAGGAAAATCATTTTGGTATTCTTGAGTCGGGAGGTGATTTCCTCAGCAATGTCAAACGAGCCACGTCCCGGCAGTTCGACATCCAGAATGACGACGTCTGGTTCTGTTTCCAGAATCAGTGACAACCCTTCATCCGCATTAGTCGCTGTCCCCACGACTTCGATCTGAGTATCTCTGTGAAAGCGTGAGACTAGTGAATCAACCAGCATCAAGTGATCGTCCACCAGGACAATTCGAATTAGATCAGTGGAAGTTAACATTCTGGCCCCCGAGAAAAGAAATGATTAGATATCAATAAACTGAACGGTTCAATCTAATTTCTGACTTGTATCTGGATGTGTAACTCCTTCCAGAAAATCTCTACATTGTTTGGATAGTTCCAGTACGTCGTTAGCCGCAGTATCAACCAGAGGCTCCAGATCCTGCAGAACGACTGCCAGTTCCGGTTCCAGCTGGCTGGAGGGTAATCCCGCCAGGTGCTCGTGTTGACACTGTAAAATGGTCAGGAAGTTATTTAAGCGATGGCAAGTTGTTCGAACATGCTGCGCAAAATCGACTTGCTCTTGATTGATAGAATGAGACATTAGATTCGAACACTTTGAAAGTGGGTATCTAGATATTTATATCAGCACCAAAGTAAACTGTACTGCACTTCTTTCTGTTTTTGAATACTGAAAAAATCAAGTTCAGTGAACGAGATGTGAAAACCAAACTTTTCAGCTAGAAATGAGCTTGTTTAGTAGGTGAAAACCACTACTTCTGATACCTGCGAACACATCGTAAACGATTTATGTTTGGTGACTCAATAACAATATTTTTGTTTTTGGTGATACCGCACGTTCGGGTGTGCTGATTCAGACAATTCTTGCCTTGCATGCCTGAAAACAGGTGTTTTCTTCCTTTTATTAAGGAATGGCGCTTCGCAGTCACGTTTCTGCCTGATGCGTAAGGGCTTCTTTGAATTTCCTGCTGCCCTGGACAGGGAAATCAGGGATCTCCCTCCCTCTGCATTCTACCAATAAGGAGGGATTTCACTGCATTTGTCAGGGGGGGGTTGCGAGATATTCGTTACAGCCGGCAAACTCGGAAATGTTGCCTGCGGGTCGAGTTTTTTCTCATGAATCAGATGTTGATATTTTAGCACATCTGATTTTCCGTGATCTATGTTCTAAATGCATACTCACATGACAGTCTCAGTCCCCCGATTGACCGATGTGGAAGCGACATGGTCAATCACGACAGGGGTACTGATTTTAAGAGAATAATATTTCGTACCACATCGCAACGGAATCGGGCCCTCTGTGATCGATTCTGAAGAAGCAGGAATTCGAGAATGACATCATCTTCAACTCTCAGTAAATCTGAACTCACTGCCGAATTTGTGAACCCGATCATCAGTTCCACGATTTCCGTTTTTGAAATGATGCTGGGTTGCACCCCCAAACGGACCGGTCTGAGTTTAAAACAGGACGTGATCCCACAACACGAATTGAGTGCCGTCATCGGTATCTCCGGAAAGGCAGCCGGCACGCTGGTTTTGAGCCTGTCCGAAAGCGTTGGTAAAGGCGTGCTGGACCGCATGCTGGGAATCACGGCTGAAGAAATCAACGACGAAGTCTGTGATGCTGTATGTGAACTCGCCAACATGATTGCCGGTTCTGCGAAGGCACAACTGGAACACCTGGAAGCTTCCATCAGTATTCCGAACATCATCACCGGGAAAGGTCATACCGTCCATTACCCATCCAATGTGTCGCCGATCTGTATCTCCTTTGAATCAGAAATCGGAGCGTTCTCTATCGAAGCAGGCTTCTCTGATCGATAGATCCACCACTGATTAAACTCTGTTTTAACTCGCCAAAAAAACTTTAAATATAAGAGGCCAGTCCGATGAAAGTTTTACTCGTAGACGACTCAGGAACAATGAGAACTATCCAGAAGCGCTGTCTGTCGAAACTGGGTATTGAAGACGTTACCGAAGCAGAAGATGGGGTTCAGGCCCTGGAGCACTTTATCAACAACCAGTTCGATATCGTACTCAGCGACTGGAACATGCCCAACATGGATGGCTTACAGCTGCTGAAAGAAATCCGTCAGCGGAACAAAGACATTCCTGTCATCATGATTACCACCGAAGCTGAACGGGCACGTGTTGTGACTGCCATCCAGGCTGGTGTTTCAGATTACCTGGTGAAGCCGTTTACTCCCGACAGCCTGAAAAGCAAGCTGGAACGTTGGGTCACCTCGCACGCCTGAGGCTCGTTGAGCCGTCAGGCTGACAGGCTGAATAAGTATCGGTTCACTGAATATTGCCCAGGCAGGCAGGGCAATCTCTGTTTTATAAGAATGGCTGCAGCCAGGCTGAGTAAAAATTCCTTGAAGGTCATCACACATGATTTCTCCTGAAAAAATCTGGTCGTCGGATCAATTACCTACCCTACCCGCCGTCGCAGTAAAGTTGCTGGACCTGTCTAAGGATCCGGACACTGATATCAAGGATGTCATTGACACCATCAAGGCAGATCCCGCGATCACAGCCAAAATCCTGAAGGCCAGTAACTCATCCTTCTTCGGGCTGCGATCCGAGTGTAAGGGTATCGAACGGGCCGTCCCTCTGCTGGGAACCATGGTGGTTACTTCGCTGGCGCTGAGCTTCTCGCTCTCCGAAGCAGCAATCACACAGGGTCCTCTGAAATCACGCTACGATTCGTACTGGAAACAATCGATCATCCAGTCTGCCGCCGCCGAGTTACTAGCCACCCGACTGGGTAACGAACTCAAATACGACAGCTTCCTCATCGGACTCCTGCAGGATATCGGGCACCTGGCCATGCTCCGCTCGATCCCCAATGACCTGTTGCCCGTACTCGAACAGGCTGAAAAGCAGCAGCGTGACATGTCTGAAGTCGAAACCGAAGTCCTGGGAATCAACCATACTGAAGTCGGCGTGAAAATGATGGAACGCTGGCAGATGTCCGAACAGTTCCAGATCGCCATCGAACATCATCACGACACATTCGAACAATTAAAGGCCCTCCAGTCCGATCCCAACTTTAACCTGATCATCATCATCTCTGCCTCGGCCGCCATTGGTGATTACTTCTGCTCCCCCAACAGCGGTCTCGCATTACAACGACTGCAGCAGTTGATGGCAGAGTTCTACAACATGCCCATTGATGATCTGCACGGGTTCCTGGAAGAGGTCAAGTACCGTTTTGAAGAGGCTGCCCAGATCTTCCAGGTCAACATGGATGACATCGAATCGCCTTATGAAATCATGGCCAAAGCCAACGAACAACTGGTGCAGTTGACCATGAAAGCCCAGGTCGATTCCACGCAGGCTTTCGCCCGCCAGGCTGCCATCGAAGAGCAGAAGGTAAAACTGGAATCCGAAAACAAACAGCTGCAGAGCAAAGCAATTCACGACCCGCTGACCAAAACCTACAATCGCAGCTACTTCAACGAATACTTCGAAAAAGAACTGCATCGCTGTGCCCGCTCTGCCCAGCCGATCGGAATCATTTTCTCCGACATCGACCGCTTCAAAAGTCTGAACGACACCTACGGCCACCAGTTCGGTGACCTGGTCCTGCAGCGTGTTGCCAAAGTCGCCAGTGAATCCACACGACGCTCCGACATCTTCTGCCGCTACGGCGGTGAGGAATTCGTCATCATGGTCAACAATCCCTCTGAAAACGGGATCCATGAACTCGCGGAACGTCTGCGGAAACTGATCGAAAACGAAGTGATTGAATTCGAAGGCAAACGCGTACCCGTTACCGCCAGCCTGGGTGCGGTAGTGGGTATCCCGCCTCGCGACATGACCGGCTTCGGAGAACGCCTGATCGCAGAAGCGGATGAAGCCATGTATAATTCAAAAGAGAATGGCCGCAACCAGGTTCACGTACGCTCGATCATCAGCCAGGAAGACAACGAACTGCAGAAGCTGGTCAAACGCAGCCGCTTCAGTCGCTGGCTGGTTACCAAGAAAATTTTTGATATCCCGACCATTTCCAAAGCACTCTTGAAGTGCCCTCAACAGGAAACACAGACGAAAATCGGTGAACTGGCAGTCAATGAAAAACTGCTGACCAGTAACCAGGTCACAGAGATACTCGAAGCACAGCAGAAAAATGGACAGCGATTCGGGGAAATCGCCATCCAGAGGCAACTGCTTACCCGTGAGCAGGTGGCTTATCTGCTCGCAATACAGATCGAACCGCCGATCGTTCTGGGGAAAACGCTGATCTCGCTGGAGATGCTGCAAAGTGCAGAGACAGCGGAGCTGGTAAAGCTGTATCTGTCGGAATTCAAAGCCAGTGCGGCTCCGATGGAAGAACGCCGCAGTGAATTCGCAAATTCATAAATTCAATTTGTGAAATCCTGCCGACGTGGAAGTTGTACACAGGGTCGGTTCCTGCCATAATCCCGAGTTGACCACACGCCAGTTAGCAAGCTGAGCTCTTGTTATCACCGTTCTACATGAAAACGGATTTTCGCGCTTTAACCCATTTTTTCATAATCCCCAAGTAACGGAGGGCGATTGAGATGAACTTAATCGCTGATACATACGCGCAACTGGAAGCAACCTCATTTGTGGCCACGACTGAACAACCGCACGAGGAACATCATGGCCATGCCGAACCTCCCGCCTTTTATAGTGTAATTCCGTTCGCCGCGCTTTTGCTGTGTATCGCTTTTCTACCCCTGATTCATAAAACGGAAGAGTGGTGGGAACATAACAAAAACCGGTTTCTGGTCGCAGTCAGCCTGGGTCTGGTGACCCTGCTCTATTACACATTCCTATACGGACACGGCGTCGTCGATCATGGCACACACGAGCTGTCAGCTCCCGGGTTCCCTGCCGCTGTCGTCGTCCTCAAGAATGCGATTCTCGGGGAATACATCCCCTTCATCGCCCTCTTGTTTTCCCTGTATGTCATCAGCGGCGGAATCGCGTTCAACGGCCATCTGGTGGGACGACCGATTCTGAATACGGGCATCATTGCCATCGGTGGCGCGATCGCCAGCTTCATCGGAACCACAGGCGCCGCCATGCTCCTGATCCGTCCTTTGCTGAAAGCGAATGCCAAACGTGACTATGTGGCACACACGGTTATCTTTTTCATCTTTGTCGTCTGTAACACCGGCGGCTGTCTGCTCCCCATTGGTGACCCCCCCCTGTTCCTGGGCTTTTTAAGAGGCGTCCCCTTTACCTGGACGCTGACGCTCTGGCCTGAGTGGCTCGCCATGAATGGCATGCTGCTGGCCGTTTATTTTGCCTTCGATACCGTCCGCTATCGCAAAGAAAACAAAGCCAAGGTGGAAGCCGTTCCGGAAGACCCTGAACCTTTCGCACTCAAAGGGGGCATTAACTTCCTCTGGCTGCTGATGGTCATCTTCTGCGTCGCACTGCTGGACCCCTCCAAAACGGTCCCGGGGACCAGTTGGAGTGCACCTCACTTTTTCCGTGAAGGCTGCATGTTTGCCCTGGCAGGCATTTCCCTGCTCACAACTTCGAAAAGTATTCGCGAGCAGAACTCCTTCAATTACGAAGCCATCGTCGAAGTCGCCGCCCTCTTCGTCGGTATTTTTATCTGCATGCAGGCTCCCGTACAGATCCTGAATGTCTACGGTGCCTCGCTGGGCATTGATTCCCCGGCGAAGTTCTACTGGGCCACAGGCACGCTCTCCAGCTTTCTGGACAACGCTCCGACCTATGTCGTCTTCTTTGAAACGGCCAAATCTGCGGGCGGCAGTCCTCCCATGGTTGCCGGCGTCAGTGAAATTGAGCTGGTTGCCATCAGTTTGGGAGCCGTCTTCATGGGAGCCATGACCTATATCGGCAATGGTCCCAACTTCATGGTTAAAGCGATCGCCGAAAAGAACAACATTCGCATGCCCAGCTTCTTTGGCTACATGTTTTACAGCTGTCTGTTCCTGTTACCACTTTCAATTCTGCTGACGATCTTCTTCCTGTAAGCAGCCGGTATCCAGAACCGCAACCGTACAAAATAAAACAGGCAGTCCGGGTTTCAAACCCGGGCTGCCTGTTGTTTTATAACATCTCGAATCAAGTTCTGATGTCAGCGTCGCTTACTTTTTCTTAGCAGCGGTCACCTTCTTCAGGACATACTTCCGGGCCTCAGGCTGATTGATCTCATAGATCTTATCTTCCAGGGCTTTCGCAGCTGCTTCGCTCTCCTGGATCACGCGATCCTGGTCGGCCAGACGTTTCTCCAGCTGTGCCACAGCAGCCACCTTTTTCGGGTCCTTCTGATCCCCCTGTGCGTCCAGTTCCCGCTTCATCCGCGCGTATGACTGAAATGCACGCCAGCTGTTACGTTTGTCTTTTACGGGGCCGTCATTGCGTTCCTTGTTCAACAACGCGACCTGCATCGCCTGCTGGTACTGAGGCGTCTTTGGATTTCCCTGCAGTTCTACATGCCGGGCCAGGGTCGTGTTGGAGTATTGTCCCACGACTTCCCCATCGATAGACAGTTCATACCGGCCGGGGGGCAGGTCATGGATCGACAGCGATTCCTGACTCATGCGATGCCCCAGTTTCGTCAACTCTGCGCCCAGCTTCGCTTCAGCAGGCACTACCCAGGGCAGGCTGTCAGCCAGCCAGGTGAAGGAGACGCCGTCGTCTGAATATTTCAGATCAGACAGCTTACCGCCACGCGCTGTCGAGGTGGCCTCACCGTTGGCTTTTTTACTGACGGTGATCCGCGAAACCTGTCGTTGCACGTTCATGTCAGACAGCAGGGCAAACGCCATCACCACCTGCCCTGGCGCATCGGGATGCACGGCGTCCCTGATGATCGTGAACTGAGGATTTTTCTGACGTTCCGCAATCGTGATGTTATTCAACGGTCCGTACATGTCCACAAACCCGAAACCGGATTCGGCAGCAACTTCACGCAGCCAGGTTCCATAGTACGCCAGAACCGAGTTATACAGCTCTACCGAAGCCGGATCCCGCGGGCGTTTTCCCATGCGGGCCGCCCGGGCGTCGAACATGGTTGGCGTCATCAGGATCGGAGTCGCACCAATGCCTTCGATCTTGCTGATCAGCTCTTTCATGTCATCGTAGTAGGTCTTGAAAATCTCATCATTGAAGGGCTGATAGCGGCCGTCGTTCATTCCCAGCAGCACGGTCACATACTTGGGATGATAGGCGGCGACGTCCCGGTCAAAACGAGCCAGGGCATCCCAGGCCTTTGCGCCACCCACGCCTGCATTATGAAACTTCAGACGCATTTTCGGATAACGGGTGTAAAAGAAATCTTCAACATACTGGGTGTAGAGGCACTGGTGCGTAATACTGTCTCCCAGGAAGACAATGGAATCGCCGGTCTGCAATTCCATCTTGGACAGCGGCGCCTGATGCGTCTTTTGTTCCGCTTCCTGAGCGGATAAAAGCGTAGTTGCCTGCAGCAACAGACAGACTGCTGCCAGGCGGATCAGTTGATAGCTGATCTTCGGATATTTCATGATGTTTCCCCTGCGTAAAGGTTCTCTGGAGTGTCAACGCGTCAGTATTGTTGACGAAAAGCATTGTTCATTTCGTCTAATGTCCCCTGAGTCACATCGATTTGCAAGCATCATCCCGGACGTCCCTCAGTTTTTCCTGGAACAGAAAACAGACGGGTATTCAGGTGTGCTTACTCGCGGACTTTCATGCCGGGAGGATAAGCCAGGGGACTGGGATCCGCGGGCTGTAATTTCAATCGCTCCGCAGTCTGTCGATCGAGGAAGACCGCAGCCGCCTGGTCGGCAAACACAAGCATCCAGCCCGGATTCGCGGCCATTCCCATGATTTCATTCCGGGAATAGCGACTGTCGAGAATCACCGCCGGTAACTGGCCATTATCATCCTGTAATAAATAGGCCCAGTCGGTACTCCCCTGCATCATCTGCTGTTTGATCTGCTCGTACCATTCAAACGTCTGCTGGCTGTTGACCTCCAGACGTCCGTCAAAGAACACTCGCTTCTCGGGCCCGTTATGATAAATGTAGACCGCCGCCTGTCCCATATTCGAAATATAGGCACGGTCCGGCATTCCCGGTTGTCCTGCAAACTTCGAGGCACCATGCGCATACCAGGCTTCCGCCTCTCCCAGCGCCAGTCGTTTCCCTTCACCACCCCACGCATGCCAGTACCCGGTAAACAGGCTGATAAACAGGAACAGAAATATCCCCGCAGAAACAAGCGATCCACGAGATAGCTGACGCGTTCCCTCAGCAGTGCCAGACGCCGGCTTCCCGAAGAGAGCAATCCCAAAACGGGAGCAGTCCGAAAGATTGTCACAGAGTACGATCCCCGAGATCAGCGCAAAGATGCTGGTGTTCCGCGAGGCCTTGAAAGCCAGGTGTGTGAACGCAGCAAATACCAATAACCGAAACACGTTGATCCGTCTGTTGATCAGCAGCGGAATGAAACTGACCAGCGTCAATACTCCCAGTAACACCTGTGATGCCAGAAATAAATTCTTCAGTCCATGCTGTCTGATAAAATCCAGGGGCGGCTGGAATTCACCGATGCGTACCGAATAGAAGGCCTGGTCCACCGAAAACTTTTCATACAGCGTCAGGGGGAATAGCACTCCCTGCTCGAAGTAGGGATTCAGAAAGCAGGCAATTCCCGTCAGCACGGCGATGCGAATCAACATCACACCAGTCAGCTCCGTCGCAGCCGGCTCCAACCCAAAGCGCCCCCGCGCCCAGATGCGCACCACATGATCGATCACCCACAACACGCTGACGACCAGCCCCAGTACAAACAGCGCATGACTGTTGACCCAGAGGAACGCCAGCAACGGAATCAGCCACAACAGTTGGGGACGCGCCGCAGCCCGGTTCAAAACCAGCATCCAGGCTGCCAGATAGACCAGCGAAAGCATTTCCGGACGCACGACCGAACGACCGGAAAGACAGATCACCGGCAGAATCCACAGCAATGCTTTCCCCCAGGGGGGCAAAAACCGACCACCGGCAAACCAGCCCAGCCCGACCGTCAACGCCAGGCAGAAGGCTTTGCTCAGGATCAGTAAATTGACGCCGCCCCAGTGATACAGCCATGTTACCAGCAACTGGAAGCCCCAGTGCATGTCGATCCAGGGCCGATCAGAGTCCACGAACGTAAACCAGTCGAAATAAGGAACGGTCCCCCGCTCCAGAATCAGCTCTCCGGTTCTCAGGTGCCACCAGATATCCATGTTCCGCATCGGAAAGCAGGAGACGAGAAATGACCAGATCAGCAGCAGAGAGAGAAACAGCCAGGTGTGGCGTGAAATCCCCGGCGATGGTTCCGTTAACGCCTGACTGCTGCCAGGAACACTCGAGACAGCAGCCCGCTTCTCAACCTGAGCAGTTTCCCGTTTCGATGTGTTTTTTCGCGCTCGCTTCGCCTTACGAGACATGACAACCTTACCCCGGATCAGATAACAACATACTGACAGTCAGCAGGTATTGTAGCGTGTTAAAGGTTACCAAAAAATAAACCGGGCACGTTCTGAATCAGTTTTCGCATGGTTCAAATCGGCACACCGTTTCGCTCTGCATCGGGAGACCAGTCGAACTGGTATGTTTCTCCCAGCTGCAGCCGGGTCAGATAAATGATCTGGTGCGTATGCCCGACAAAATGAGGCACCGTATGTGCAATGGCTCCCAGCACGGAGACGGAAAAGCCCTGGATCGTCCGCGACTCCAGTAAGTCAGCGGCAGACAGCGACTGAAAGACCGCACACGCACGTTCTACGCTCTGTTCCAGTAGAGACAACAGTTCGTCGCGATTGTGGCTCTGTTCGGCCTGAAACTCGGCTTCCCGCTGCCGCTCATCATGGGCTCCGGTAATGCCGGCCACCGCCCATTGATTGAGATTCCCGGACAGATGCAGTATCAGGTTTCCGATACTGTTGAGCCCCGGCTCCGGACGCCACCAGATCTGCTCCTGCTTCAACTGGCCCAGACAGTGACGGATTTTACGTAACGACTGCGCGAGCAGGTGCTGGAATTCGCGAATCGCTTCCCGGGCCAGATCGTCTGCCGAGGGTGACATACCCCTGTTCCCTTCCTGATCAGCGCCTTCCGCAGCGGTTCGACACAACTCTAGGTCAACCGCGGTCCCAGGCCGTTTGCCAGATGGTTAATAATTCCGGCTACAGCGCCCAGATACTTGTTGCCTTTTGAGCGTTCAATCTCGCAGGAGCTGGAAGAAGGTTTCAAAGCCCGATTCTTGGCCAGATCACACATTCTGCCGAAGACATCGTCCTGCAGATCAAACAGCCGCGAGGTGATGAAGATATTCGAGGGATTGAAAATGTTGATCGCGGCAGCCACCCCGATTCCCAGGAACTCGATCGTGCGATCCAGTTCCGGTGTAATATCGAGCTCGCCCTGCTTCACGAGTTCTTTGATCGCATCAAAGTCGAGTTCTTTGCCAACCCGCTTCGAAACATAATGAGTCAAAGCCATGTCGGTCGCGACGGTTTCCAGGCAGCCCAGGTTACCGCAACCACAAACACGTCCTCCCTGGGGCTCGACGGTGATGTGGGCGATTTCTCCCGCCAGACCATGTTGACCATCCAGCAGCTGACCGCCAGTAAAGGCACCCATACCGAAACCGGATGTCACGTCGAGGCTGATGAAGTCTTCCAGATCCTGGCCGGCACCATAAGTTTTTTCGGAGAGACACAACGAGGTGGATTTCTGCACCAGGATGCATTCCAGGTTGGTCTTCGCAGCAATATCCACGGCGGGTGCCTGTCCGTCTACAATGTGCAGGTTCGACGCGAGGAAGATACGACCATCATTGCTGTTAACCAGACCGGGCACAGTGATCCCGACACCCAGGGCAGGAATTTCTTCCTTCTTGACCAGGTCCATGATTTTCTGGGAAATGATATTAATCAGATCTTCATATGACGAAGGGGTTTTGAACTGATCGAGCTTTTCTTCGTGCAGAAAACCATCCAGCCCGGAGGCAACGATCGAACAATAGTCCCAGTCCAGAACCACGCCAATCACCTGGGCACTGAAGCGCGGTAACTGTAGCAGCTTGCCGGGACGACCCACCGAAAATTCCGCTGTCTCACGTTCCTCAAGCAACCCCGCATCCAGCAGGGCACTCACGGCCTTGGAAACAGTAGGAGCACTGATTCCAGAACAACGCATGACATCAGCGCGAGTTAATGTTCCCTGGCTCTGGATAACTTCCAAAACCTTACGAACGTTCATTTTTCGTAACAAGCTCGGTCGGTGTGGGGATTGCATAGTCACTCTACGTATTAAGGAAGAAATGGAATGTACAACGACGGGTCGTCGAAATGAATCTAAATATCACTCGGTAATCATTACTATAAGTGAGATCGGGCTCTGACCAGACTGGCGATTCTGGAGAGCACTTGATGCAGGTTTCTGAATCGTCCTGCCGCAGTAAATTTATATAATACGGAATCTTTTCGTAATTACAAACGCGAACCAAAAAGAAGGTATTCATTTTTTCATCTGCGGAATTTTCGAGCTGGAGTCTCAGATATAAAACTCAGGAAGGGTCCCAAGTGCGACAACTGAACAAACAGACCCGGCTGACCACATAGAAGACAACTCGGGCCTGCTTGAGTTGAAAACTACCACGCATGATCAACCGGGTATTATTTGTGAACTAACGAGTTGCGCTCAACAACACTTGAGAAATTGAAAAATTTCAAAGAAAGGGTAAGTAATTCCACCAATTATCAGGTTATTTAAATATAAAGGAAGTTTGAACTGAAGTGTGGAGGTATAACCATTAAAAGTGGATATCCAAGTCATTTTGTACACGCACAATCGCTACGACCGGACGAGCCCTCTATAAAGCGTACCTGGAGCCGGAATCCGAACCACAGAAAGACAGCCTTCAGCCGCATTTCTTAAACCATGGATTTACTACGCCAACCACGGAACTTCAGTGGGGCCTGTTTTAGAAAACCGGCTGATTTCCGGGGCAGCCGCAAAATCAATAAAACGAATTCTGCAACTGGCTTAGCCCCCGGATGAATGACCACAATCGCCTCACGACTCCGCGCTGACGGCACTCTCATTATAAAGATGCACATCCCGGCTGGGATAAGGAATCGTAAAGCCACGCTCATCGAAGCCGAGCTTGATCCGTTCGGTCAGATCCCAGCGGGTGGCCCAGTAATCCGCATTTTTGACCCAGGGACGCACGACGAAATTGACACTGCTGTCAGCCAGTTCATTGACGGCAATCACCGGTGCAGGATCAGCCAGAACCCGCTCATCCCCGTTCACGACTTCTTCCAGAAATGATTTGACCGCTTTGAGGTCATCGTCATAGCCACACCCGATCACCAGATCGATGCGGCGATTCTCCTTGATGGAGAAGTTGCGAATGTTGCCAGACGTGATATGACTGTTGGGCACGACAATCGCAATGTTATCCCCGGTGCGCATCGATGTGGTAAAGATCTGAATCTCCTCGACCACGCCCGCCGTCCCCGCCGCTTCAATGTAATCCCCCACCCGAAACGGCTTGAACAGGATCAGCATCACACCCGATGAAAAATTACTCAACGTTCCCTGGAAGGCCATCCCCACCGCAAAACCGGCTGCAGCCAGAACCGCCGCCAGAGAGGTTGTGTTAATCCCCAGCTCCGACAGCGCCGCCAGAACGACGATGACCAGCAGAATCGAGTAAACAATATTCGACAGAAACCGGGCCAGTGTCTCATCGACCTTCGCCTGCTTCATCAGACGATTACAGAACCGGCTCAAAATATTGGCAATCCATTTACCTACCAGAAAGATCGCCAGCGCCACAACCACATTAATGGCGAACTGCAGCCCCTGGGTCGCCAGGAATGTTTTGACTGTATGCCAGAGTTCATTTGCCTTTGTCACAGGATCTTCGGAAACCGTCGACGTTTTCTGAGCCAGGATTGACCACATGCGCGGGCCCCTTGTTCAAGAGTAAAAAAGAAATGAGTATGGAATTGAGTGCCCCACACAGCCGGAAAAATCCAATGAACTCCTCTGCTGCTTCAGGTTGACTTGATTTTAGACAGTTGACTTCAGGAGTCCAACTTTGATTTTCATAATTTTCGCCGCCCGATTCACACTGACAGCGTGGTTCGAAAATGCAATAATATCCTCACCACACTCGTTTCACTGAGGCGATTCCCCTCCGGAATCTTCTTCGATCTGAGTTCGTTTCGCCCTTTGCAGGAAGCAATCACGATGTCATCGCCGCGCCGTCACTCGTTCACATACCTCCTCTGCCTGGCTCTTCTGGGCCTCTCCGCAGGACAACCGCTTCGCGCTGCAGCAGCCGAAGAGGTACTCGCGACCGTCAATGGCCAGCCAGTGACCGAGGGCGACCTCTCATTTGCCCTGCTCTCACGTGGCATCACCGACGCACCGCCGGCTCTCCGTCAGCAACTGCTGGAGCAGCTGGTCAATCAACGTCTGATCCAGGAATTTCTGAAAGCGCAGAAAATCGAGGTCCCGCCGAAACAGTTGGATGAAAGTGTTGTCAAAGTCGAGAACTTCATCCGCAAGAAAGGCGATAATCCCCAGCAGGTACTCGGAAAAATGGGCTTCACTCCCGAAAAGCTCCGCGCCGCGATCGCCCTGCCGCTGGCCTGGAATCTCTATGCCCGACAGGAAATCACGCCGGAGAAAATGCAGGCCTATTTCAACGCTCATCGTGAAGAGCTGGATGGCACCCGCGTCGAAGCCAGTCAGATTCTTCTGAAACTCTCCCCCGACGCTTCCGCCACTGAAATCGATCAAGCGAAACAGAAACTGCTGGATCTGCGGAAGCAGATCCAGTCCGGCAAGCTGACCTTCGCCGAAGCCGCCGCCCGGCATTCGCAGGCCCCCAGCAAAACAGAGGGAGGCAAACTGGTCACCTCCGCGTATCGGGGAAAAATGCCGCTGGTCTTCACCAGACAGGTCTTCCCCCTCAAAGAGGGTGAAATCAGTGACCCCTTCCAGTCCCCCTTTGGCATGCACCTCATCACGCTGAATAAGAAACACCCTGGCCAATTCAGTCTGGAAGACGTGCGCGGCGAACTCTTTCAGACGCTCTCCCACGAACTCTACGATCAGACGCTGCAGAAACTGCGTTCCACGGCCAAAATTGATTGGAAGACCGAACCAAATTCCTGATCCTGGCGCTCACCACTCGAACTCACTCTCACTTGAAGTAACCCCCATGTCGAGTTTGCCTCCCATTGAATCGACTGTCATCACAGGCCAGCAACCCGGACCGCATCTGCTGATCCTCGGCGGCGTACACGGCGATGAATACGAACCCATGGCCGCCATTCGCAAACTGATCACGCTGATCAAACCCGCTGAATTCAGCGGCAAAGTCACGCTGGTGCCGGTACTGAATCAACCCGCATACGAACGCTGCCAGCGCTGTGGTCCGGATGAACTGGACCTGGCCCGCACTTTTCCCGGCGCGCTCGACGGTTCCATCACCGAGCAGATTGCCCATCAGGCCACGCAGCTGATTCAGTCAGCCGATTATCTGATCGACCTGCACACGGGAGGCGTGATTTCTGACCTGGCCCCCTTCTCCGGCTACTGTCTGCACTCCGATCCAGCCATCCTGGAAACGCAACGCACGATGGCCCGCGCTTTCGGACTCCCCGTTGTCTGGGGCACGACCGCCACGCTGGAAGGACGCTCCCTGTCTGCCGCTCGCGACGCGAATGTGCCTGCGATCTACGCCGAATGGGGAGGCGGCAGCCAGTGCAACGCCACCGCCGTCTCCGGTTATGCCTCCGGCTGTCTACAAGTAATGTCTGCCCTCGGCATGCGGAACGAACCCGTTCCCGAACAGCCAATCCAGTACGAGATCGAAGACAACCGCGATCAGAGTGGCCACCTGCAACTGCATAACAGTGCCCCCGTGTCGGGCTTTTTTGAACCAGCGATCCAGTTAATGGATACCGTTCAGGCAGGAGACACACTGGGAACCATCTGCTCGCCGCTGGGAGATGAAGTCACCAGCATCAAAGCCAGTCAGACCGGCGTGGTTCTGGGAATCCGCACGCTCCCCTATGTGAAGCAGAACGAATGGCTGGTGGTAATCCTCGAAACCGATCACAGCGCCAGTTGAAGCATGCCACAGCGCTTTGAAACCTCAGCAATCACAACCAGAGACGGAAAGGAACTCGCCATGAACCCGCAACCGGTTGCCATGATCACAGGAGCCGCGGGAGGCATCGGCGGTGAAACCGCCGTCCGCTTTGCCGAACGGGGCTACGACTGCGTCCTGCTTGCCCTCCCCTCGGAGGACCTCAACCCCATCACCAAACGCATCGAGGATGCAGGCCGTCAATATATGATCTGCACCGGTGACCTCGCAGATCTGGCGTATGCAGAATCTGCCGTCGAACAATGTATCTCCGCCTGGGGACGCATTGATGTGCTGGTCAATAATGCCGCCTGGCGGGAAATCACCACCATGCGGAAGATCGAACTCGCCAGCTGGGAACAGACCCTGCGTGTCTGCCTGACCGCCCCCGCGTTTCTCTCACGGTGGTGTGCAGCCCACATGGAAGCCCGCGGAGAGGGAGTGATTATCAACGTCTCCAGCATCCAGTCTCAGATGGCAGCCGGTATCAGCCCGGCTTACGTCGCAGCCAAAGGGGCCCTCGATTCGTTGACCTATGAACTGGCCACGCTCTACGGCCCCGCGGGCATTCGGGTGCTCAGCGTCAATCCCGGCGCGATCGACACGGCGATGGGACAGGATATCGCCGTTGACCAGCAGGCCACCGCCACGAAAATCCGCCAGGCTTCCGAAGACATGATTCCTTTACGACGCTGGGCACATCCGCGGGAAATCGCCCACAGCATTGTCATGCTGGCCGGAGAAGACGCCAGCTATCTCACCGGAACCTCCGTCACCATCGACGGCGGCTGGAAACAGCAATGCTCCCCCTACTCGGTAAAACAGCTGCAGATACCCGATCAGTTCCCGGAAGATTAGCCAGAGCCATACGAATTATCCCAGCAGTCGGACGGCAATCCGCACAGCCCCTACGCTCGGATCTTCAACGCACTCGATGGTTGCGGGAGCCAGTTGCTGCTCTGCCAGGCGTTCGAGCAGAGAGACCCGGTAATCGCGTTGATGCAACAATATCCCACCGGTCAGCGCCAGTGCATAGGCGTCTGCTTTGAAATGCAACCGCTGCGCCACCGCCAGTACCAGCTCAGACAGTTCCTGCGCGCCCTGATCCACAATCGAACGGGCCACCGCATCCTCATCCATAGCGGCTTCAAACACAAAACCTGACAGCCGGGCGATCCGACCGCGGTCTCCCGGGTCCTGGTAGAGATAACCGATCAGCTCCTCGGGTGCATTCAAATTCAAGGCCTTGAGAAATCGTGACTGTAGAACTGTCTCCGGCCCCCGTCCGTCAACCGCCCGCAGGATCGCCTTGATCGCCGCGATCGCCAGTTGATAGCCACTCCCTTCATCCCCCAACAGATATCCCCAGCCCCCGGCGCGCGTCTGAGTACCGTCGGCCCCTTTCCCGAAAGCCAGCGAACCGGTTCCCGCAATCAATGCCACACCGGTTCCTGCCGGAGTTCCCGCTGCCAATACCGTCTCGGCATCGGTGACCACGACCACTTCCTCCGCGATCTGATTCTGCATCGCCCATTCCGCCCAGGCATGCTGCTCGGCTGGTCGTCCCGCTCCCGCCATGCCCATACAGAGTACAGACACTATGTGCGGTTCTGCGCCAGCAGACTGAAAGGCCCGCTCGACCGCCCGTTGCAATTCACCGGCAGCCGCATCCAGGCCCACCACGTTCAGATTGGAAGCCCCCGCCGTGCCCCGTCCAACGACGTGAAAATTCTGATCGTCAGAAACTACAGCCAGAGTTGCCGCGGTTTTGGTGCCACCACCGTCGATGCCCAGTACCAGTTGTCGGGACTGTAATCCGGTCATACCGTGAATTCCTCAGAGGGGATTTGCCCTGCCAGCGACGGACTCAAGTTCACTCGGCTGCATCCAGTACCCGCCGCAGATGACCGCCCGCCTGCTTGAGCAGTTCCTCCGCACGTTCGGGAGACACATTCCGTTTCACGCTCACGATCGCGGTTTTCAACTCGCCATGGCAGGCTTCCAGCACCGTCTCGGCTTCGTCACGCGGAAGATCGGTAAACGCGATCAATATTCGAATGGAGCGGTCGATCAGTTTCTTGTTCGTGGCCCGCAGATCGACCATCAGGTTGCCATACGTTTTTCCAATCCGCACCATGGCTCCGGTCGTCAACATGTTCAACACCATTTTGGTTGCCGTCCCCGCCTTGAGACGCGTGGAACCGGTAACGACTTCCGGACCGACTACCGGACAGATGGTAAGATCGGCCACATCCGCCAGTTGATTCTCCTGATTACAGGTAAACGCGATGGCAGCGGCCCCCTGCTCTCGCGCGTATTGCAGAGCGGCAATCACATACGGCGTGCGTCCACTGGTGGCGATTCCAACCAGGACATCATCCTGACTGAGCCCCAGTTCCTCCAGATCGGCAATCGCAAACTCGGGATGATCTTCGGCCCCTTCGACGGCATTCGTCAGTGCAGTTCGTCCCCCCGCGATTAAGCCGACCACCTGTTCGGGTGGACTGTTAAACGTAGGTGGACACTCACTGGCATCCAGCACTCCCAGTCGCCCCGAGGTTCCTGCGCCGATGTAAACCAGTCGACCTCCCCGTCGAAACGCTTCGGCAATCAGATCGACGGCAGCTGCAATCGTTTCCGATTCTTTGGCGACGGCTGCAGCCACACCGGCATCTTCAGCATTCATCAGCTGCACGATTTCCAGACTGCTCATGGCATCAATCCTGTCGGATGCCGGGTTGCGTTGTTCGGTCGTTAAATGCTCTAACATCATCTTTTGCCTGTTCGAATTGGGAGCGGACAGCTACTATGATAACCGGGATTCTGAATCTCGAAAGGATGCACTTCGCCAAACTCCACTGGAATTGGAAATTGTGCCCCCTGAAGTTCCTGTCACGCGTTCTGCCAATCATCACACGTTCCAATATAACGGGTTGCACTGTGAACATCGCCATCGGAAATATCGATCTGATCATTCTGGGACTCTACCTGGCAGGCGTTGTCTGGTTCGGGTCCTGGGTGGGCGGCAAACAGAAAGATCTGTCCGATTATCTGCTCGGCGGAAAAACGCTACCCTGGTGGGCCATCCTCGGCTCCATCGTGGCCACAGAGACCAGCACCGTTACCTTCCTGAGTGTGCCCGGCATCGCTTATCAGCCGGATGGTAACCTCCAGTTCCTGCAGCTTCCCCTGGGTTATATTGTGGGACGCTTCCTGGTGATCCTGTTTCTGCTTCCCCTCTATTTCCGGGGTGAAATCTTTTCCGCTTACGAAGTCTTCAAAAAACGGTTCGGCGGCAAAACCGAACGCCTGGCCTCGCTGACCTTTATCGTGATGCGCACCCTCGCGGATGGACTCCGTCTGTACCTGACCGCGCTCGTGCTGGAGAAAGTGGTCGGAATTCCCATCTCTGCCTGCGTGGTCGTCATCGGCATCGGCACGATCATTTACACCTGTCTGGGGGGGATGAAATCGGTCGTCTGGAACGACTGCCTGCAATTCGTAATCTATATCGCCGGCGCGCTCTTCGCGTTCTATATCATTCTCGAGGCACTCCCCGGGGGATGGACCGACTATCAACAGTTCGCCGTGGCGAATCACAAATGGACCATGTTCGATTTCCAATGGGACCTCTCTCAGACTTATACTTTCTGGGCCGGTCTGGTCGGCGGCATGTTCCTCTCTATGGCCACCCATGGTGCCGACCAGCTGATGATCCAGCGGTACCTCGGTGCACGCAATCAGCGCGATGCGGCCCGGGCGCTCGGCTTCAGTGGCTTCGTGGTCTTCTTACAGTTCGCCCTGTTCCTGCTCCTCGGCATTGGCCTGGCGGCCTTCTACCAGAGTTTTCCGCCAGCCACGCCGTTCGAAAAGCCCGACGAAGTATTCGCCACCTTCATCATCGACAACCTGCCCAAGGGGATTAAGGGGCTCACGCTGGCCGCCGTCTTCGCAGCCGCAATGTCGACCCTCTCCAGTTCCCTCAGTTCGACCACCAGTGCCCTGGTTAACGACTTTTACTTACCGCTGACCTCCAGGAAAAAACAGCAGTCCGAGCTGGTAGCCCTCAGTCGTGTGTTTACGGTTCTCTTCGGTCTCGCGCAGATCTTCGTGGGGATCGCCAGCCAGTCGATCGAAAGCAGCGTCGTTGGAAACGTGCTGGCCATCGCCGGCATCTCTACGGGCCTGATTCTCGGGATCTTTTTCCTGGCCACGTTCAGTCAGCGGGCCTCGCAGGCTTCCGCCCTGCTCGGTTTTCTCGTTGGCTTGGCCACCGTGCTCTATGTCGCCTTCATCATCAAGGGCACCGTCGCCTGGCCCTGGTACACGCTCATCGGAGCCACGACCGTCTTCGCAGTGGGAATTGCCACCAGTCGCTTCTTCCCGGCGACTGAGCCTGCAGATTCAGAAACCACCGAATAATTACTGACCACGCCACAGAATCTGGTCGGAAATCTCCAGTTCAGCCTGGGCTGCCGCGATTTCACTTTTGAAGCGTCGTGCATCAACCGGATAGCCTTTCGTCGGCTTGATGTCAGGCACATGTTCCGACCAGAACTGGTTGAACAGTTCCATCATCACTTCGCGGGTGTACTTGCAGACCATGGAGGAAACCGCGACCGGAAAATGCGCCTCGGCTTTGGTCTGGAAGCGAATCTCTGTGGCCCCCACACGATAGATACTCCGTGCTGTCGACTCTTCTACGCGGAAGATCATTTCGCCATCCAGGATCTCATCCAGATATTCATCGTAGCGATTTCGCCCGCCGTGCTTGTCTCCAATGATCAGCGTGGGCTCATCACTGTTCCGATCCCAGACGCGTGTCAGCAGCTGCATACACAGCCGCGTCAGCATCACTCCTTTGCTGCCATACTCTCTGCACAAATGATTGAACCGCTCGGGCAACACAATCTCCGAGCAGAGTGCCTTAAGCTTGATGCCAGCTGCGTCCAGTGCCGTCTGCAGCTTCTGTTGTGAGTCGCGCGTCCCCTCAGTTTCGACGGCCGTGGGCAGTGCAAACCGGTCGTCTCCGTTCCACGGATGTTCCTGAATCGCGTCCAGATGCGTGGGAGAAGCGATCAATAACCGCCAGAGTTTTCCCAGCGAATCCACCTGGTCGGCATCATTGACCATCTGCAGAAAAGGAAAGGTCGAACGTTCCAGCGGCCCCAGTCCCTTGGCAGACGAGTGGACTTCTTTGGAATCGGCGACGTGCAGCAATTCAGAATTACGGCGGGGACGGCTGTTGGAAACCACGGATTCCAGTGCCGACCAGAAATCGAAGGCGCGCGGTTCCCCGGGGACTTCCCATAAACTGGCCGTAATCACAAGCGGTCCCAGATTCGGACCATAGCCTGCTTCGTCCATGCCAATCAGGTAACCCATCGCCGCTCCATCTTCTCTTTCAAAACTAATCGCTCTGCAGACCAGCGGCAACTCAACCGCCGATCGTCCCATCGATTCTTAATCGACGTCATCATAAGCGAATCGAATGCTGCGTGAAACGCAGAGCGTCAGAGAAAAACGGCGACTGTGAGTATTACCGGCTGCGCGTCTATTCAAACTTCATCAGCCCGAACGTATCGGGACGGGGAGACGTCGTCAGGGGGTAATTCCAGCCTTCCAGACCGATGGCGGGCAGAATCCGCACGACCGAAAAGCCCCAGGTGCTGCGTTTGAGCTGTGTCTGTGGTACGAGTTCCTGTAATGGAATCGCGAACTCGGTCCGCCAGTGCCGCTTGTCTTTCTCGCGCGCCACGTACCAGCGGGGATTCCAGCTCTGATCAATCCAGCAGCTGTCACGCGTCCACCCGCGGTGATCGACTTCCAGCTGATAGTAAGTCGTGTAATCCCGATCGATATCAAACGCGAAAGCCAGGCGATCCTGCCGCTGCAGATCCGCATCGTAGGTCCGCCCCGAATCGGGAGCCGCGGGATATTCCAGTTCATCTCTGACAGGAATACTGGCGGCCACATACAGGTATTCCCGGTCATAAGACATCAGCACAAAGGGACGATCCAGCGGGTTGGCACCAATCGCATCCGGGTCTCCCCCGTTTTCCGCAGGATTCGCGGAGAGGTGCAGTTCGTCCGCAGACTGCCAGCATTCATCGGACAACACGCCGTCCAGGATCGGTCGCGTCTTGGTGAATTTACAGAGATACACCGGACGTGGCGGGGCACTGGCCGGATGCAGTAACCAGTTTTCCGCCTTGGCAATCTTCTTCCACGACTCGTTCGCTGCGGGAGTGTGGTAATTACGGAAAATATCGTCGGCCTTGCCATGCGAACCGATCAGACGATACAGCGACGCCAGGGGAATCTGCACTTCCGGCGTCTCATAAAAAGCGGGCGCGTATTTCTGGAACCAGTGCACCGCCGCCAGGGCCTGCTTCTTCCAGTTCTCAGCAGTCTGGGTCCGCCAGTTCTCGGGCGCCCCTGTATTCAGCTGACCTACCTGCCGCACGGTCTCCAGCAATGAGTTCGTTGAAGGATCCGAAAACTGTGAGGCGTTCTGTACCTGGTCGGTCACCTGTCCGGGTGAGTTGGTCGACCGGCTGCGTTCCACGGGTACATTTTTATTTCTCTGCCAGGCGATCTCTTCACTCGACCAGAGCTGAAACAGCCAGAGCATCGCCCGCACGGCCTCCGGTTGACGCGGATACTGCTCGACCAGTTCCTGGCAGGTCGCTTCGGCTTTCTCCAGATCCTGGTGATCGATGTATTGCTGAGCCAGCTGCTCCAGCTGCAACGCTGCCTGTCGTTCAGACATACCCTGTGTCATCGTTTTCAAATGTGATACCAGCTGAGCGGAATACTGGGGATCCGTAATCAGCTTCGCAGCGATCGCTTTCAGGTTCCGCTGACGTTCAGCCAGCTTCCGATTACGTTCTTCATCTTCGACGTTAATCTCTGACAGTTTTCGACGAGCCGCGGAACCCGGTGCGATACCAATCCCCGCAAACAGGCTCCCCCCCGAAATCACGGATGGTGCCCCCGTTCCCTCAACGGCGTCCACATCGATCTGACGATACACAAAGCGACTTTCCTCGCCGGTGACTTCCTTGCCCAGAATCTGTTTTCCAGACGAAGCCGCGGTCGCAGCCGTCAGGCCCAGACGTGCAAGATATTCGTCTGCCTCAACCGAGACATGTCCCGAGCTTCCCGGCGGCAAGCGCAGAAAGACCTTTTTAACCTTCCAGGGATTCAACCCCGCCTGCTCCCGATGTTCCAGATATCGTGATCCATCGGCGGCATAACGGACTGCCTGCAGCATCGCATCTTTCATCAGAGTGGACGCGGCATCCTTTCCCTGGGGCTGATCGATGATCAACACGTCGGGCCGCCAGGTACGCAGCTGCGACACAAAGCGACTCAGCGTGACCGCAGCCAGCCGACCTTCCGTATGTTTGTTCCATTCTGCAATCAGGCGATCTGCATTCTGTTCCAGCTCAGGAATATCGACGGGGAAACGCCAGTCCTGTCGTCCCACAGAAGCCCCGACACTGACGACCGCTTCGCCGAGTCGCAGATCGAGATCCTGAAATCGGGGCCCCTCCGGTCCGAGGTCACGACGAATCGGCAGCATGACCATACTGCGGTAACCCTGATCGCCCGCATATTTACTCAACATCTCAAACGAAATCTGTTCGGGCTGGGCATGCACGCACATCAGTGCCACACGACGGGCATCCGCATGATTCGACTGCCATGTCATACCGCCGTCGCTTGTCCGTAAGATGGTTCCCAGTGCCCCCACTGCATAGCCGATCTGATCGTCGACAAAATCAATCGATGAGAGGGGAATACTCTGTCCCGTCCACTGCTGATGCCAGGTCCGGCCTCCGTCTCTGGAGTGCCAGACCACCGATCCGGGATCGCCGACGACCCAGATACGATCACCGCGGACTTCGACGGCTTTGAAATCGGTAAAATCTTTTAAGGGATCGGGCAGCGCCCCTGCAGGCATTTCCCAGACCAGTCCCCGATTGGTCGTTTTTCGTAACATGGCGCCATCGCCGGCCATCCAGCCCGGTGAAGTCAACGGGACATTGATGTTCTGTATGCCGCGCAGCCCCTGTGGTGGAAAGCGTGGCGGCATGACGGCGCCACCCCCGACCAGGGTCAGATGTCCCCGGTTGCCGGCCACGACTCCGGTCTCTTCATCGAAGAAGGCGGCACTGCGATAGCCGTCCGCTTCGTGACCTGTGATATCCTGCCAGGTCTGGCCACCATCCTCTGTTTTGAAAACGCCGGTCGCATGCTGGACCGAGGTGTCTCCCACCACGACCCCTTGCTGCATGCCGAAGAACCGCACGTAATGCAGGCGCGGTAATCGCTTCTGGATCAGCTCGGTCCAGGTCTGGCCTCCGTCTTTGGTAAACAACAGAACGCCCTGGTTTAAATGACCGTAAGGGGCCGTCCCTCCACCGGCGATCCAGCCGATCTGATCGGTGACAAAACAGATATGTCTCAGAGGACAATCCACGGGGCTCGGCACAAACTGCCAGCTCTGTCCGCCGTCGACAGTCTTGCGAATCACGCCCCGATCGCCGACCGCCCAACCGGTTTTGGAACCCAGAAACTGCACCGCATGCAGATTGGCATCGTCGAGCAGAGGCGAACCTGCCGCCCCGGTTCCTGTGTCTGCCTGTAACGAGACAGGCGAAGCCAGCAGACAGAGCGCAAGCAGACCTTGCAGGAACAGCACGCTCAGGGTGATATCAGTATTCCGGCGGTTGAAAATCAGCATCGGACATCCTTGTTCGAATCGATTCAGGGTGTCGGAAACAGCCAGACTTCCGTATTCCACGGAGAAACGCTGTTGCGACGGTCGAAAACGGGGCGTAGTTTACAAAAATGCAGATTATACGGGGAGGGTAGTTTGAACTCATTGGAGGTCCATTTTCGTAAAATCCCCGCATTTTCACCCCGAGATTGGCCTCCGCTTCCCTTGATGGTCCCACCCGGATTGTTATACTGGGAAATCCTCGACATTCAGACTGTTTTCAGGCACCTGTACAGGTAAATGAGAGCATCTGCAGCCGAGCCCAAGTGGCGGAATTGGCAGACGCGCTAGCTTGAGGGGCTAGTGGGGGTAATCCCCGTGGAGGTTCGAGTCCTCTCTTGGGCACTAAATTAGACTCAGGGTTATACCTGAGTCTTTTTTTGCGCCTGCCTGAAATCATGCTGCGAATCAGCAGTTCTCTTTACCCACCTGGCTGGAGGGGTAAAACTCAGATTGAGTCCCACCGAATTTCTGAACGATCTTTCTAAAGCATGTGAATCAAATCTGAGGGAAATCCTCCTGTTCAGAATGCACGCAATCCCAAGCTATTTCTCAGCTTACTCCCCTGAAAACTGCATGGGAATTCCTCCTTATTTCAACTGATTTTTACCGGTTGTGAAGCCTATACATTGGTCTGTGCCAGATACCGGATCGTTTTATCAGTTTTTAAGCTGATTCCACCCACGCACCACAGATTTCAACTTATGTTTTCTTCGCTGTGGTGCAGATTCCCGGTAAGGAGCCTGCAGAGACCTCTGCAGAAACGCCCCTGACCAGTCTTATCTACAAAGAATCGATTTGACCTGATGAATATCTCCAGTATCTGGCATATTGAGAAACCACTCCGATTGAAACCTATCCCTTCCAGACGGATCGGGAACCGGTATCTCATTCCCTGTCTGACAATCGTCTGGGCAGGTCTGATTCTGTCCGTGATGGGAGTTCTCTGGAGTTATCAGACCACTCCCGGTGCGGTAGCGCATTCACCGACTCAGTGGCCGACAGAAAGTCAGACCACCTGGAATGCATTCCGTCCCACCCTGGTCATGTTTGCGCACCCCCGCTGCCCCTGTACTCGGGCCAGCATCAGCGAACTGGAACAGATCATGGCTTACGGCCCTGAACGACTGGATGCGCGTGTCGAATTTTATAAGCCGGAGAACTTCCCTCAGGATTGGGAAAAAACAGATCTCTGGAAAGCGGCGGCAGCAATTCCCGGAGTGACCGTCAATACAGACCTGGATGGCCAGGCTGCCCGGCTGTTCGGTGCCACGACCTCCGGATATGTCGCCCTGTATGACACTCGGGGAGAACTGGTCTTCCACGGGGGAATCACCGGATCACGGGGACACACGGGGGCCAATCGCGGCAGCAGTGCAGTTCTTGAATATCTCTCTCAGGGCAACTCAGAGCGGCATCAGACTTACACATTCGGTTGCCCCCTGCTGGGACGGGAAAAGACATGCCGACAGGAGGAAAAGAAATGAAACTCAGTATCCTCAACAAACCCTGCCAACCTGATTTCGCACAAAGAGCAGACGAACTTTTCAACGAACTTCGTCAGCAGCTCTGTCAGCGAACCGACCGTCTGTTCGCTGTTCTGATGATTATCCAGTGGCTGGCTGCCATCGGAGCTGCCTGCCTGGTGACCCCGTATACCTGGATCGGTAATTTAAATCAGACCCATCTGCATGTCTGGGCGGCTGTCATCCTGGGCGGTTTGATTACCTGCTTCCCCGTCTTTCTGGCCTGGTTTCATCCGGGCCGCGTCCTGACCCGACACGTAATTGCAATCAGCCAGATGTTGACGTCATCTTTATTGATCCACCTCAGTGGCGGGCGGATTGAAACACACTTCCACATTTTTGGTTCCCTGGCATTCCTGGCCTTTTACCGGGACTGGCGCGTTTTGATCTCGGCGACCATGGTCGTTGTCATTGACCATACTGCATTCGGGCTGTTGTACCCCCAGGCGGTCTTCGGTGCGCTCACAGCCAGCCCCTGGCGGATTGTCGAACATGGTGCCTGGGTTGTATTCGAAGACATCTTCCTGATCATTGCCATTCAACAGAACATGCAAGAAATGCAGGCGATGGCGCGTCAGAGAGCGGCCCTGGAGGAAACGAAAACGCTGATTAGATGCGAGGTTCAAAAACGAACCAGCGAACTGCATCTCGCCAATCAGAAAATCTCAGAAACTAATCGCCAACTGGAAATCAAGGCTCAGGATCTGCAGGCAGCCAATGAGCGGGCCGAACAGCTCAGCGCATTTGGTAAGATTCTGGATCAATCATTGAATGAAATTTATATTCTCGATTTCGACTCGCACCGATTCATACATGCCAACCGGGGTGCCCGGGAAAATATTGGTTACAGCCTGGAAGAACTCAAACAGCTGACTCCGATCGATATCACCTCGGAGCTCACACATGCAGAACTGTCGGAACTGCTGGAACCTTTGAAACAGGGTACGCAGAGCAATGTTGACCTGAACTGCACTCATCGTCGGAAAGACGGGACCGAGTACCCGATCGAGGTGCATCTGGAGATGTCTGAAATGGGCAACCGCCGGGTACTGGTTGCGGTCGTGCTGGATGTCACCGAACAACAACGAACGGCTTGCGAAATTGAACGCCTTTCCCGTTTTGCAAATGAAAACTGCAATCCAGTTATGCGTTCTTCTGAAACAGGCAAGTTATTATACGCGAATATCTCCAGTACTCCGTTATTGAACTCCTGGGGAGTTCAAACCGGTGGGTATATCCCACAGGACATCCAGGATGTCTGTCAACAGGCACTGCAGATGGAGAAATCGATTCAGATCGAAGTCGAGGCAGAAAGTCGTTTCTATTCATTGAATGTGACACCGATCGTCAAAGAGAATTACGTGAACCTGTATGGGACAGATATTACCTCCCGCAAACAGGCTGAACTCGAACTGATCGGAGCGAAGGAACATGCAGAGGCCGCCAACCGCGCCAAGAGTGCATTCCTTGCCAACATGAGCCACGAAATCCGTACCCCGATGAATGCCATTCTCGGCTTCAACGATATCCTGCTTGAGAACGTTTCCGCTCCCGAAAATGTGGAAGCAGCGAAAACCGTGAAGGTAAACGGCGAATACCTGATCCGACTCATCAACGACATTCTGGACCTGTCCAAAATCGAAGCCGAAAAAATGGAAGTCGAACAGATCGCCTGCTCGCCCCACGAACTGTTGAATAATGTCTCTTCATTGATGAATGTCCGCGCGGTCGCCAAAGCACTGCCGCTGGAATTTCAGATTGAGGGCCCCATTCCCGAAACGATCCAGACCGATCCTACACGTCTGCGACAGATTCTGATCAATACGATCGGCAATGCGATTAAATTCACTGAAACCGGTTCCGTAAAAGTCGTCACACGCCTGCTGAATGAATCAGGGCAGGCACCACAGCTGCAGTTCGAAGTCATCGACACTGGAATCGGTATTCCCACAGAATGTCTGGAAACTCTGTTCAACCCCTTCACCCAGGCCGATGGTTCCATGACGCGCAAGTTTGAAGGTACCGGGCTGGGACTGACGATCAGCAAACGCCTGGCAGAACTGCTGGGTGGATCGATTTCTGTCAGCAGTACCCACGGCGAGGGTAGCACCTTTACCATCCGAGTCGGTACCGGCCCCCTGAATAATGTTCCCCTGGTAGAACAAGTGGCAACCAGCCTGAAACCGATTGCGAAAGAAAAAGAAGCCGTCTCTCCTGAGACTCTTCCAGGCACACCTCTTAAAGGGTATCGCATCCTGCTGACGGAAGACGGCCTCTACAATCAGCGGCTGATCACCTTCCTGCTGAAAAAAGCAGGTGCGGACGTCAGCCTGGCAGAAAATGGTCAGATTTCCATCGATCAGGCGACAGCAGCCGAATCACAGGGGCAGCCGTTTGACTTGATCCTGATGGATATGCAGATGCCGGTTCTGGATGGTTACAATGCGACCAGGCAGTTGAGAGACGCTGGTTTCCAGGTACCGATCATCGCGCTGACAGCACACGCGATGAACGGTGATCGTCAGAAATGTCTGGATGCAGGCTGCGACGAATATCTGACGAAGCCCATTGATCGCAAGAAACTGATTGAGGTAATTTTAATGTCGCTCAATGAAACTCAGGGGGAGCAAAACGTCCTGACTTCTGACATCGCTTACCAGATTTAAGCAACGAACGCTTTGAGCTCAAAGCTGATACACTTCATAACTTTGGTTACAGGGGGTGCCCCGCGAGACATGCATCCGCTGCCGCTCCGATTCGATGATTACGGAAAATACAGTCTGCCAGTAGCCGTGGTCGGGGTCGTCGTTGACATGCCTGCAGATCGATCGTGGATAATCCTGATGATCGCGGAGAGCAGTTTTGATCTCTGCGACTCCTGGATCGGCGGAACTGGCTTGAAACAATTCATCAATCCGCGCCTTACGCGGGTGTGAACCGATCAGTTCCGGAAATTCAGCATTGTAGTGACAAAACTCCGGATGCAGACAATGATTGGTATGCGTAATCCAGCTTGTCTCATCCGGCCTTAAGACCTGCACACTGTCAATCGTCACTTCCAGGTTCGCAGGTCCTTCGGGAGTCGCCAGCATGATGTTCGCGGGAATCGCCCGCTCGGCCCGTTGGATCGCCTCCACCGCGCCTGCCAGGCTGTCTGCTTCATAGAGCTCGCGGAGCGTGAAATAGTGCGGTACTCCGTGTGCGCGACTGGGGGCAGGCAGGGAATTCAGACAGGCACCAATGCCCTCTGAATTGAACCCGATGTAGGAAATCAACCCGGCCTGTGTTAACGTCATCAGCGCCGGTTTCCCCGTCGGGCGACGCGTCAACACGATGGTAAACGCATCGAGAGCCGGGTCATTGTCCCAGTTCTGAGCCACGATCGCTCCCTTTCCGGAAGGATCCGGAACACTCAGCGAAGTGCAGCCCGCATCCGGTCCCGGGGTGAACTGATTCCGGATTTGCAACAGCATGATCTGCCACAGCGGAACAGCGACGGCTTCGGCCAGCCCCTCAAGTTCCTCTACCGAATCGGGACTATATTCTCTCGCGACAGGCAGACAGACTTCCGCCAGAGCCCGGGCCCGTTCTGGGCGGACCTGCATCGTCTCCTGAAGACGCTCCAGCGCCACAGCACAAAAAGCCCGCACATCTTCAGCAGCAGCTTCTCCCAACTGCCTGCCCATCTCGCGGGGAGAACCACTGACTTCGATTTCACGATAACGTTCAGCTGGAACCATTTCACCTGCTCACGATTGATTGTTGAATCTCGCCCGGAAAACGCGACGGCCTCCTGACAATCTTAAACCCTTCTCCCGGGATTGTTGAGCTTAAGCAGAGGAAATCCGCGGTTCACCTGCTTCTTTTTCAAGTTCTTGAATCAGCGATGCAGATGCTTCCTGCTGGAATTTCTCTCTCAAAAACGATTTGACGATATTACTCCGAGAGAAGTCCGAACCGGTAATCAGCGACAGCCAGCCTTCGCCAAATGAAAGAAAGTCGACCAGGCCACGTCGGTCGAAGACCTTACGCGTCAGTTCTTCAATCGTCTGTGCGTGCGTGGCAAACTCGTACACGCGATCGCGAATCGTCTGCAGGAACGCAAGTTTGCGGCTCAAATGCTGTTCCACGGCCTCGGCCCCTTCCAGAACCGTTCCATGCGCATCAAACAGCCACTCCGCACGCAGCTGAATGGCCTGCTCCAGGCTGGCGATCCATTTCGGACCGTCCGCGTCTCCCAGCTGACTGTCCAGGTCGGCTGCGATATAGAGATCGCCGCTGAACAGGATCTTCCGCTCCGGCTCGAACAGACAGATATGCCCGGGGCAATGGCCGGGAGTTTCGATGACCTCGAATCGCATGTGTTCCGTTTTTATCGAATCTCTGATCGGCTGGGCATCCGCGATGGCGGAAGGGCCAAACAGGAAACTGCGGTACCAGCGCAACTCCACAGGAAAGCGGATTTCCGGAATCGCATCCGCATGCGCGAGAACCTGCGCGTCGCACAGCTCCACCAGCAGATCATTGTTCCCCGTGTGATCTTCATGATAATGCGTGTTCACGACGGTCGTAATCGTTTCCACAACGCCCAGTTTCTGCAGCGTCTGCTTCAGACTCCGACGGGCCCAGGGAAACCCGGTGTCGATCAGCAGTGTCTCGTCAACCAGGTAACAGACTGCGTAATCATAGCCGCCACTGAACCGGCTGAGCGTGCGTGTGAGTAAATTGTCGATCTGAATACAGGTCACGTATTCCACCGGTTGCGTAATCTTGACCTGGAACGGCCAGAGAGGAAACCGGCGGCAGAGCAGTGCATAAGGCTGCCATAACAGAAATCGCAGCCACCTGCTGATCATGAATTTCTCCCAAGATTGTAAGTTTCAGAACCAGGAACGAATCGACTTCAGGCCGATCTGTTTAAACCAGGGATCCAGACGTTGTGCCAGCCGGTGCCAGTTCTGATGAGGAACATTGGGATACAGATGATGCTCCAGATGATACAAATGATCGAAGGCAATCAGGCGAAAGAGAGTCCCGCGGAACAGTCGCGTCTGGTGGGCGGCATCCTGTCCCTGGGGATTGTGCGGGATATAAGCTGTGATCAGCGGAATGATCCAGCTTCCGGCAATCATCAGGCAGACATAAACCAGCGGCACAATTGTGACTGGAATCAGAAGAAACGCCGCAACAATGATTGAGCCTACCAGAACACCTTCCACTATGATCCAGTTCAATCGGCCTCGTGGATGTCGCAATGCCCAGAGATAGATACGCGGCTGGAAAAGAAAGCCTTCGCACAGAGCGCCCACCAGGGACATCCGGGAAGCACCAGCTTCGATATCATCATCGTGAGGAAACCGCGCGTGATGATACAGATGCACCACCTGATAGGCGTGCCCGCTCCGCAACGAAATCGCTTCAATCAACATCAGGAACAGGTCGTTGGTTTTCCGCTTCAAACCCAGGTTCTGATGCACGAGATCATGTGAAACAGAGCCGTAGGTCAAAAAGCTCATGACCATCAGCGACAGGACAGCCAGGACCCAGTAACCCTGACAGGCGCAGATCCAATAAGCGGCGCAGGCCAGAAACGGAGACGAGAGTGCTCTCCTCCGCTGACAGCCTGTCAGCTGCAGCAGATCGGTCCCCAACTCTGAAATCCGGGGAATCGATTTAGAAATGACGCTCTGATTCATGACGCTTGCCAGCTGAAAGAGACAAAAATGCCACAGCAGCTATCTTAGCATAGATCGTAGTAAAAGAAATCAGAGAACAGGAGATTAACCCGTTTATTAACAGTCGTGAAAACAAAACGACTCTGCCCGGCTCTGTGATTTCCCACAGCCGGGCAGACACTCGTTGGACAATAGAATCAGCGGATGACGCTTACAGACTGGCCTTTTTGATCGGCTTGGCCTGCTTGAGCGTCGTCAGATATTCGACGATGTTAATCAGCTCTTCTTCCGTCAGTACCTTCTGCAGATCAGCCGGCATCAGCGAGACTTTCTGTTGAATCACTTCTTCGACGTCATCCATTTTAAAGGTACGGGCAATGGCTTCGGCATCCTTGATCGTGATGGCGTCGTCGGTTTTATTGACCAGCAGACCATTCACCACGTTACCCGAGACCAGAATCACCGTGTACGCTTCGAAGTTATGACTGATCCCGGCACTGGGGTACAGGATCGATTCAAACAACGCCTCGCGGCTCAGCTTCTTGCCGATCTCGGAGAGATCCGGGCCGACCTCTTTCCCCATGCCATTCACCACGTGGCACTTGGCACAGGTCCCCTTGGTGTTGAACATCACCCGACCATCGACTACATCCCCCTTCATGCCCGCCAGCACATTGATCGGTGGCAAAGGCTTGTTATTCCGGGTGGGAGGTGCGGGGAACAGCTTCGCAGCCCGTTCCTTGACGTCCTTCATGATCGTGGAAGACATGGCAGCAGCAGCCGTCTGTTCCAGCTGGGGATCCACTTTGCCCTTCTCAGCCAGATCCAGTAACGCGTGCGCTCCCGGACGGGATTTCGCAACCGCCCTCACGGCTTCGCGTCGATCGACCAGTGGTTCCTCTGGGTCCTGGATGATTGAGAGCAGAATCTTATTGGCACCATTATGGGCGGCATTTCCCAGCGCCCAGATCAGGTCCAGTTTCTGATTCTGTTCTTTTTCGTTATCCCGCTTGCTGTTCAGCGCTTTTTGAATCAGGGCATTCTGCTTCAGAGTCAGAGCCGCACGAATCGCATCGACGGCGGTCTGTGACTTGCCGGAATGGCTGCCCAGCTTTACCAGTTCGGGATAGTATTCCTTCGCTTTGAACTTTTCGACCAGCTTGATGAACTCGGGAGTCCCCCGGCTGCTGTCGATCACCTGGTTCAATGCCTGCTGATATTTTTTATCGCTGGTGACGACATTCGCTGACATCCGCGATAAAGCTTCCGCGATGATGTAGGTTTCCCGTTTTTGATTCCCGTCTTCCTTGAACAGAGACAGTTCGGCGACGGCTGCGTTCTTTTCTTTACCGGGGATGAAATCCAGAGCACGGAAGTAGCGCGGCAGCGCCGCCTGCTGCGTCTGGGGATCTTCAATGATTTTCACCAGGTACGGAATCGCCAGCGGAATTTTAGATCGCCAGAGCAGATCTCGACCGACCGGGGTATTCCAGTTGTCACCCGCCTGCTTGAGCCAGGCAGTCATGAACTTCTTTTCCTGCCCGTCCATGCCGATCCCGAGTGCTTCCAGATACCAGCGATCTTTACCATTGTACTGATCGACGAGCGTCGCCCAGAGTTCCGGTGCTGCGGGCGATTTACTGTGATGCAGGGCAATCGCACATTCGCGGCGTACCTGGGGTGAGTCATCGTGAGCCAGCTGTTTCACGAAGGGAATCACATCCAGCTTGTAACGACGTGCCACCCGCAATCCGGTGATGCGGATATCGGGATTCTTATCTTTGATCGCCAGAGAAACATAGTCTCCGGCTTTTCCATCAATACCAGCTAACAGCCAGAGGGCGCGAGCGCGGAACCTCTGGTTGTCAGACTGATAGAGTTCTTCCAGTTGTGGCTGTGCTTCTGCCTGCAGTTCGTGCAGCTTGTTCCAGGCAAGATAACGGGTCGCGACATTGGGACTCTTGATGCCGGCAATCGCGCCTTCGATAGTACTCAGATCCAGTTTTTGAAACTGATATTTTGCATCCGGAGGAGCAATGCGGAAGATTCGACCCCGTTCCTGGTCGCCAATCCGGTGTCCGCCGACGCCCGGATCGTACCAGTCTGCGACAAACAGAGAACCATCGGGGGCGATACACACATCGGAGGGACGAAACCATTTGTCCTTTTCACTGGTAATAATATTGGCGATCTCGGCTTCATAACCGGCGCCTTCTTTTTTCACCGGATACGCACGGACCACATTCGGACCGGCGTCAGAATGAATGATTTCATTCCGGTACTTCTCCGGCAGTAGAGCACCTTCATAGACACAGATCCCGGTCGGGGATCCCGCACCGGTCTGCAGCAGGTTGGGAACGACACCCGGATCGCGGAGATGCCAGTGACGTAGAGGAATTTCTTCGTGCATGCCGGTTCGCGGCGTTTTCCAGCGGGCCCCGGTCAGCTGATCGAGATAACCGTAGTTTCCGAATTCCATCACGTAGTTAATGCGGACACCACGGTTACCATCATCGTCATTGTCTGACTGCCAGAGGGTACCGAAGGAATCGACGGTCACTTCGTAGTTATTACGGAAGTTATGGGCGAGTACTTCGAAGTCGCTGCCGTCCAGGTTACAGCGAAAGACCATCCCACCCCAGTAAGGTTTTCCGTTATCCAGCACGGGGCGACCATCGCGTTCCAGAATCGGTTTGCCTGCCGCATCGAAGACCTGCTTCCCTGAGTTCCCGAAGTTCCAGTAGAGCCGACCATCCGGACCGAAGACCGACGCATGCGCCGAGTGATCATGTTCGCCCCCCGCCACTTTGAAGAGCAGCTCTTTTTTATCAGCCTTACCGTCGTTATCTTCGTCAGTAAACAGGAAAACATTCGGAGAGGCAGCCACGATGACCTTATTCCCCAGCACACAGATTCCCTGTGAACCGTTGATGTCATTTCCCTGGTAGAACACTTTCGACTCATCGGCTTTGCCGTCGCCATTCGTATCTTCGAGAATGACAATCCGGTCCCCGGCTTCGCGTGTGGGGATGTTTCGGATCCCGGCACGGTAATTGACGACTTCACAGATCCAGATGCGGCCCTGTGCATCGACGTCCATGCTGGAGGGACTGCTGATGCGGGGTTCGGAGGCAAACAGTGTCGCCTTCAGCCCCGGTGCCACGGTCAAATTGGGCACGGCCTGGTCGGCGTCGTGCTCCGACTGCGCGAACAGTGAGGAACCTGTCAGAGAGGTTGAGAAAAACAGAGCCGGAATAATGGCAAGCCAACGGTAGTTCATGGAGTCAGTTTCCTTATGTTATTTCAGTAGCTGTCTCAAATCGGTGTTCTGTTGCAGAAAAACTCGCCTATTGATTCCACTGAGCGAGCAGGGCTTTGATGCGTGCGGGGTTAAAGTTATCCGGCTGTGGATAATCCTGGTTGGCTTCCAGTTGCTCCAGGGTTACCGGAGCCGAAGCCACCCCATCGGCTGGCACATCCACCTGGGCAGACCAGGCGATGGCATTCAGCACCAGTTTGCGAAAATCATCGTTGCCCCAGTTCCAGTGAAAGTGACCGCCGGTAAAACCAAAACCGCGACCACCGTCCGGACGCTCATAGGCCCAGGCCATGTGCTGAGGCTGTCCGATGGTTTTCCGCACAGCCGGATTACCGCTGTGAGCCCCATCGGGACGTTTGAGTGTTTCTTTGGGAGGCACTGCGGTCAGGATCGGATCGACGTTTTTCATCTCCGGCTGAAACCGCATGTGGTAGTACCATTCATCGTTGATGGAAAATGGTTTGACGCCATTCGCGATCGGATGTGCGGGCAGACTTTTATAGTCGGCGGTCCAGTGCGGATTGACCGACCACCACTCTTCAAAATAACCGCCGATCCAGCGCAGGAAGGCGTCCCCGGATTTCCCCTTGGGAACTTCCACCCCATAGTGAATGTTAACCATCCCCACGCCCTGCTTTGCCAGTTCGTCGAGTTCGTCCAGGTGCTCGTTGTAAGGATGACGGCCACCCCCATCGCAGTAAATGACGATGGAATCAGCGTCATCCAGAATCGAAGCGTCTTTCGGCCAGCCTTCGGTGACCACGGTGGCTTCGATATTCAAACCACTGTTGTTCAATGCCTCAGCCAGCAGCATGCAGCCGGCACGATGTTCGTGTGCCCCGTAACCGTGACTTTTTTTACCGGCGATAAGGACGACTTTTTTTTTAGCGCCATCAGTGGATGACGTCTCCTTAGAGGCCGGCAGTTCTTTGAGTTGAATATCGCGGAACTGAACTTCCATCGGAGGACCGGCGTGCAACTGCAGTGCAATCAGCCCTTTGTCGCGTCGCATGTCGACATCGTTGTCGGTCACGTCGACCGTGGTAATGCCGTTGATCTTGTGAATGAAATGATTACCGCGGGCGATGATGTGATAGTCATTCCAGTCTTCTTTTTTGATGTGCTTCTGAATCTCATCAGTATCACCGACAGAACCGACCACCTTGGGTTTGTGATTCTTGCCGATCACAGTCTTCTCGCCCCGCAGCGCGAGAATGCCGCGAAACTTTTCGCCATAGAGAATTCCCGAATACTTATCGCCGGCTTCCATGTCGGCCTGGTAACCGCCGATCCGCCACTTGTCTGCACCTTTGACGGGGAAGCTGCGATACTGGATTCCTGAATTATGTCCGATGATTTTGTACTGCAGTTTCAGTTCAAAATCGCCAGGCTCGCCTCCACGCCAGATGATGAAGGTATTCCCCTGTGTCGGATTGTCCTTGGTGGTGATTCCCGTGATCGCCCCATCTTTAACAGACCAGAAACGGGGATCGCCGTCCCAGTTCTTCAAAGTCTTGCCATCAAAGATTGGTTGAAACCCTTTGTCCTCCGCCTGCAGCAACTGGGGCGTTGCCAGTATCAGACAAATCAGAGAGCAGAAAAGTGAGGTGTGAATACGAAACAAGCGCTGTGACGTCATTTGTCCCTCCGGGAAGATGATTCGAAGTCGTTATGTGCCGTGGATTGTGATGTTGGCAGGCGCAGCTGAAACAGCCGGTATGAATTTATCTTCCTATCTTAAACAGCCGGGGGGATGGGAAGCTAGCGTGAAAGACCGGAATAGCCAATAGATAAGATTGTTAAGTAATTCGCCCCTGATCAGTAGTGTGAGCGGCGGAATGCCCGACTCACGTTCTGTGCATAAAAAAAGGCGCTGTTGCCAGCGCCTTGACTCTTGTGACTTTGATCCTATTGATCGACTATTGCAGGAAGACTTCTGCTTCTTCGAGGAAGTTCTTCTCGAGTGCCCGCATCTCGCCCACAGCGTCAGCCAGAGCAACGGGAACGATGGAAGTACCCCGCAGAGCCACCATGTAACCGAAGTGATGCTTCAATGCGAGCCAGCCGGCGTGAACGCCGCAACGGGTTCCGAGTACGCGGTCTGCTGCACTGGGAGAACCACCACGCTGCAGGTGACCGAGGGTCACGTGACGGGTTTCGAAACCGGTCCGGTCTTCGATCATCTTGGCAACGGTTTCACCAATGCCGCCCAGCTTGACGTGACCGAAGTCGTCGACTTCACCATCCTGGGTGACCACGCCTTCTTCTTCGTTGAACTGTGCACCTTCGCTGACGATGATGATGCCGTACATCTTGCCGTTAGCGCGACGCTTTTTCAGAACTTCGACCATGCGATCCATTTCGATGGGCACTTCGGGAACCAGCGTGTAATCGGCGGCGGTTGCCAATCCGGAGAACAGCGCGATCCAGCCTGCATGACGGCCCATGGTTTCGACAACCATGATCCGGCGGTGCGATTCGGCTGTGGTCCGCAGACGGTCAACGGCTTCCATCACGATGTTGATGGAAGTGTCAAAACCGAAGGTCACATCGGTGGAGCTCAGGTCGTTGTCGATTGTCTTGGGACAGCCGATCACGGGCAGCTTGTAATCGTTCCACAGTTTGTTCGCGACACCGAGGGTGTCATCACCACCGATGGCGATCAGGCAGTCGAGGCCCAGACGCTCGAAGGTTTCGCGTACTTTAGGAACATCTTCTGCTTCGTTCTTGTAGGGGTTCGTACGGGAAGAACCGAGGATGGTTCCCCCTTTGAAAATGATGTCGTCAGTGTTTTCCGAATTCAGTTCGATGTAGTTGCCTTCGATGGCTCCCCGCCAGCCTTCCAGCAGGCCGTAGACTTCGCCACCAGCATTGCAGATCACGCGGACGGCACCGCGGATTACCGGGTTCAAACCAGGACAGTCACCACCACCAGTTAAAATACCAACTCTCATTATTCTTCCTGTTATCTGTTCGTAAAAGTAAGGCCTCCGGTCAGTGACTGAGGCTCAAAAATGTACCATACCACAACTAGAGATGAGCGAACTTCGGTCTGATCTCCAGATTCGTTCTGACATCAGGGGACTCTCTCTGCGGAACCACGAACGCAGTTTCCACGAGCCTGTCACAATACAGAACCATCCGTGATCATCAACTTCAACCGGCCGGCGATTACCAGGTACGTTCAATGAACGTGGTATCGACTTTACCTTCAATAAAGGCCGAATGATTGAAGATCTTCTTCGCCAGAGGAATTGTCGTTTTAATCCCTTCAATGACGAACTCATCCAGACATCGACGCATACACGCCAGTGACTCCTCGCGTGTCGGCCGATGCACGATCAGCTTGCCAATCAGGGAGTCATAATAAGGGCCGACGGTATAGCCCTCATAGATATGCGAATCAAACCGCACTCCGGGACCTGAGGGAACGCGCAGTTTGGTGATCTTACCCGGCGAACCCCGGAAATCATTGTCGGGGTCTTCGGCATTGATACGCAGTTCAATTGCGGAGCCATTGCAGGGAACGTTCTTCTGCTTCAGTTCCAGTTTTTCGCCTGCCGCAACACGGATCTGCTGCTTGATCAGGTCGAGCCCCGTCACCTCTTCGCTCACGGGATGTTCCACCTGAATACGGGCATTGACTTCGATGAAGTAGAACTGGTTATCCGGCCCTACCAAGAACTCGACCGTACCGGCATTGGTATAACCGGCTTCTTCGATCAGGCGGCAGGCCGCTTTACAGATTTCTTCGCGAACCGACTGAGGCAGGTTCGGAGCCGGGCTCTCTTCCACCAGCTTCTGGTGACGACGCTGCAGACTGCAGTCCCGCTCCCAGAGGTGGAGTACGGTGCCATGATTGTCCGCGAGGATCTGGACTTCCACGTGCCGTGGATTCTCGATGTATTTCTCAATGTAAACGCCGGAATTTTTGAATGCGGCTTCCGCTTCGGCAGCGGCTGCTTTCAGACCGGCTTTCAGCGAAATGTCATTCCGGGCGACTCGCATCCCTTTACCACCACCGCCGGCGGTAGCCTTGATCAGTACGGGATAACCGATCTCCTGGGCCACCCGCAGGGCTTCGGCTTCGTCGGTAACCAGACCTTCGGTACCCGGCGAAACAGGTACGTTGGCATTTTTGGCAATTTCACGTGCCGAGACTTTATCGCCCAGCTGTGCCATTGCTTCGTGGGGAGGTCCGATGAATTCGATGTTACAGCTCCGACAGACTTCCGCAAAATGCGCGTTTTCTGCCAGGAACCCGTAGCCGGGGTGAATCGCCTGCACGTTACCGATTTCAGCAGCACTGATAATCCGGTTGATCATCAGGTAACTGTCGGTCGCTGCAGCAGGTCCGATACAGTAGGCTTCGTCAGCCAGTGAGAGGTAGTGAGCACCACGATCTGCTTCACTGAAGACCGCGACTGTCTCAATGCCCATTTCACGACAGGCACGAATCACTCGCAGTGCGATTTCTCCTCGGTTGGCAACCAGTATTCTCTGAAACATATGTTTTGACTTGGTAAAAGGATCCTACATCTGACATTCCGATCGCGACCGGCGACCATGGTACGACAACGGGTCTCAGCCCTGGCTGATTCTGAACAGGGGCTGGCCGAATTCGACCGCTTCACCATCTTTGACCAGAACCTCGCTGATGGTACCATTGAGCTCGGCGGGAATCTGATTGAAGACCTTCATCGCCTCGACAATGCAGACAATCGTATCAGCGCTGACTTTGGATCCTACACTGACGAACGGTGGATCATCGGGACTGGGTGAGGAATAAAAGGTCCCCACGGTCGGGCTCTTGATGGCAGGCCCCGAATCAGCAGCAGGAGTTGCTTCCTGAGGTGCCGGCGCCGGAGCGGCAGGAGCCGCTGCAACGGGTTGCGGAACCGCTTGAGGAACAGCATGCGTTGCGGGAACCATGGAAATGGTTTCCTGGGGACCGCGACGCAGCTTCCAGGTTTCTTCGCCCCGCTTCAGATTGACTTCCGTCAATCCGTGCTTTTCCATCATTTCAAACAGTGTCTGAAGTTTTTCCAAATCGAAAGGCTCGCCTTTCGGCACCTCGTTCTTTGCCATTGACCTACCTTATTTCATATTCTCAAGCTGCACGTGCTTTGCCTGCTGTAATGAGGGCATTCAACGCTCACTGCTGCCAGTGGTGCGTTCCGGTTTCTTGAAGAATCAAATTGATGCCGGGAAAGGATCGCATTCACTGATTGCGCGCACTATCTACCCTGTCTGACTTGTGTTGGGAGAGATTCTAAGCCAAAACCCCCGAGAATACCAAGCGCAACCGGGAAGTTTCTGCAATAAAATCAGGCAGAGCCCCAACATCCATAACCCTTTTAAATAAGAGACTTACGTCAGTTTTTCTTACTTATTACGATCAGAGAACTTCTGACGCCACTCGAAAATGGAGCGCAGGCCTGCCTGCCCATGTACATTGTAATAGGCTTCTCGCGAAATTAAACCAGCGCCGACTCATAATCCTTGGGAACGCTGGTCAAGACCTCATGTCCGCTCCGGGTCACCAGCACATCATCTTCAATGCGGACGCCCCCCCAGCCCGGCAGATAGATGCCCGGTTCCACCGTAACAATCATCCCCGGCTTGAGTTCGGTCTCGACATTGCCCCCCAGTCGAGGGCCTTCGTGAATGTCCAGGCCAATACCGTGGCCCAGGCTGTGGGTAAACTGTTTGCCGAAGCCGGCCTTGTTGATGACTTTCCGTGCGACCTGGTCGACGTCTTTGCAGAGAGCCCCGGGCTTAATGGCTTTAATCGCGGCCAGCTGCGCCTGCAGTACCGTATTGTAGACCTTCTTCAGTTTCGAGGGAGCCCGATCACGGATGATCATCCGAGTCAGGTCGCTGCGATACCCTTTCTGGGTCATCGCCCCCCAGTCCACCAGCATAAACGGGGATTCGCCAATCAGCTTTTCCGTGGGGATCGCATGCGGCAGAGCTGATCGCTCTCCTACAGCCACGATCGGATCGAAGGCCGCCTGTCGCGCACCAAACCGCCGCATCGCGTGTTCCAGTTCGTGCGCTCCCTGCAGTTCGGTCATCTCATTGGTCAACAGTGCACGAAAGACTTCAAAGCCGCGCTGCGCCTGATCGACGGCTTCGCGGATCTCCTGGATCTCGGAGGCATCTTTGACCATCCGCAGTTCTTCCACCACATTCGATACCGGGTTCCACTGAATAGCCGGTGTAATTCCAGTCAACGCATCAAGCAGATCGCAGGTCACGACATGGCTCTCCAGTCCCACTTTGGTGAGATGCGACTTTTTCAGGACCTGCTCCAGGGCCACGATCATCGATTCCGTCGGCTTGCGAATGTGGACATCCAGTCCCGGGCATTCCTCTTCCAGCTGCGTGGTATATCGTCCATCGCTGATCAGGACGGTCTGATCTTTGCCAATCAGCAGATAACTGGAATCACCGCTGAAACCGGTTAAATACGTAACATTCGTTTCACTGGTTACCAGCAAGGCCTCGGCCCCGATCCGTTTGATCTGTGAAATCAGTTTTTTCTGCCTGGCGCCCAGATAGTCTTTACTCATTGTCGTCATTCCCTTCAGCGGCTGTTTGAATCGGGGTCCTGTTATTCCTTATATCTGAGCAGGATCTTATCCCTTTTCAGGAATTTTGCGAAGAAAAAAAACCGAAGTTTTTGTTTGCATTCCTCAAGTGCTATGATTGAAACAACAGAATCAGATCTTCCCACATCCCTTCATTCTGAATGTCCCGCTGCATGAAACAGGAATCAACCGAGCTCATCTTCAAGATACAGGATATGGATTGCGCCGAGGAAGTCACGATCCTCAAGAGGGAACTCTCTCCCCTGGTGGGAGGCGAAGAGCACCTGTTTTTCGATATCCTCAATCGCAGGATGACGGTCACCCTCAATGCGGAACCCGTTACCGGTGAAGCCATCATCTCCGCCGTCCGTCAGACCGGTATGCAGGCAGAACCCTGGGAGCCTGACAAAAAAAAGGCTTCGGACTCCTTCTGGAAGCGTCACGGCAGAACCCTGCTGACCAGCGTGAGTGGCATCATGCTGGTCTCCGCATTCGTAACCCACGTCATCCTGGCGGGCAGCTTCGCTGCGGCCCTCGGCGCAGAAGAAGCCGCAGGAGGCTTCATGCCGTTGCCTGTGCGCATCCAGTATCTGGCAGCCATGCTGAGCGGCATCTGGTTCGTGTTACCCAAAGCCTGGTTTGCCTTAAAGCGTCTGCGTCCCGACATGAACCTGTTGATGTGCGTCGCCGTACTGGGAGCCTTGTTCATCGACGAATGGTTCGAAGCGGCCGCGGTTGCCTTTCTGTTTTCGTTCTCACAACTGCTGGAAGCCTGGAGCGTGGGTCGCGCCCGCAAAGCGGTCGCTGCTCTGATGGACCTGTCCGCGCCCATCGCCCGTGTCCGCGATGCGGAAGGGAATGAAATCACGGTTGCCGCAGAATCTGTTTCGGTCGGCACCGTGTTTCTGATTCGTCCCGGCGAAAAGATTCCGCTGGACGGCACCGTCATCAAGGGGATCAGCGACGTTAACCAGGCGCCGATCACCGGCGAATCGGTGCCCATCGGCAAACAGGCGGACGATGAAATTTACGCCGGCACGATCAACGGCGATGGTCTGCTGGAAGCGAAAAGCACTAAGCCGGCTGAGGACACCGTCCTTGCCCAGATCATTCGCATGGTGGGGGAAGCGCAGTCGAAGCGGTCTCCCTCCGAACTCTGGGTCGAGAAATTCGCCCGGATCTATACTCCCATCGTCATGGTGCTCGCTCTGCTGATGCTGGTGAGCCTGCCTCTGCTGCTGCAGGTCAGCTGGCACAATGCCATGTATCGTGCCCTGGTCCTGCTGGTCATCGCCTGCCCGTGTGCCCTGGTGATCTCGACGCCCGTCAGTATCGTCGCAGCGCTGGCTGCTGCTGCCCGTAACGGCGTACTCATCAAAGGGGGCGCGTTCGTGGAAACGCCTTCCCGGCTCCGCGCCCTGGCTCTGGACAAAACGGGAACACTCACGCAGGGGAAGCCGGTCGTCACGAGAATCGTTCCCCTGAACGGACACACCGAAGCCGAACTGCTCGAACGCGCCGCGGCCCTGGAAGCACACAGCAACCACCCCCTCGCACTGGCCATCCTCGAAGCAGCCACCGAGCGGAACGTCGCGTATCAGCCTGCGGACGACTATCAGATCATCCAGGGCAAAGGGGCTACCGCTACGCTGAACGGCAGAAATTTCTGGCTCGGCTCACATCGTTACCTGGAAGAACGCAAAGAGGAAACAGCCGAAGTGCATCAGCAGCTGGAGGAACTCTCGACCAGCGGACAGACCGTCGTCGTGGTCGGTAACGACACACACGTCTGTGGCTTCATCGCGCTGGCAGACCGCGTGCGCGACACCTCTGCGACCGTCATTCGCGATCTGCACGCCGCGGGGATCGAGCAATTGGTCATGCTGACGGGTGACAACCAGGGCACCGCGCAAGCCGTCGCCCGGGAGATCGGTCTGGATCAGGTACATGCAGAGCTGCTTCCGGCAGACAAGCTCACGGTCATTGAGTCCCTCGTCAATGAATACGAGCATGTCGCCATGGTTGGTGACGGCGTTAACGATGCACCTGCCATGGGACGTTCGAGCCTGGGGATCGCCATGGGCGCCGCGGGCAGTGACGTCGCCATTGAATCAGCTGACATCGCCTTGATGACTGACGACCTGACCCGAATCCCCTGGCTGATTCATCATTCACGCCGCACACTGAAGATCATCCGCCAGAACATCATCTTCGCGTTGAGCATTAAAGTTCTGTTCGTGATCCTGATGGCCGTCAATCACGCCTCCCTCTGGGCTGCGATCGCTGCCGACATGGGAGCTTCCCTGCTCGTCATTTTCAACGGCCTGCGTCTGCTCAAGCTCCCACCTGCCAAACGCAACCAGGCAAGCTAACGCGACGAGGCATCCCGCCTCACCGCGTGTATTCGCTCCGGCTGGTGAAAATCTCGTCCGGGATTTCCTGGCCGGTAATCGCCTTGAAAATCTGATTTAACTGCCGACGATACACTTCATCCACCGACACCACTTCACAGCCCCGGTTCTCCGCCTCACGGATCAACTCTGTCTCCTCGGGCAGATGGCTGATGTCCATCACCGTCATGGTCTCGCGGAGATAAGAGGGATTGAAATTCAACTTGCCGGGTCCCAACTGCAATTCAGGATCGGTTTGAATCACGATGTCACACAGCGTGTCATAGATCGTCGCAAACGGCACATACCGCACGTCAAACGTCTTCGCGATTCCCTGCGCTGCACGATCGTTGGGTGAAGTGACACTCACCACAGCACCGAGTTGCGTCAGGCTGTAGACGATGGCCTTCGTCAGCCCCCCTGTCCCAGTACCAGAATGTTCTTCCGCTGAAAGACAGAACTGTCTCCATCAGTGCCTGCCCCGAGCGTCGTCTCCAGACTCCGGATCGCACTCCGGCGGACGGTATCATAAGCGTGCCAGCCATCCGACTGATTCAGCTGCAGGTCACCATAGCCGGTCTTCTGTGAGGACTCCTCCAGATGTTCGGCCAGGGGCAAAATGAATTCTCCCATCCGCGGACTGACTACCAGCGAACGGATTTTGAGAATCCCCAGCATCTTGTGAACCTGCTTGAAGTCATTGATCACCAGCGGCAGACAGACATAATCCAGCCCCAGTGTTTCAGACGCTTTATTGATGACCTCAACTGTCCGCCGTTCTGTCACCCCCAGCCCTGCGACACCAATGAAACGGGTCTTGGCCGAGATGCGCTGACAGTGGAACACTTCGCTGAGCTCCGCGACCGTCGGCTGTCCCTCGAAAACTTCCATCCCCTTTTCCAGGGCCGCGTATATCCAGGGAGAACCGTATTTCGTGCCCAGCAGAGAAAACGTAATCCCCGCTGCCCCCAGTCCCAGCCCTACGACGGGAATCTCCCGCTTCTGACTGATCGCCGCCAGTAAAGGCCACGCGGTCTGCAGCGTCGGAGTCGGCCAGGTAAACTTGATCACGTCGGCTTTCGCGTCTTCCATTTCGTCGAAAATATCATCGACCTGTGACAGCGGCTTTTTCAGACTCGTGTAAGTGATGACCCGTTTGGTCTTGCCGAAGCGGGGAATCTGTCGCGCTGTTTCCAGGTCCAGCTCAATGTATTCCGGCTCTGCGATGATCGCCTGCTTGAGCAGCTGAACCCGCTCCGCTTCCGTGCCTTTGAACTGCCCCCTTCTTCGGGGTGCCGACAGGAAACCAGAATCGGCACTTCGAACCCTGAGATCAGATCGCCGATATCGGGTGTCTTAATCAACCGGTCCAGGCAGAGTTCTACCAGGTCGCACTGTGCGGCTGCATTCAGGATATCGACCTTGGCAAAGTTACGTGATTCGGGAGTTACAGAAATACAGATCATGCTGTCACTCAACAATCAGGAAGGGAAAGAACATCTGAGCGGTACCAGGCTGACGCTCTTTAATTATGCCAGAACTGGCCCTGATTGAAAGCATCAAACATTGTATGAACTCATTTTCCATCAAGCTGGTCCGCCAACAGATAAACGCCTCCTCGCGTACTGAGACCGAGGAGGCGTATTGATCTGACTTCATTGTCACAGGCCCTCGTCAAAAACGGAACCTGTTCACCCAATCAGCTTACCTTTTTCTGATAGAAGTCGCCGGTGCCAGCGGAGGCTGAGCCTGGGCTGACTTCGCAGGAGCGGGAGGCATGGCCTCGCAGGCACCGCTGTTGCAGTTCCCGCAGAGATCTTCCACCGTCCACTTGTATCCGCATTTATCACACTTGTATTCGTGCTTCTTCAGCACACGTACGGTCTTGACCTTCCCGCACTTCAGGTCGCAGCACTTCTGCCAGGGAAACCGCACGGGAGGAATACAGATGTCTTTGCATTCAAAGAAGTAGCAGTGCTTTTTCTCTTTCAGCGTTTCGACGTACAGCCGACAGGTCTTACAGCCCTGAGAACAACTGTTACAGCTGTTGCAGCTGCCGCACGCACCGTTTGCTTTGTCGCAACAGGGGGCGCCGTTTCCGGCTGAGCTCTGAGTTCCCCCCGACAGGCTGACCGTGACTGCCAGCACAACGATTGCTAAATATTTCATAATTCTCACTTCCTGAGATTTTAAATTTCAAATATTGATAGTCGCTGAGTTTGAACCTGGCTTAGAAGTCCACCATAAACCGGGCACCGAAGATGTCGGATCGACCGCCGGTATAGCCGTTGATCGGACCACGGTCATCAATCTGAGCATGGATGTAGTTGAACTGCACACGTGAGTGAGAGTTCCACAACCAGTTCATACCAAAGGTAAAGTTGGTCTCATCACCACCGGTGATATTTCCGTTCGACAGATCCAGATAGGAATAACGGGCAATCACCTGCCACGCACCCCATCCACCGCCGGTTTCACCGTCACAAGTACGAACCAGGAAGAAGTTCTCCAGCGGCTTGACGCGACCAATGGTTCCGGACTTACGATCGATCGGCTGATATTCGCCAGTCAGGAAGTAACCAGCCTCGACATAAGCACCTTCAAACGTCAGCTGAGATCCCTGTGAACCACGGCCCACATGAGTCACCTGGTATTCGCTGACGACCCCGAAAGATCCGATGTTCAACATCGCTTCGAAGCCCAGTGTGTTGAACCATTCGGCTCCTGCAATCGCACCGGTGTCAATCCAGCGGCTGCTGGTACGGGCTTCAGGACGGGTCCGGAAACGGGCTTCGTTATCATTGGAAGCGGTCGCACTCGGATCGCCATCCGGTTTCGCCCACATGTCGGCAACAGCCAGGTGCAGGTAACCGCGACCACCCGAGGTTTCATCGTACCAGGGAGTACCGGCAAAACGACCGTTGATCGAGTACTGACCCGCGTCACCAATGTAAGCCCCGTCTTTCGAGACATCTTCCAGGTTGAAGATACCGTAACGCCAGTTCCAGGTCTCATCATCCGAAACGCCGTAGGCACAGATACCCAGACGACGTGCATCCTGGTTGAAAGCTTCGATCACCAGCGGACGTTCCATGAACCAGTTGTATCGACTACTGTTAAGGTGGTCCATACCCAGCGGACGTTTCTGGTTACCAATCAACAGTGTCTGAAAGACCGGCAGGTCGTCCCATCCCATGTAAACGTCTTTGAACGCGGGATCACCAGGATCGGCGAAGTCATACTCGAATTTGTAGAGCATGTTGTCTTTGATTTTACCAGACACCCCGATACGCACGCGACGGAACCCAACACGGTTCTGTGGATCGGTCGGGTCGGTCGGGTCATTAAAGGACTCGATCCCCGGAGTGCTGTTAGAGAAGTTCCAGCCATCCAGGTGAATACGACCGAAGACTTTCAATGTGGTCGGCTTCGCAGCATCTTCGGCTTTCTTGGCCTGCTCTGATTCGGAGAACTTTTTCCAGTCCTCTTCCAGAGTCGACAGGCGGCTCTCCAGGGCGTTGTCGCCCGCTTCATCATAGAAGTTGTTGATCAGCAGCTGCTCGGAGTCGTCCAGTCCCCCACTCGCTGCTTCCAGTTGAGGTGGAGGGGCTATCCGCGAAGCCGGCGCGGGCGGCGGTGTCTGCTGCTTTGGCTCCTCTTTCTTCTGCTCCAGTTCCTGGATCCGTTGTTCTGCTGCTTCTAAACGGTCCAGCAGTCGCTCCAGTTGAGCAGAATCGATTCGAGCATCTTCAGCAAAGACACTGGTCGTACGAAACAGTGTCCCCAGTAAGAGCAGGAAACCTGCAGTCTTAATGAATGTGCGCATCTTCATCCCTGATGTTCATGGCCCGGTTTCCTTACCAGGCGGTTTTACTAATTAATCCGTATTTCCACTTGCCTGTAAAAATAACGTGATCCTGTATTCGCTTATCGGCGGATCTTTTTTGAAGCAAATATTAAGAAACGGTTAAGACCCTTCACAATTGGCCGCACCTCAGGAACACTCCGAACAGAACCCCTAACCGGAAGAGTTTAACAGGGTAAAGTGAGGCAATACCTGCACTTATCTTTAGTGGAGACACACATCCCTTTAATAAACCCACTTAAGGAAGCGCTGTTTCGAACCGGCAAATAGTGTCTCAAACCGGGGTAAAACCCTCCGTATCGCAGGATCTGCTCCGAATCGCCTCCCCCAACCCCCGAACCGCGGTGCAGAAGTTCAGAAACTTCCCCAATCAACACGGGACGGCTCTTGTCTTGATTCATAGTAAAAGCTAAATTCAATCGCAATTTATTTGCTATTACAATACTTGAACGCCGATAGAGGATTCCATTCCCGCTAAGTCCGCTTCAAGTTTACGCTCAATGCTGATAGTTCTGATTCCATGAAACCCCTGTCACACCTCAAAAACGACGTGCGGTTGACCTTTCTGCTGCTCACGATTCCCCTGGTCACCTTCCTGGTAGCGCCCGGCTTTTTCACCTCGCGCCCCACCCAGGCCGCGGCTGCCGAACACACTCACCCGCACCCGGAAAAAACAACCAGCACCGCCGCTGAGGAATCCACGACAGAACCGGCTTCCCACAACAGCACCGGCTGGTCATACACGCTGCTCGGCATCTATTGCGCGCTGATTGTCTTCTCGTCTTTACTGGGAGGCTGGCTCCCCTCGTTTGTCAAACTGACACATACCCGCATGGAAACGCTCATCAGTTTTGTCGGCGGACTCATGCTGGGCATCGGCGTCTTTCATCTTCTGCCACACGCGGTCGCCGAGATGGGATCGATTGACCGCGCCGTCTGGTGGATGATGACCGGCATCATCACGCTCTTCTTCCTGCTGAGAACCTTCCACTTTCACCAGCACGGTACCGTGGAACTCGAAGAAGAAGGACACACACATGACCACGACCATGACCACGATCACGACTGCGATCAGCATCACGCGCACGCGCCGGTCCATTCGCACACGCATGCCCACTCGCATCATTTGAGCTGGGTCGGCATCGCCCTGGGCCTGGCCCTGCACACCCTGATCGACGGGCTCGCTCTCGGCGCCAGTATCATAGCCGAGCAGCACCACGAAGTCTTTCTCTCTTTGTTCGGCCTCGGAACTTTTCTGGCGATCGCACTACACAAACCACTAGATGCCGTTTCGATCACATCACTGATGGCTGCGGGTGGCTGGTCCGCCGGCTGGAGAAACGCCGTCAACATCGGCTTCGCGTTGATGTGCCCCCTCGGTGCCCTGCTCTTCTTCCTCGGCGTGCAGCAGTTTTCCGATAACCAGCACATCATCATCGGCTGTGCCCTGGCCTTCGCCGCGGGCGTCTTCATCTGTATCTCGCTGGGTGACCTGCTGCCGGAAATGGAATTCCATTCGCATAACCGCTTCCGACTTTCGTTCGTGCTCCTGCTGGGCATCGCCCTCGCATATGGCATCGGTTTTATCGAACCCGATCACGTCCACAATCACGGCTCGCACGCGGAAGAATCAGACGACGGTCACTCGCATTCGCACGATCACTAACAGCGTTCACTCTTCCTCTTCACACTCGCTGCAGATTCCCTTAAGCAGGATCTCGGTCACTTTACCGACCGCCGCCCACTGCTTGTTTTTGGGCGTCTTGAACTCCACATCGTGCAGACACGAAACACTGCCGCATTCCGTACAGACAAAGTGCGGATGCTCTGCATCTTCCGGCTCATCCGGGTTCCGTAATTCGAACCGCCAGGCATGATCTCCCAGCTCGGTCCGTTTCACCAGACCTGCATCCGCCAGGTCAATCAGGTTGCGATACACGGTCGCTTTATCAAAGCCCATGGGGGTCAGATCTTCTGCAATCTCGGCGTGCGTCAGTGGAGACTTCGCCTTCCGCAAAAACTGGATCACGGTAATCCGGGCCGCCGTACTCCGCAGGCCGCTCTTCCGCACCAGCTGGCGGATTTCCTCAATTTCTTCTGCTTGAGACAGATGTTTCATAAATCAGATCCAGGCACCCCATAGTGCCGATATATGTCAGTTGTGAAGATTCAGACAGTTCTCGGTTCGAAGCGAATATCTTAGCCATTATATACCAGAAATACGAGATTGAGGAACTTATTTGTCGTTTCCCCTGACACGCGCCCCGTAATCGGGTGCTCATTTTCCCCGTATTTACTGCATAAACTCACCTTGATCCGCCCCTCCCGAATCGTATGCTGTTCCCCTCTGGCTCGCGCGCGAGGCAGGTCAGCGTGCACCGGAACACCCGACACCACTGACGCAACAGCACCTGAATCCACACCGCTTTTCACCAGGTTTTCACCGGAGCAAACAGAACTCATGCGAAATGTTCTCCCCCCGATGTTCACGGCAGACCAGGACAGACCCCGGTCACACAAGGACAAAAACCGGGACACACCAGGACAAAATCCGGCCACATCGGGACAAAATTTTGTCTTGACCCCCTCACGCCATTCAGCAAAATTCAACAACAAGAATACACTCCCACAAAAAAATAAACGGCCAGGCGCCAGTCTCCGGTCTTTAACAAAAACTCAGGGTGCCACTGTTGGCTTGCCCAACAGTGCTTGCAGAATTCACTACACCAACAACACAAGACAGAATTCCCGGGTGGTCCCGGATGCAATCCGGGATTGCCGCAGGCAACAGGAGGTCACAGAACAACCGCTCAACCCCAAACCAGCCCACCAACCCTGAGCGGCAAGGCGCTAGCCGCCGGTAAAAAGTTTGACGCTGATCCAAAGTCGGTGCCGAACGCTAATCCGCTCACAACGCAAACCTGCCTGCATTCTACACAGCCGCCCCCCTCACGCGAGATGCACACCGGACACTCACACCAGTCACCACTCGAATAAGCACTCTCCCTTATCAGCCATCAACCGCGCACACAAACATTTCGTGTATTTCGTGGTTCATAAAAATAACAGATCGAGCCCCGCCCCCATTCTCCCCCCATTCTCCCCCTTGACCTTCCCCCAGCGTTCCCCTGTAATAGAATGACACAAGACTTCACGGGTGGGCCCGAATGCAATTCGGGCCGAGCGCAGCGAGCAGGAAACTGACAGTGCGACTCCCGAACCAACCCAAACATCCCCTGATCTGATTGACGGTAAAATAACATGCACCTGCCAACTCCTGTTTCCTGTTTCAATACCTCCCACCAACAAACACTCACCCGCAGCCTGCTCGTCACCATCCTGACCAGCCTGCTGATCACCCCAACCACCGCAGCAGAACGCGACCCAGCCGAGAAACCATTTACCGTCACCGAAAGCTACCAGCAACTCGCCGACGCCATGGAACCGCTGCAGGCCTGGCAGGCCACAAACAAAGCTGAGCACGCAGCCTGGCGGAAACAGTTTCATCCGACCGTCACCCGCATTCTGGGTAAAATGCCCGAGCGCGTCCCCCTGGAAGTCAAGTGGGCCGAAAAGAAAGAGTTCGACACCTTCACCCGCCACAAAGTTTTTGTCCGCACCGAAGCCGCCTATTGGGCCCCCGTCTATTACTTCGTCCCGCACAACTTAAAGAAAAAAGTGCCCGCGATTGTCTGCATGCACGGACACAGCGGCATCATCCCCTACATCGATGAAGGCAAAACCAAAGCCGACAAAGAAAAGACCCGCCAGAGCGAACTCGACTACGCCGTCTACTTCGCGAAGCATGGCTATGTTACCGCCGCCATCGTCATGCGGGGCTGGAACGAAACCGCCGGCGACCAGGATCGCGGCGTCTCACACACCAAACGCAGTTGCCTGCAGATGACCATGAACGCCCTCCTCATCGGCAGTACCCCGCAGGGCCAGCGCAGCTGGGACGCCATGCGCGTCATCGACTTCCTGCAGACCCAGGACGAGGTCGACCCGGACCGCATCGCAGCCGCCGGCCTCTCCGGCGGCGGAGCCACCGCCATGTACCTCCCCGTCCTCGACGAGCGCGTCAAACTCACCATGATCGCTGGCGCCTTCTCAACCTACCGCGCGTCCTACTACGCCATGCCACACTGCCTGTGTCAGTGCATGCCCGAGATGATGCGGTTCGGCGAAATGTCCGACGTCGTCGCCCTGCACGCCCCCCGCCCGGTCCTGCTCATCAACGGCATCGAAGACAAAATCTTCCCCATCGACGCTGCCCGTGAAGGTTATGCCAAACTGCAACAGGTCTACAAAGTCCTCGGAGCAGAAGAAAACATTGACGCCGACTTCTTCCAAGGCGGCCACCGCTGGTCCAACAACAAAAGCCTCGCCTTCCTCAAACAACACTTCGGCGAGTGATCGCCCCAATCAGTGCCCACGGATGGTCCCGGATGCAATCCGGGATTGCCGACAGGCAACAAGAAACTGTCAGAGCAACAGCTCAATTCATCACAAGGAACCCAACCCTTGAGTTGTAGGGGCGAACCCATGTGTTCGCCCGCCTGGCGACATGCCATCCGTATCAACGACCAAAGGGAATCACGGTCCGCCCACCAACCCTGAGCGGCAAGGCGCTAGCCGCCGGTAAACAGAACGACGGGTGGGCTCGGATAAAATCCGAGCCGAGCGCAGCGAGCAGGAGGTCCCAGAGAGATCGCCCCCTGCAGAACAAAGCCCCGATATGCTGAGGTTCGTTTCCCTAAAACAGAACGCGTGCTCCACAACCTCCTGTTGTCTCACGACAACCTCGGATTACATCCGAGGCCACCCAACAATAGAATGAACCACAGCAAATGCTCTCAGAAAATGAGTCGCAGGGCGTAAGCCCCGGTTGAAACGACTTTGGTATAGACCATCCGAAATAAGAAACGCTACCTGGCCGCCGGTAAAAAAGGTCGACGCCGATCCCAGAACCGGTGGCGAACGCCATTCCGCCCACAACTTTTCATGCCTTCCGTGGTTCCACAAAACCCCCATTCAACGGTATTACAGAAAAATACTTAACCACTGCGTGGAAAATCGTTAATCTGTTAAAAAGCAGTTGTTAAGTCATCAGAACTCGGGGATGATAAAAGGAACAGGACCTTTGAGACCTGCCGCTTTTCATGTGGCGCACTTTCATAACTGGCTCCATGTCGGCTTCCTCCTTCCAGGACAATGCACATGTTTTTCTTTGGTACAGTGAAAGAATGGGAGCGTCACGCCCTGTTTTTCCTCGGGAAGTTTTACCGGATGGTTGAGCCCGGTTTATACTTTTACATCCCCTTCGTCACGCGTGTTCTCTACCGGATCGACTTGCGAATTATCACCTACACGGTCCCCATGCAGGTAGGACTGACGAAAGACAACATTCCGGTAGAAGTGGATGCGATCCTCTTCTACCAGGTGATGGATCCCAAGGCGTGCGTTTTGAACGTCGATAACTACCACAAAGCCACACAGCTTAGCGCGCGATCCTCGATCCGGGACATGGTAGGGAAATCCAATCTTGACGAGCTCCTCGCCGAACGGGACAAAATCGGAAAGCGGCTGAAAGAGCACATTGATGGATTCGTTTCCAAATGGGGAGTGACCGTGATTTCTGTAGAAATCAAGGACGTCATTGTTGCCAAAGAGCTGGAAGATGCCATTGCGCGCGAAGCGGCCGCCGAACGCGAAAAACGCGCACGTGTGATCCTGGCTGATGCGGAACAACTGGCTGCCGATGCCATTATCGCTGCATCCAAAAAATACGCAGACAATCCCATTGCCCTTCAACTGCGATCTATGAATATGCTCTATGAAATCTGCCTCGAGGGGAAGTCTTCTGTCGTATTTATTCCTACCGACAAATCAATGGGCGCGATGCCCGCTTTTATGGGAATCACAAGCCTCGAAGAACTCATGAAAAAACGTTTGCAAGAGGACTCCAACGAGTTCGAAGAGACAGATAATGAAGACTAACCAACAGGACTTTTGAACCTGCCTCAATCCAGTTGAGCACTGTTTATACCCCTTTTGATTCACTGCAAACAGATTTTTTTCGTGTTTTTGTGGTTCTTAAATCAGATCACTCGAGTCTCCCGAATCACTCCACCACCCGATACCCCTTCCATCGCGGCACCCAGCACCGCACCTCCCGGCGATACGCCACAAACGCCTCCCCGAACCGCTTCTCCAGGTCCTGCTCTTCCACCGGCCGCACACAAATATTCCACAGCACCATGCCGACTACCACGTACGCCAGAACCAGACCGCTGCCGAAATACAAACCCACGGCGGCCCCCTGCACCAGCCCCGCAATCGCCATCGGGTTCCGTACAAACCGATACGGTCCCGCCACCACCAGCTGCCGCGCCGTATCGAAAGGGACCGGCGTCCCGCGACCATAAATGCCCATCGTCGCCCCGCTGGTCAGCCCCAGGCTCCCCCCCAGCACAAACAGGATCACTCCCAGCACCCGCTGCCCGTCGAACCGAAACGCCGGCCATCCCAGAACACCTTCCAGCCAGATCAGCCCCGCCGGGAGCACCAGCAGAAACAGCGTCCAGAACACGACCGTCTGCAGCACAATCTTCAGCAGCAGCCACCACAGTGGCGTCTCAGCCCGCGTCGGTCGAAATGTGATCTTGAACATCCCCGGCTTTCCCGCAACATCGGCCCGTATGAATCAGACAAACCAGCAGCATCAGTCCCAGACACACCAGCATCAGACAGGTTCCCAGCCAGCCCCCTTGCGTCGTCAGGCTCAGCGACAGACAGTACAGGCTCACATAAGCAATGCCGCCCGTCAGAAAATACAACACCGGCCCCGCCCAGCAGCGCTGCCGCCAGAGACCATACGCCAGCACAAAAGAACCGCCCACAAACACCACCCCGTCCGGCAGCCAGAACGCCAGCAGCACCCGCTCCGACAGTGTCTCCGACAGAAACAGCGCCCGACTCTCCGGCACCGCCAGCAACAGACACCACCACCCCACGCCGCCCAGCCCCTGCAGCAGCGGATAAAGAAACAACCAGCTTTTCCAATCCGATTCTGATTTCATATTGCTAATCCTCGCGGAATACGACACGATTACCAACAGGAAATGTCACAAAGTGTAAGGGAAATCACGAATTTCAATCCACCAGAGAACCATGCAAACCAGACTCAAGCCGCGATATCTGATTCCAGCGACGCTCGTTGTCATCCTCATCTCAACAGTGTGGCACTTTCGAGATGAGCTGACTCTCTACTGGCATACCGCCCCCGAGTTCCACGCCCGGTTTGAGAAAATTGAACGAGGACAAACCAGGTCAGAAGTCGAGGAAATCCTGGGCAAGCCGGCGCATCACTTCGCCTTTGAGGACAGCCTGGAATATTATCTTGGCTGGCCACGCGATCAACACACCACTTATGCAGTGAAGTTTCGCGACGGTCATGTCATCGCCAGTTACGATCGATTTGGTTCATTCTAAACCAGCTGCTACACGAGTCCCGACTCGAAGCATTTTTTCGTGTCTTTTTTGTTTACTCAAAGGGTAACCCCGAATGCAATTCGGGGCGAGCACAGCGAGCTGGAGGTCCCAGCGAAAATGATCAATTCAGTGCAATGACTCCGACATCCCTCAGTAAGTGAGGTACATTCCCCCCTCAACAAAACGCGAACTCCGCAACCTCCTGTTGTCTCACGACAACCTCGGATTACATCCGAGGCCACCCGAATCGTAACAAAACCGTCAAAAATCCTTTTCAGTCACCTAACAAAAATTTTCGTGTTTTTCGTGCCTTTCGTGGTTTATAAAAAAATCCATTACGACCATGGTTCATAAAATTTCGTATCTTTCGTGGTCCACCCACGGTTTCATATTGCCAATCCTTGCGGAAACCGGCACGATTGAGAATAGTAACCTCAGTACTTACAAAAGATCTCCCACCAGAATATAAAGGCCGCCTCACCATGAAACGTCTGCTGTTCCTGCTCAGCCTTACGCTGCTGTTGACTCCCGCTGCCCACGCCCAGCGTCCCAAACCCAATTACGATGAAAGCCAGGTCCCGAAATTCAAACTCCCCGACCCGCTCGTCACCAATAAAGGGAAAAAGGTCGATTCAGCAGAGGAGTGGCAGAACGTTCGCCGCCCCGAAATTCTGGAGCTCTTCGAAAACGAAGTCTACGGCAAAAGCCCTGCAGCCCCTAAAGACATGCTGTTCGAAGTCACCTCTGTCAAGAACGACGCCCTCGGCGGCAAGGCCATCCGTAAGGAAGTCTCGGTCTATTTCTCGGGCAAGAAAGAAGAACCGCGGATGGATCTGTTGATCTATCTCCCCGCGAAAGCCACCAAGCCGGTCCCTGTCTTCATGGGTCTCAACTTTTACGGCAACCACACCATCACCGATGAGACAGACGTCAAACTCAACGACCACTGGATGCGGTCCAACAAAGACAAAGGCATCGTCGACCATAAAGCGACCGAAGCCTCACGGGGCAAGTCATCGTCCCGCTGGCCCATCGAAAAGATTATCGATCGCGGCTACGGACTCGTCGCCATCTACTGCGGCGACATCGACCCCGACTATGACGACGGCTTCAAGAACGGCGTGCACGCCCTCTATAATTCCAAACAGAAACCTGCGCCCGATGAATGGGGCACGATCGCTGCCTGGGCCTGGGGACTCAGCCGCGCCCTGGATTACCTCGAAACCGACAAACAGATCGACGCGAACAAAGTCGCCGTCATGGGACACTCCCGTCTCGGGAAAACCTCCCTCTGGGCCGGCGCACAGGATCCACGGTTCGCCCTCGTCATTTCTAACGACTCCGGTTGTGGCGGTGCCGCCCTCAGCCGTCGTCGCTTCGGCGAAACCCTGCACGTCATCAACAATGCCTTCCCCCACTGGTTCTGTGACAACTTCAACAAGTATATCGACAAGGAAAACGAGCTCCCCGTCGATCAACATATGCTGATCTCACTGATCGCCCCCCGCCCCGTCTACGTCGCCAGTGCCGTCGAAGACCGCTGGGCCGATCCCAAGGGAGAATTCCTCTCGGTCAAATATGCGGAGCCCGTTTACAAACTGCTCGGCACCTCCGGCTTCGGTGCAGACAAGATGCCCGGCATCAACGAACCCGTGCAGAAGCAGATGGGCTATCACATCCGCACCGGCAAACACGATGTGACCGACTTCGACTGGGAACAGTACCTCAACTTCGCCGACCAGCATTTCCGGGGCAGCTGATCCCGGTTCATCCGCCCGCCGATTCCCCGTAGTCTGAACACCAGTCGATAACCAACGATCGACAGTTGGGTTACGGGGACTTTTCTGCGCAGAATGCAGCCTTGAAAGCGGGTTTTCGTCGGGGAAAAAGCAGTTTTCGCGATGCCCGCTTGCCTCTACCTGAACTCCCACGATAAGATGGGAGCGTGTTCACGATTCCTTAATTAAGACCGATCAGACGATTTCAATATGATGAATCAACGTTTCCGGCTCCCTTCCTTTGATGCCTCTTCCCTCCGCAGGTTCGCCCTGATTTTACTCTGTCTCTGCCTGCTCCCGACCACCCTGGTCCGGGCCGACAAAGCCAGTGATGAATTTCAGCTGGCCATCGGCCTCTACAAGCAGAACCGCTGGGAACTGGCGACCGAGACGTTTCAGAAGTACCTCAAGGATTACCCCAACCACGAAAACGTGCCGCTGGCGAAATTCTACCTGGGGCTCACGCTCGTCAATCAGCAGAAGTATAAAGAGGCCCGCGACATTCTGCGGGAGTTCGTGAAGCAGTATCCCCAGAATAAAAATCTCCCCGACGCCCTGTATCGCGTCGCCGAGTGCAGTTACCTGCTCGATGATCTGAAAGCAGCCGAGTCCGAGTTCACCGACTTCCTCAAACGCTACCCCAATCACGCCCTCGAAGAATGGGCCTATGCCTATTTCGGAGATGCACTACTCCGGCAGGGGAAAGCTGACCTGGCGATCAAGAGTTTCCAGCGTTCCCTCGATCGGCACCCGGAAGGCGCCATGTCGCAGGATGCCCAGTTCGGTCTCGCGTCCGCTTACCTGCAGAACAAACAACCCAAAGAAGCAGAGAAACGCTTCCTGCAGATCGCCAGTCAGAAAACCCATTCCCGGGCCAGCGACGCCCAGATGGCACTGGCCACATCACTCTTTGATCGCGGACAATTCCAACAGGCCGCGGATGCCTTTCTGGCACTGCCCACCAAATTCCCCGAAAGTCCCCTGGGCATCACGGCTCGCCTGAATGCCGGCTATGCCTTTTACGATCTGAAACAGTACGACAAGGCCGTGGAACAGTTCGACATCGTCGCCAAAGATCCCGCGCAGGCCGCCAATGCCCTCTACTGGAAAGGGGTCAGCCTCAAGGCCGCCGGTCAGCTCTCGGAAGCCATTACTGCGCTGGAACAGTCCCAGAAAGCCAAACCCTCGTCCGCTCAGCAGCCCTTGATAAACTACCAGCTGGCCGACGCCCTGCTCCGCAGCGGTAAACAGGCTCAGGCCAAAACCCTGTTCCTGGACCTGGTCAAGCAGTCGCCTCAGAGTGAGCTGGCTGACGACAGCCTGCACTTCGCCATCGAAGCCGCCCTGCTCAGCGACCAACTCGAAGAAGCCGCTCAGCTCGCTGCCCGGTTTGAAAAAGAGTATCCCCAGAGTGGACTTCGCCTGCACCAGGAACTGCTCAAAGGACGCATCAGCGATGCCCAGGGCAAGCCCGAAGATCTACAGGCCGCCGTCAAACACTTTCAAAACGTACTCGACCAGAGCAAGCTCGAGAACACACAACTGCTGGCCCGTCTGTACCTCGCGCGGACTTATCAGAAGCTGAAAGAATACCAGAAGTCGATCGACGTTCTGAAGCCGTACCTCGATGACGCGAACACCGACAAAACGACCAGCGAATACGCGGACGCCCTGATCCTGCAGAGCAACAACTTCAACTCGCTGCAGAAATTCCCGGAAGCGGAGTCGCTGGCCAAAACGTATCTCAAGCAGTTCCCCAATGAACCCCGCTACGATCAGATCCTCGCGAACCTGACCATCCTCACTTCCAAAAACGACAAGCCCGCGGAAGTTGATCAGTATCTCGCAGAACTGGAAAAACGCAAACCGAATCTCGACCTCCTGATCCAGACCTATCGACAACTGGCCGAACGCAATTACGAAAACCAGCAGTGGAGCCGTGCGAAGAAGTTCTTCGCTGAAATCGTCGAGCGCGGTGCGACCTCCCCCGAATTCCCGGCCGGCCTGTCGGGCCTCGCCTGGAGTGAGTTTCAGCTGAATGAATTCCCCGCAGCGGCAACGCACTTTGAACAGTTCACCAAAGAGTTCCCCAAGAACCCGCTGGCCGCGGAAGCCTCTTACATGCAGGGACGCAGTCTGGAAAGCGACCAGAAGCTCCAGCCCGCAGTCGACGTCTATCAGCAGACCCTCAAACAGTTCGCCCCCTCGCGTTATGCGATGCTCTCGGGACTGCAGGCCGCTCGCACACTGTTCCAGCTGAAGAAAATCGATGAAGTCAACAAGGCCTACGAAGCCCTGCTGGCCAAGTTCCCCAAGCCCGACAACTTGGATAAGATCCTCGATGAATGGGCACTCATCAATTACGAAGCCGAAATGTTCGACGAGTCAGATGCGATCTTCCGCCGACTCGTCAAAGAGACCCCGGACAGCGAGCTGGCTGACAATGCCCGCCTGAGCCTCGCCGAAAGCGATCTCATTGCCGGCAAACTCGATGCCGCCGCGAAAGAATTCGACGCCCTGCAGGCTTCCGAGAAATCCGATCAGAAGGTACAGGAAGTCTCCCTCTACCGGTTAATCGAAATCAATCTGGAACAGCAGAAATGGAAAGAGGTCGAGAAGTTCAGCCAGGATCTGCTCAAGCGGTTCCCCCAGAATGAATACGCGGCCTTCGCTCGTTTCCACCAGGCGGAAGCCGCCCTGTATCTGAACCAGGTCGAAGCGGCTCAGAAAGAACTGCTGACCCTCACAACCAAAGAACAGACCGAACAGCTGGGCGACCGTCCCTGGTATCCACGGGTCTGGGTGCTGCTCGCTGAGACTTACTTCCGGCAGAAAAAATATGCCGAAGTCCAGAAAACCGTCGACCAGTTCCGCAGCTGGGATCCGGAGAGCCCCTTCCTTTATCAGGCGGAAGAGGTCCTGGGACGCAGCCTGAAGAATCAGGCCAAATTCGACGAAGCCCGCAAAGTCTTCCAGAAAATTATCGACTCGGAAAACAGCCGCCGCACCGAAACCGCGGCCAAGTGCCAGTTCCTGCTCGCTGAAACCCTGATGATCCAGGAGAAATTCAAGGAAGCCCTGCTCGCCTATCTGCAGGTCGATATTCAATATAAATTCCCCGAATGGCAGGCCCCGGCCCTGTTTCAGGCCGGCATGTGCCACGAAGCTTTGAAGGAATGGAAACAGGCGTTGAAAACATATCAGGACTTTTTGAAGCGTTTCCCGGAACACGAACTGGCCGCCCGCGTCAAAGAACGCATCCAGCAGGTCCAGCCCCGGGCCGGCACCTGACGGACACTGTCTGCCTGTTCCCAAAGTTCGTGCATCAGGAAATCCAACCGCGGGAAATCCCAATCCAGACTCGACGCCATATTCCATCTCGCGTAAACTAGAGCACGAACTGAATTCCCCATTCCGGGTAAGTCAGGCTCATCCAATCCCGCGCCTCTCTTCCGGTTGATCCGGCTAAGCTCCGGGCCGGTTTATTAGTCATTACACAGCGATACCCCTGGTTCATGATCAAACTCTTCCACAGTCCACAGGAATTCTCTACTCCCGATCTCGCGGTCCAGAGTCCCTCTCGACGACTGGTCAGTCTGGTCATGACACTCCTGGTAACGCTGGTCCTCTTCGCCCCGTTCGCCTCCGCTCAGGAGCGACTGCCCAAAGTCGTCGAACAGCGGGGCGACAAACTCGTGGAAGCAGCGGATCCCGACGGTCCCCTGCCCGAATCGGTGGCCGCCGTCAAACAACGGCAGGTGATCCCTTCCACGCCCGAAGATATCATCGAAGAGATGGGCTACTTCCTGCTCCCCTTCGTGATCGCTTCCATCATCTCCATGTGGTTCATCATCGAACGCCTGGTGATTCTCCGCTCCGGCCGCGTCATACCCAAACACTTTGTCAGCCGCTTTCTCAAGCTGCTTAGGGACGGCAAACTCAACGCACGCTCCGCCCTGAAACTGTGTGAGGAAAACCCGAGCCCGATTGCTTCGGTCTTCGCGCACGGCGTCCGAAAATGGGGCAAGCCGAGTGTCGAAGTGGAACAGGCCATCATCGACGGCGGCGAACGTCAGCTGTCACAACTTCGGAAACACCTCCGCGTGATCAACGGCGTCGCTACAGTCGCCCCCCTGATGGGTCTGCTGGGAACCGTGATCGGCATGATCCAGGCCTTCAACGAAATCGCCAACAGCAGCGCGATGGGCAAAGCGGAAGAACTCGCCGTCGGCATCGCGATGGCCCTGCTCACCACCGCCTTCGGTCTGGGCATCGCCATCCCCTCGCTGATCATGTACATGTACCTGGCCGGCCGCGTGGATGGACTCGTGATGGAGATGGACCAGAATGCACAGGACCTCGTCCACCTGATTTCCGCCGAAGGGCTCGCCGCCAGTGCCGCCAGCCGCAAAACGACCACAACCACCACCACGACGGCCAAAGCCAAAACGGATAAAGCAGCCAGTAAGTCGTAGGCACGTGCAACAACCCTCGCGACTGCGCGGCAATTCAAAATTAGCCGCAGAACGTTAGCCCCGGTTCTTCCCGTTTGCAAAGACACATTCTACCCAGCAGCACCAACCGCTCCATCCAAGCTTCCAATAGAATGGGTGGGCTCGGATGTAATCCGAGCCGAGCGCAGCGAGCAGGAGGTCTCAGAAAAATCGATCGGTTCAGAGCGAATCCACCAACCTGCATCCCTGAGATGAGGTGCACTCCCCCACAGCAGAACGCGTACACCGCAACCTCCTGTTGTCTCCGACAACCTCGAATTCCATTCGAGGCCACCCGACCTGATGGACGACTAAATACATCCCCCGTTACCCAACGATGATACCCCGTTCGCACCCGCATCGTCTCGATCCTCGCGAACTTCCACTTCTAAGTTGTTCCCCGACCTGTTCCGATTTACAATGAATTCTGATCTCTCCCGTGGGAGAACCGGCATTTCCGCCAGCTGAAACAGCGACTCATTCATTCTCTTGAAACACGACGAGAACCGGTATGGCTGACTCCAAAGAATTCAAGGCAGTCCCCCTCGAAGAAGAACTGTCTCAACTTGAGCGCGATCTCAAGTTCTATCCTTCCACCACTGCTGATCCACAACTGCTGACGGTCGCACAGATCGAAGACTTCAACCGCGACGGCTTCCTCCGTGGCATTCGCATCTTTGACGACCAGGAAGTCATCGCCAACCGCGAATACTTTGATCAGCTGCTGGAGCAGGTCATCGCCGCGGGTGGTAACAGCTACTCGATCAGCACTGCCCACATGAAGTACGGCAAAGTCTACGATCTGCTCACCCATCCCAGGATCGTCGCCCATGTCAAAGATCTGCTCGGCGAAAACGTGATTGCCTGGGGATCGCATTTCTTCTGCAAAATGCCCCATGACGGGAAGGCCGTCTCCTGGCATCAGGACGCCAGTTACTGGCCGCTATCCCCCTCCAAGGCGGTCACGGTCTGGTTGGCCATCGATGACGCCGACCCGGAAAACGCCAACATGCGATTCATCGCCGGCAGTCATCACTACGGACACATGACCTACCGCCCCAGCGGTTCCCACGAAGACAACGTACTCAATCAGACCATCGACAATCCCGAACAGTACGGCGCTCCCGTTGACGATACTCTGAAAGCCGGCGAGATTTCGATTCACTCCGACCTGCTCCTGCACGGTTCCGAAGCCAACCAGTCCGACCGCCGCCGCTGTGGACTCACTCTCCGCTACTGTGCCGCAGATGTCCGCGCCGGGATGGACTGGAACGCCAAAGGTGTGATTGTCGCCGGTTCCGATCCTTCCGGACACTGGCTCAATCCACCTCGGCCGGAAAACGATTAAACTCCCAACCTCCATTTGAGTTTCATGCTCGGGAAGTCATCAGAGATGCAAAAATACTACGCGGAGATCTTCGGTACTTTTATTCTGCTGTTCTGCGGCGCCGGCGCCATTGTCACTAACCAGGTTTCCGAGGGAACCGTGACGCACGTCGGCATCGCCCTGGTCTTCGGCCTGGTTGTCACCGCGATTATTTACGCCATCGGCGAAATCTCCGGCGCACATATTAACCCTGCCGTGACAATCGCCTTCTGGGTCGGCAAACGCTTCCCGGGCAATCAGGTGCTCCCCTACATCATCTGCCAGATCATCGGCGCCCTCGCCGCCTGCCTGCTGCTGAAAATCACGTTCCCGGGCCTGACCAACTACGGCATGACCCTGCCTGCAGGTACGGAGATCCAGTCGCTGATTCTGGAAGCGGTCCTCACCTGGATCCTGATGTTTGTCGTTTTATGCGTGAGTACCGGCGCGAAAGAGACCGGTATTCTCGCCGGTGTCGCCATCGGCGCCGTGATCGCTTTGGAAGCGATGTTCGCCGGCCCCATCTGCGGCGCCTCCATGAATCCGGCCCGTTCCCTGGCTCCGGCCCTGGTCAGCGGTCACCTGGAATCACTCTGGCTCTATCTCATCGGTCCGACCGCCGGCGCCGTCCTTGCGGTGCCTTCGCTCTGGCTGGTCCGCAACAATACACATGAGACCGAAACTGATACTGAATTTGATGCCGAAATCGAACCTGCGGAGGCATCCTGATGGCGCTCGCACCTTGAGATATCTTAAATCGCTCGTTTTGCATTCACAGCAACAGAAGAGGAACAAACCATGGTTCACTGGCAACACGTTCTTGTACTGGGAATCGTCATCTCCGGACTGACCGGCTCCCGGGTCTCTGCTGAAACCGCCGCCCCCAGCGGCGACGCGTCGATCGTCTCCCCGGATGCCAAAGTCGAAACCCTCTGGGTCGACAAAGGCTTCACCGAAGGGGCCTGCGTCGATGTTGACGGGCTGATCTACTTCAGCGATATCAACTTCGCCGGCGGTAAAGGCAAAATCATGACCTTCGATCCCACGACCGGTAAGACCAGCGTCTTCAGTGCGGACAGCGGTCAGAGCAACGGACTGATGATCGACCAGAAAGGACGACTGCTGGCAGCCTGTGGTGCCAACAACGGTAAACAGTGCCTGGCGCGGATCTCCAAAACAGGCAAACCCGTGTGCCTGGTCGACAAATTCGAAGGCAAGAAATTCAACGCACCGAACGACCTGGTAATCCACCCCAAAGGCTGGGTCTATTTCACCGATCCCCGCTACGTCGGATTCGAGCCACTCGAACTCGATCACATGAGCGTCTTCCGCTATGATCCGAAAAAGAAAACCGTCCACCGGGCCACGACCGACATCACCAAACCCAACGGCGTCGTCGTCTCCCCGGATGGCAAAACTCTCTACGTCGCGGAAACCAACAATGGTCTCTCCGGACTCGAGAAAGATCCTCCGAAAAACCCCAAAAAACGGATGACCCTCAACGCCTTCCCGATCAAGGCCGATGGTTCTCTGGGTAAGAAAAAAGTCCTGGTCGACTTCGGTCCACAACAGACCGGCATCGACGGCATGACCGTGGATCAGAAAGGAAACGTCTACGCCGCCTACCGCGCCGAGAATCGGTTCGGCATTCTTGTCTTCTCTCCCGAAGGCAAAGAGCTGGCTTACATCCCCACGCCGGAAATGCCTACCAACTGCACATTCGGCATCGGCAAGGATGCATCTACACTCTACATTACCGCAGGCAGCGGTCTGTATCGCATCCCCTGCAAGATCCCGGGCTTCCACCCTTCACTGCCCCTGGATCAATAAGACCTCAGCGGGGCGGATTGAGTCTCACCAGTCGTGCTAAAGGCACCTGCTTTCGCACGACGGCAATCTCGGTCTGCCACGCAGCTGACTCGCGTGGCTGCAGTTCTTCCGGCAGGTAAGGTTTCCGCTGGAAGTACAACACGTATTCAGAAACGCCCTGACGTTCGGAATCGAAGGGGATCAGCTTGATCCCCTTCCGTTTCACTTCCGGCGTCTCCTGCAACATCTGTATGTAAGCCGGATGCAGAATCGGTGCCAGCTGGAGATACGAATTCTCGGGCACCCGCTCGACCACATCGTGCAGCATCTCAGCGGTGATGGAATCGCCCCAGTACGTTACTTCCATTCCCAGTGCGTTCGCTCCCTGCAGACCGCCGGTCAGCAGGCTGTAATAACTGAGCCAGCAGGGACTGAATGCGAATGCAGCATACGCCTGCGTCAGGATCAGCACTCCCACCGCAGTGCGGGCCACACGCATGGAAAAGCGCTGCTGCAGCCAGTCACAGATCTGTGCTGCCCCCACGCCGATCAGAATCGCCGCCATGGGAAAGACCATCAGAAACAACCGCACGCCGTCGTAGACCGTAATCCCCGGCCAGGAAAACAGCATGAGTGGCCAGAGCAGCGAACCGATCAGCAGCACACCACCGCTGGATCGCTGCTCACGTTCTGCCTCTAAACGGCGTCCCGTCTTCCAGCCACCAATCAACGCCAGTACCAGCAAACCCAGTGGGATCGTCACCAGCAGCATCACCCAGGGATAATGCCAGGGAACATCGCGGTCGGCGTATTTCGTTCCAAAGTAATCGATATAGATCGCAGCCCGGCCCGTGGTTCGTCCCAGGTATTCACTGAGATGCCCGACCGGATCAAACCAGAGCCACGGCCAGCCCGCAAAGAAGACGAGCACTCCCACGCCTCCCCAGCAGAGAAGTGGCTTGATCGCCTTGAGACGCCACTTCCACAGCGCCCAGATGATCACGGGAATCGGAATCAGTACCGCCTGAATCTTGGTCAGCAGCGCCAGTCCGAGCAGAATACCGGTCAGGCAGGCCCGCTTAGCGGTCGGCGGTTCCGTAGTATCCCAGAATCGGATCACCGCAAGCACCGCGGTCACATAGAAGAGTGCCGTCACCGTCTCCAGTGCCGCCAGATGCGCATGTCCGAACACACGGGGCAATGTAATCAACGCGACAGCAGCCACTACGCCCGCGAAATGACCGGATCGCTGAGAGGTAAACCAGCCCACCACGAACACCAGGCAGGCGAAACAGAGTGCCGACGCGTAACGACCATAGGTCACGACGAACGGTCGCTCTCCCTCTCCCGCCAGTCCCGCTACTGTTTCATGGGCGATGCCAATCAGCAGACGCCCCAGCGGCGGATGATCGGGCAGATAGTTCTCATGCTCGAAGATCTCCCGCAGGCTCTCCGGGGCAATGATACCCAACCCATAGACGCGAATCGCACGTACCAGGAACACCCCCTGCCCCACGTTAAACGGTTCGTCGACCGTCATCCCGGGTCCCGGACCGGTGAGCGACAGATCCTGGGCACAGTCCAGGCGGGCCGCCACCAGCAGAAATGCCAGGCAGGCCAGCAGCGCATACCAGGCAGCGGGCTTCAGTTTCTCGCGGGGGGTCAGCGGTGCTTGTGTTGTGGATTGATTCATGGTGACATTACTTCCGGGGCGCAATAAAAAAACCCGACCAAGAGTGTTACCTCTTGGCCGGGTTTAGTCGTTCACGCAAACCAGCAAATCCCTTTGCGATTGTTCTGGTTGGCCAGCGGGCCGTTCTCTCGACACCGTCCATAATATCGAGAACTACACGTCCCTGGCAATCTCACCTTAAGGCATTCCTGCCCGGTCTATTAGGCGATCTGCTTTTTACGTCCAACCAAGGTCCGAATCCGTTCGGCCAGCAATGCAGCGTCAAATGGTTTCCGGAAAGTTTCGTTAAACAGTGTTCTGTCGAAACCGCTGGCGTTGTCTTCATCGCTCAGCAGGGCAATCAGAACAGAGTCGGTGTAGTCTTTGTTGCGTCGCAGGTTTTGTGCGATCATCAGAGCTTCGTTGCGACCCATGGCGAAATCAACGATTACGCAGTCGGGGTGCAGTGATTCTGCCTGGATACCGGCTTCAAAACCGCTCACGGCATATTCAATTTTGAAGTCTTCTGTTGCCATCAGATCGTCAAGGCTGGCTCGAACCTGGGTATCGGCACCGACGAGCAGCAGTTTGCCCATCGCTTCGTCTTCCAGTTCGCCTAATGGCATGCCGTGTTCTTTAAGAAATCGAATAAGGTGCTCACGTGGGATTCGGCGGTCCTGAGAACCGGGGATCCGGTAGCCTCTCAGGCGTCCAGAGTCGAACCACTTACTAACCGTGCGGGGTGCAACCTTACAGATCTTTGCTACTTGGCCAGTAGTGAAGATCGTTTTCATTGCGGGCTCTCCAATCACATGCTTGGCAAATCTCGTCGAAGAAAGGTTACTTTTCTTCTGCTTTAACCCCTACTACAGTTTGCGGCTATCCTGGCCAGTCAGTTCACGTTGTAACCTGTGTAGTCTTGGGTCGGGGTTTGTCTCTGGAGACAGCATCTCCAGAAACTGTTTCAAAATGCCAATCTTTAATTTTAAGGAAATTTGGGATCTGGTACGTAATACTTTTGGGGTCGGACTGAATGACAATCGCAATACCATTCAGATCAGTTCGTCAGACTAGATCCGTCTTGTCCTCTCCCCCCTTACAGACTGTTGATCGGATTGAACCATTCAAACTGGTGTTGACTGGCTCGACGTGGTTTTTACGTCTTTCCGGTTTCAACCGTCTGCCCTAATTGCATCGACGAAACTGCCGTGAGGACTTTAAGTTCTTTGACAAGAGAGAGTGCAGTAGTGACAGAGACACTCGGAATAGCTGGTACGGAAGAATCAGCTGTGAGGGATATTATGCTCTAATGCCCTGTAAAACAGGCACTTAATACGTCCCGGGGAAATGCTTAAGATGTGAACCTTATTTCTGAGGTGACTTGAGTTTTCGTATCAGATTCCGCTGATTTTCCCCGGGGTAAGCCTGCTCCGAGCGGATAACCGTTATGACAACAGCAACCCGTCTCAGGTTCAAAGTATTGGAACTGTCGTCTCTATTACGACGGATATAGCGATCCGTGTTGGTTCTTTTTTTCCTGCGGCCTTATAGCCTGTTCACCGGGGAAGCCGTCCGATTTTTGCCTTTTCGCTTGCCCTGTCCATATCCACCCGTCTAAGATCACATTGAATTCCGGTTGTCTGTCTGTCAAAATTCATCTCTCAGGCAGAGTTTACAACCGCATTCACTGAATCGTTCATCACATTCCCGACAGACCCGTTCTGGTTTCTGAATGTCAGCTGCTTCCAGCGACAGCTGACTCGATATACGATCTGAAATACGACCCTTATGCCGAAGACTCTTCAAGAATACGCTGACTGGTTATCCAACCGGGATGATCTGATCTGGCCCACGGCTCCCGCGCTGGAAACGCCCAAAGCGACGCCCTTTCTCAAACCGCTGAAACGCATCTCCGCGATCACCTTCAGTATCTACGGCACCCTGCTGCACATCACCGACGGCGAACTTCTGTTCGACCATCAACAACAGCTCCGCATGCAGATCGCCCTCGATAAGACAATTAAAGAGTTCAATATGTGGAACAGCATGTCCCGCAAACCGGGGGCCCCCTGGGAATACATGCTCTCCCAATACCGCTCGCTGCTCGAAGACCAGCAACTCGGCGGAAAGGTCGCCAAAGGGGAAAAGCCGGAAATCAACTCCGCCGACCTCTGGAAACTGCTCATCGAACGCCTGCAGAAAAACGAATACACGTTCGACGAATCCTTTTACGGGAACCTTGATGACTTCAGCCTGAAGGTCGCCTACTTCTTCCACTCCAGCCTGCAGGGAATCTCTCCCATGCCCGACGCCCTGGAGTCACTCTGCCAGCTCAGTCAGTACGGCAAGAAAGTCGCTCTGTTTGCGGATGCTCAGCCGTTCACTCTGGTGCAACTCCTGCGGGCATTAGGCACTCAGGGAACACTCCCCCCCCTGTCCGAGCTGTTCACTCAGGAATGTTTCTGTTTCTCTTATCGCGAAACCGTCCGCAAACCCTCGGTGTCCCTCTACGAAAAACTGCTCGATCGATTCGATCAGCAGGGCATCCCCCCTGAGGAAATTCTGCACGTCGGTTCCCGCATCCCCGATGACCTGGCGATCGCCCGGAGTTTCGGCATGAAAACCGCCCTGTTTGCCGGCGATTCACTCAGCATTCACGCCAGCAAAGCAGAAGTCAGAAGCCCCGATACCAAACCTGACAGGTTGATCACCAATTTGAGCCAAATAGCTGAAATCCTCGATTAACATATTCCACCGATTCTGCTAATATTTCTGGCTTATCAGATACCGGGCTCGCATTTCCACCTGGATGAACTAACCCATCTGATACCTAAACCCATAGAATATATACACTTCCTGCACCTGATGGCCCTGAAAGGGAACCAGGGTCGTACCTCAGATATTGACGCCCTTATTGGAGAAGAGAGACCATGCCTCCCAAATTGCTTTACGAAGGAATTGACTTCGATTTTGAAAACCCGATCTACGGAATCGAAGACATCAGAGAAATCAATCCTCAGCGATTTGAAATGGAGCAGCTGACGGGGATTGTCCATGTAGATAATGAAAAGCATGGCATCGTCGGCTTCAAAGATGTCACCGAAGACGAATTCTGGGTTCGTGGCCACATGCCCGACTTCCCCCTGATGCCCGGCGTCATCCTCTGTGAATGTTCCGCTCAGCTGGCCGGCTTCTATGCCCGCAAGTTCAAACTGCTGGGAGGCGACTTCCTCGGCTTCGGCGGTATGAACGATGTTCGCTTCCGCAGCCCCGTTTTCCCCAATCAACGACTGGTGATTATGGCTCAGCTGGCCCGCATCCGTGCCGGCAAACGGGCGGAATTCAACTTCCAGGGACTCGTCGACAACAGCATGGTCTTCAGCGGCCAGATGATCGGCGTCCCCATCGACAAGAATCAGGAAGTCCCCAGCTAAGCGGCCCCTGAAATCGAAACTGAACAAAAAAACGCCCCGGACCAGCGTCTGCCTGATCCGGGGCGTTCTCTATATTACTGCTGCTCTGATTGTCGCCTCAGCGGCTCAATACTTCCTGCATGTTCTTCTTATAGGCTTCCACACCCGGCTGCCCATAGGGATTGATATTGATCAACCGGCCTTCGAGTACCGTCGCCAGCATCAGCATCTGCAGGGTCTGGCCGACCGTATAGGCATCCAGGTTCGGCAGGATCAGATCCGCCGTCGGGCGATGCACGTCGGCATAAGCCTGGTTGGTCCCTTCGATCGCCGCAGAGAGCACATCGGGAACCGTTTTGCCTTTCAACTTATTCAGCTGATCCTGATTTTCCTCTTCAGGTACGACAGGCACGGAGATTGGCTCGCTGTCCGGACGCTCGACAATCACGTTGGTGATCAGCTTGTCACGCACACCTTCCTGGTGCTGCTGTCCCCGGCTGTGCAGGTCGCGGGTGTTGACCACGGTCAGCGGCGTCGCGCCCTTTTCTTCTTTGCCGAGACTTTCGGCCAGCAGCTGATCGTACCACAGTCCCAGCGCTTCCAGACGCTTGCCCCAGGTCGAAAGGATCCGCATCGATACGTTCTTCTCCCGCTCAAACAGGTGACAGGTCGCCGTGTAATCCAGCACCGGGTTGTCCCCCATCGGCTGTGTGTTGAACAGGCGGGTCATATCCGCGGCCCCCTGCAGCAATTCTTTCAAATCAACGCCCAGCACGGCAGCCGGGAACAGCCCGACCGACGTGAAAACCGAAAACCGGCCGCCCACATTGTCGGGAATCGGAAAGACTTCCGGATACCCTTTATGATTGGAGAAGTTCCGCAGCTTTCCTTCCAGCCCGGTGATCGGCACCACCAGTGATCGGCTCTCTTCGGAATCGGCTCCGTAATACTCCTCCAGTGATTCGCGGAACAGGCGGAAGCCGAGAGCGGTTTCCAGCGTTCCCCCGGATTTACTGATGACGGTCATACTCCACCGCTGCAGTACATCCTTGGGATCCAGGCAACTCGTCTTTAACAGTTCCTGCAATGCCGTAATCGAATCGTTATCGACATTGTTCCCTTCAAAATACAGGCGCGGCACGCCTCCTCGTTGATCGCGGGTCAGTTCATTGTGCAGCGGATGGCACAACGCTTCGAACAGCGCCCGCATCCCCATGTAAGAACCGCCGATCCCCAGCACGACAAACCGGTCCGATTGCTCACGCAGTTCCTGTGCTTTCGCTTCGATGCGTCCCAGCAGGCTCCCGCTTCCCTGGGACTCGTATTCGTCCAGCAACTGTTGAGGCAGGTTCTGAAAACCCGCATCCAGAGGCTGCTTGTCCGCAGGGATCGCATCGCTGCCCAGCAGTTCAATGTCTTTCAACATTTCTTCCCGGGCCGCCATCAGGGCCGGCTGCAGTTCTTCATACCACTTCTCATCAATGAGCTTGCGGGCGGCGGAATCGTCGTAGCGAATGAAGTTTGTCATGAGAGATCACGCTTTCGTCAGAGTGAATAAATTGAGAGGGAGATCACTGATCTTCCGCAGGCGGCTCGATACCGAAGTCGCGAATCGAGAGCAGCGCTTTGAAGGGGATGTTGCGCTTCTCAAAGTTGGCAGCGCCCCCCTGCAGACGATCGACAACTCCCAGGGCCTGCACAACTTTGCAACCAAACTCTTCGGCCCGGTCGACGGACAGCAGTGCACTGCCGGCAGTCGTGATGACATCATCCACGATCACCACTTTGTCGCCAGGCTGCACGGGGCCTTCGACATATTTATTGGTGCCGTGCCCCTTGGGCTCTTTGCGGACCATAAACCCGTTCAGCGATCGGCCCTGCTCTGCAGCGACTGCGAGCACACCCGCGACAATCGGATCAGCGCCGATCGACATGCCGCCGATCGCGTCGAATTCGACATCTTCCAGCATTTCCAGCAGGCCGGCACTCACCAGACGCAGACCGTGTGAATGCAGGACCACCTGTTTGCCGTCGAGGTAATAGGTGCTCTTCTTACCTGAAGCCAGCGTGAAATCGCCGAATTTCAACGCCCGCTCCCGAAACAACTCGATCAGCTTTTCGCGATCAAACATGAATGCTCTCTTCTCTACCCTGAATGTGTGATGTGCTCAAATCAGAAGCCGCCACGGTCCGTTCGCATAAACAATGTTTAATAAAAACACCGCGGACTGGCTCAAACACACGTATTCTACAGGGTCGAATTCAACATTCAAACGGACTGCAGGTAAAGAATTCTCAGCTGGTGCGAATCTCTCTGAAATCAGGGGCGAATCACGACTTCCGAGCCAACACCCAGCAGATCGTACACCTCGGCCACATCGTCATTCTGCATCCGCACGCAACCTTTGGACTCCGCTTTGCCGATCGATGTCGGATCGATGGTGCCGTGAATTCCGTAGCTGTCGCCGATATCAATCCAGCGTTCGCCCAGGGGATTGGTCGGATCATCATTGGCAATCACACCATCCGGACCGTAATACGTCGGATCGACCAGCTTGTCCTTTACGACAAATTTGCCAGTCGGCGTCGAATGATCCTTGCCGGTACCAATCGTATAGCGTTTGACGAAGTAACCGTGTGAATGCACCGTGAGTGTGAAGTCGCTCAAATCAACGAACACATGAAAGGGTCCTTTAATGACTTTGAGCTTCTGCCCCGGACGAATCCGCTTGGGATCGATCTGGTTCAGCTTCGCCAGGTATTCCCAGGTGATGCCGTACTGCTGCGCGACTTTCCGCAGTTGATCGCCGGGCTCAATCTCGTAGGGTTTCATGAAATGCGGCTGCGGTGCGAAGTAGATCATCCGCGCCGTCTCTTCAATGCGTGATTTAATGACTGGATAGACCTCGGGCTGATCCCAGTAGATTTTGGACAACCGCTTGTGAGCCTCGATAATTTTCCGTTGTGAAATCAGTTCGTCAATCGCAATCAGATCGGGTACGGCCTGTTTGGCGGACTCAACACCAATCTCTTCTTTAAAGCTGGCATGCTTCGCGGTCTTGATCACCGGATTGCTGGCCCGCTTGATCCCCTCGGGGGGATTCAGCTTCGCGGGTGCGTTGGGCTCAGGCATGGCAGCCGTCGGTTCGGGCAGTGGTTCAACAGGACGAGCGGCCCCTTTGAATTGGGCGGGAGGCTCGGTTTCTTCGAACAGCGGATCGACGGAGGTCTCCGCTTCCACGATCGCCCCATTCAACGTACGCGTGTAAACCCGGGGCATTTCCACTTCGCTTTTGCGGAACAGACGCTGGTTGTCATCCCCGTCTGAGAGTTCCTCCGCAGGCGGCTCCGACTGTGCCAGAATCGTGGCTTCTTCCAGGACGGGCTCTTTGTATGCTTCCAGCGGTACAGTCGTCTTGCCAGACGACTTACCTGCAGTCTCCTGTTCGTGCAGCGCACCTGTGGGAGCACTGCTCACCTGGAACGGCAGCAGATCCATTTTCCAGGCGACCGCCCCCAGAATTCCCAGTCCAGTTACCATGATGAAACGAAAAGGAGTAATCCATCGACCCCGGTTACGACTTCGCATCTTGCCATCATCCTTGATTCACAATACGGATACGCTTCGGTTAAAATCAGAGAGTCGGGACTATAGCAAATCATCCTGATTAAGCCTACGGCGATTCTGTGAAAACCGACTTGCCACCGGGGAGACGTAAGTCATATATTAATAATTGTTTAAGATCCGACCCGCGGCTCACTGTGTTCCGCAGGAATCAGGAAGATTTGACAGAACAACCCTAGGCAACACCCGGCTAATTACATAACATTTGCAAAAACAAACTATACGGCCCGACGCCGGAACCACGGTTTGCGGCGTTGCCAGATTCCCACCAGACGAGGTCAGCATGTCCCTGCTATTGGAAAATGTCAAAAAGAGCTACCGCGAACCGGATGGCTCGACACTCCCCATCCTGGATATCGAACGCTTTGAAGTCAAAGAACAGGAACAGGTGGTTCTCATCGGCGAGAGTGGCTCGGGGAAATCGACACTGCTCAACGTCATTTCCGGCATCACCACCACCGACAGCGGGAAAGTCACCATCGCGGGAACCGAAATCGCCTCCATGCCCGAAGTCGTTCGCGACCGCTTTCGCGCCGAACGCATCGGCTTCGTCTTCCAGACCTTTAATCTGCTCCCCGCCTTCTCAGCTCTGGAAAACGTCCTGCTCGGCATGAGCTTCTCACGAAAAAAAGCGAGCCGCGACCGGGCGAAAGAACTGCTGGCCCTCGTGGGACTCGAGCATCGCCTGAATCACCGCCCCAAACAGATGTCCGTCGGGGAACAGCAAAGGGTCGCCGTCGCGCGGGCCCTGGCCAATCAACCCAAACTGCTGCTGGCCGACGAACCGACGGCGAACGTCGATGTCGGCAATCAGGAAACCATTCTCAAACTGCTCCGCGACGCCTGCACTCAGCACCAGATCGCCATGCTGCTGGTCACCCACTCTCAGGAAGTCGCCAGCCAGTTTGAGCGGGTTGAAACACTGACTGACTTCAACAAGGTCCACGCACAGGCTTGATTCGTTCTATCTTTTCCGTTTCTTATTTTCTTCTCAGCGAACCGACTACAAAGTAGATTCTCATTATGAATACACTGACCATCGCCTGGAAAAGCATCAAACAACGTCGCCTCGCCTCTGCACTGACGGCCCTTAGCGTGGCCCTGGGTGTGACGCTGATGATCTCCGTTCTGGTCATCAACGGCGTCATCGACAAGATGTTCAACCAGACCGCCAGCGGCTACGACCTCATCGTCGGTCCCAAGGGCAGCCCGCTGCAGCTGGTGTTGAATACCGTCTTCCGCGTCGGTGCCCCGATTGAGAATCTCCCCTACCGCTACTATGAAGAACTGAAAAAAGATCCCCGTATCGAAGAAGCCATCCCTTTCGCGATCGGCGATGTCACCGAGGAAGGCGGCTTTCCGATTGTCGGCACCATTCCCCGTTACTTCGCTCTGGAGTACATCCCGGGGCGGCACTTCCGCATCAATAAGGATGGCAAGTTCCTGCCCGGGACCTGGGATGCCGTCATCGGTTCTGCTGTCGCGAAACAGAACAACTGGAAAATGGGAGATGAATTTCAGTTGATTCACGGCTCCGCGGAGAGTGGTCACGTCCACGATGAAAAATTCAAGATTGTCGGTATTCTCGCACCAACGGGCACGCCGAACGACCGTACCGTCTTCGTCAACCTGCGCGGGTTCTACCAGGTTTCCGGTCACGAGAAACCACTGGAAGAAGCACTCCGCCGCGAAGCCGAATTCTTCGGTGAAAAAATCGACGAAGCCGAACTGCAGAAAATCCTCAAGGAAAACGCCGGCCACGATCATCATGATCACAGCGGCCATGACCATGGACACGATCACGGGCACGAAGTTCCCGACGCGCAGAAAGAGGTGACTGCGATTCTGGTCCAGATGAAAGGCGATCGCCTCCGCGGCTTTTCCACTATCAAACTGCAGTCCGAACTCAAGGAAGGCAACAAGGCCCAGGCCGTCAATCCGATTCAGCAAATCAGCTGGCTGATGATCAACATCGTGGGCAACGTACGCACGATGCTCATCATTCTGACGAGCCTGATCATCGTCGTCTCCGGCGTCAGTATTTTTGTCAGCATCTACAACTCGATGGCCGACCGCAAACGGGAGATCGCCATCATGCGGGCCCTGGGTGCCGGCCGCACCGCAGTCTTCACCATCATTCTCAGCGAGTCCGTTCTGCTCTGTCTGGGAGGGGGTATCCTGGGTATCCTGCTCGGACACGGACTGGTCTTCGCCGCCGCCCCGATCATCGAAGCCCGCAGCGGACTGCTGATCAATCCGTTCGCTTTCAGCTCAGTCGAACTGATTCTGCTGCCGGTATTGGTCGTTCTGGCATCATTGGTCGGCTTCATCCCCGCGATGACCGCTTACCGCACCGACGTCGCCAGTACTTTGAGTGATACCTGATCGTCCGCTTGAACCGGTCTCCTTCTCGGTAGTTTTACGAAAAGGGAATGGCAACAAGCGTGCCGTCATAAACCATTTTGGTATAGGCACTTGCGATGCACATTATCCAGAGGGGACCCGCTTTAAGTTAAGATTGATAAAAATTCAACGAAAATCGACACGATCCCGTATATACTATTATAAAGGACTGGTTTCAGGGAGCATTCGGCCTGTAGCTCAGCAAGGGATCTACAGAGTCAGGCTCACTTTACCCGGAACTTCAGAATTTTCTGACCGGTTCTGGATGATTTCAGGGATGTTCTCATCCCCCCTCCCTGATATGATAGTAAAAAATCCAGACCCCGTTCTGAACTTCAGCCAGTTGTTCTGGCCGGGTCACCTGTGATTCTGCGATAATTAACTATATTCCCTGTTTATTTCTGCTGAATTTTGAAAGGCCTTGCAAGATGTCGCAAGTTCTTGATGGCTCCAATCATTCGCTGCAAAATTCCTTCGAAGGTCAGGATGAGTTTTCCTACAAGCCGGTTCCCCCGACTGCTGTCGTGGGCCTGGTACTGGGACTGCTCTCCTTTATCGCCCTGTTCGGGATCATCGGACTGGGTGTGGCCGTGTTCGGTATCGTGGTCTCGCTGATCAGTATGTTCAATATCCGCCGGGCAGGCGGTGAACTGGGCGGCAAAATGGTGGCCCGTGCCGGCCTCATGCTGTCGACCTTCTTCCTGGTCACCGGCGTCAGCTATCAGTCCTTCGTCTATGCACACGAAGTTCCCGAAGGCTACCAGCGAATCAACTTCGCCACCGACATTTCGTCCAAAGAATTCGTCCAGAAAGATGGCGTGACCAGCGTCAATCCCGATGTACTCAAAATGGACAAGCAGAAAGTCTTCGTCAAAGGTTACATGTACCCCACACGCCAGACCGAAGACCTGCAGTCTTTCATTCTGGTTAAAGATAACGGCCAGTGCTGCTTCGGCGGCCAGCCCGACGTGAAAGATATGATCCTGGTCGAAATGCAGGGCAAGAATCGGGCCGACTTCTATTCCGGTCTCGTTTCCGTTGCCGGTGAATTCGTCGCAGAAGCCCCGACCCAGGCCGGTGAATTACGTCCGGTCTACCAGCTGAAGGGGACCCACTTCGAGCAGGCTCGAACTTCCTACAGATAATTGAACAGACAACCACACAGAGACACCCACCTGAAAACACCGGAGACCCAGACCAACGCGTTCATTACATCGTTACGAATTTGAATGGCTCAGGTTGATTCACAGTCTGAGCCATTATCAACTTTATCCAGAAGTTGGTGCAACCACCCGATCATCAGGAGTTTGATCACGTGCAGGCCCACCACAATCCCACCCGATACTCACCAGTCAGTCTGATAATCCTCACCCTCTGCAGCCTCACCTTCTGGGGAGCCGGCTGCAATTCATCAGACCAGACCGAGTACCGTCAGTACAGCGAACAGATCGATGCCAAATCGCCCGAGCAGAAAGACGCCGCTGACAACCAGCCGGAACAGGTCGCCGCAGAGGTTCCAGAGCAGTCGGAGCCGGTAGAACCCGAACCGGAAACCATTACCCAGACCTCCGCAGTCAAATCGGCTGAACCGATGCCGCTGGAGACCGGAACCAAAGCCAAACCGGCCCCCACGGACACCACTGCCGCCGTCGATGCCACCGACGACTTCCTCCCCCTGATCGCGCAGCGTCCCGATCCGAGCCTCCGGGCACTCACTCCGGAAGAAGAAAAACAGCAGTCTGTCAAAATGGAACCGCGGGAAGTCAAGATCCTGGTCAAAAACAAATCCTTCCGACACGTCGCGCCCAACGATGCCCTGCAGGTCAGCTACGATGACATCGACCTGCTCAAAGTCATGAATATGGAACCGGTCACTCCCGAAGCCCCCGAGCTCATGCCTCAGTGGCTGAAGGATCTGAACGGCAAACGAATTCGCATTCGCGGTTTCATGTATCCCCCGTTCCAGCAGACCGGCAATGAGTATTTCCTCCTCGCCCGGGACAACCAGATCTGCTGCTTCGGCAAGAACCCGAAAATCTACGACCTGTTCCCTGTGCTCCTCAAGGACGGCGTCACAACAGACTACATTCTGAACCGCCCCTTCGACGTGGTCGGCGTCTTCCACATCAAGGCTGAAACCATCGACGGAGAGCTGGAGCGGATCTACTTGATTGACGACGCCATCGTCATCGATCAATAATAAATGTTTACGGAAACAAAACGCGTTTTACAAAATTGTTAACTACCGCCACGAGGTCTGGCTCATGAATCGTCTGACAAATTTCTTCCAACATCGCATCCTCAAACAACGCACCGTCATGGGATTGCTCTGCGGGCTGGTCCTGCTGGCCCAGGTACCTGTGGCCCAGGCCTGTCCCTTCTGCTCCGCTCCCTCCCTGACCCTGACCGAACAGCTGTCTCAGTCGGACGTCGCCGTGCTCGTCCAGTGGATCGAAGCCGAGAAAGGAGACCTCGAAAAAGCGGGTAAAACCGTCTTCGAAGTCAAAGAGATCATCCGCCAGTCAGACAAGGACAAGCTCAAAGTCGGCGATAAAATTACCATCAACCGCCATCGCCCCGGCAAGAAAGGCAACCTGTTCATGCTGCTGGGCACCAAAGGCGCAGAAGTCGACTGGGGCGATCCGATCGAAGTCACCGAAACCAGCTACCACTACGTCTCCCAGGCACCACCGCCAGAAGAAAAAACATCCAAGCGTCTGCGTTACTTCCTGAAGTTCCTGGAATTCCCGGACCAGATGATCTCGAACGACGCCTATGCCGAATTCGCCAACGCCCCTTACGAAGATATCGCCACGCTGTCCAAAGACATGCCCCGCGAAAAGATCCGCAAGTGGCTCTCCGATCCCGAAACCCCCGTCACCCGCATCGGTCTCTACGGACTGCTGATGGGACTCTGCGGTCAGGGTGAAGATGTTGAGTTCATGGAAAAGAAAATCAATGAACCCACCAAAGACTTCCGCCTGGGGATCGACGGCGTCATCTCCGGCTACCTGCTGCTCACCGGATCGGACGGACTCGACAAAATCGATGAATCCAAGTTCGTCCCCAAGGATGTCGCCTTCAGTGAAACCTACGCCGCCATGCAGGCTCTGCGTTTCATGTGGACCTACGGCGACGGACGCATCGACAAGGCACGTCTGCGGAAATCCATGCGTCTGCTCCTCGATCGTCCCGAACTGACCGACCTGGTTGTCGCGGACCTCGCTCGCTGGGATGACTGGAGCGTCATGAACCGCCTGATGGAAATGTACGGCGCAGAAGACTACAACATTCCCTCCATCAAACGGGCCATCGTGCGTTACCTGCTCGTCGCCTCCAAAGGGAAAAACAAAAATGGCGGTGGCCCCGATGCCGCCACGACGGAAAAAGCCAAGGAACTACTTGCCAAACTCCGCGAAGAAGATCCCAAGACCGTCAAAAGTGCCGAACGCTTCTTCTTTCTGAAGTAATTCGCACTGAGAAGCTGACGACGTTCCTGCAGTCGCGCTCAACAGCAGGAATTGACCGAGACTAACTGACATTTTTACCAGAAGGAACTGGTATGACTGACCGGAATCGAATCCGACCCTGGCACGGATGGCCTGGGCTGTACTGCTGCCTGCTGATCACAGTACTGACAACGAAACTCGCAGCCTGTCCGTTCTGCCCCGGGGCTTCTGTCCCGTTGACCGAAAAACTCACACACGCCCACACCGCCTGTCTGGTCCGCTGGGTCGAAGGCGATACCGGCACCATCGAGAAGCCGGGACACACGGTCTTCAAAGTATTGAAGGTCATTAAACAGTCGCAGAGTACCCAGTACGAAAAAGGTTCGCTGATCACGGTCAACCACTATCACTTCAGTAAGCCCGGCGGTCCGTTCCTGCTCACCGGCACTCACGGACCCAAGCCCCTCTGGGAAAACCCGACGGCCATCACCCCTGCCAGCTATGCGTACGTCATGCAGGCGCCCTCGCTGCAGAAACCAACCACCGAAAGGCTGCAGTACTTTCTGAAGTTCCTCGAACACCAGGATATGATCATCGCCAACGATGCCTTTGCGGAATTCGCTAACGCCCCCTTTGAAGACATCGTGCCGTTGACTCCACAACTCCCTCGTGAAAAGCTGCACCACTGGCTGAGCAGCAAATCCACGCCCGCCCCCCGCCTCGGCTTATACGGACTCATGCTGGGACTCTGCGGAAATGAAGATGACATCGACTTCATGGAAGATAAAATCAACGTCCAGGCACAAGGGCTCCGCTCAGGCATCGGCGGTTTGATGTCCGGCTACCTGATGCTCACCGGCGGCGAAGGACTCGACCACCTGGAGCGCTCCAAGTTCCAGCAGAAGAACACATCGCCCAACGAACTCTTCGCTGCCCGCGAAGCGGTTTCGTTCATGTGGACGTACGGTAAAGGACGTTATCAGATCCCCCCCGAACGCCTGCGACAGTCCATGCGGATGCTGCTCAATCGCCCGGAACTGGCTGACCTCGTCATTGCCGACCTCGCACGCTGGCAGGACTGGACCGTCATGGATCGACTCGTCTCCCTCTATGATGCCGAAGGGTACGACTACAAAGGTATCCGCCAGGCCATCATCCGCTACCTGTTGGTCGCATCCCGTTATTCCGATCCCTCGGACGGCGGTCCCGACGCAACAACCGCCGCCCGGGCCCGGAAATACCTGACTCTCATCCGCGATCGGGACCCCCAACTCGTCAAACGGGCCGAACGCTTTTATTAAATGCCGACTCTTCGCGGGCCTTCCGTTTTTTCCTTCCGGCTGACTGTCAGCCAACCCCGGGATTCGCTAGAGTAACAGTACGGTTACTCATCCCCGAAACCTGTATTAGAAGAAGAAACGGAAACATGCCTCGCGTCATCTGTACTGCCAAAATGTGTGAATTCGGTCCGCACTTTGAAATCCTGCAGGCAGCAGGTTTCGAGGTGGACACCGTCCCGACTGACGTGGATCTCCGCAAGGAACCCCACCGCGTCGTCGAACAGGTTCAGGGCTATGATGCCATTCTGGCCGGTGCAGAAATCTATTCCCGCGAAGTACTCGCGCAACTGCCCGACCTGAGAATCGTCTCCCGCTACGGAGTCGGCTTCGACGCCGTCGATCTGGCAGCCGCTGATGATCTGGACATCGCAGTCACCATCACTCCGGGAGTGAATCATCACTCGGTCGCCGAACAGGCTTTCGCGCTGCTGATGGGCGTCGCCCGACTCACCCGCTCCCAGGACCAGGCAGTCCGCCGCGGTGAATGGGAACGGGCTCTGACTCCCCGCGTCTGGGGCAGCACCATCGGGATCGTCGGCCTCGGTCGCATCGGTCAGGCAGTCGCAACCCGTGCGATCGGCATGGGCATGCACGTTCTCGCCTACGACCCCTTCGCCAATCAGGAGTTCGTCGACCAGCATGGCATCAAACTGGTCAGCCTCGACGATCTGCTGGCCCAGTCAGACTACGTCACGCTGCACCTCCCCGTCACTCCCGAAACTGTCGACCTGATCAACAAGGACTCGCTGGCCAAAATGAAACAGGGCTCGGTCCTAATCAACACTGCCCGCGGTGGCCTCGTCGACGAAGACGCCCTGATCGAAGCCCTGCAGTCGGGACATCTCCGCGCCGCCGGTCTCGATGTCTTCAAAAAAGAACCTTTGCCTGTTGAAAGTCCCCTGATCAAGTTGGACAATGTACTGTTGAGCTGTCACATCGGCGGACTGGACCAGGAATCGCACCGCGATGCTTACGCGATGGCGGCTCACAACATTGTGAAACTGTATCAGGGCGAGTGGCCGGAAGAGTGTGTGGTCAACCTGAAACAGACCCCCGACTGGAAATGGACCCGCTGATCCCGTCAAGGATCCCAGCGAACTGACTCCGGTCCCTTGAGAAACTGGACGATTGCAACATGACAGCCCCTCATTCCAGTTTTTTGAAGATCAGCCCACGCATCTCCGTGCTGCCCCTGATCCACGGCAGCGGCGACTTCGCGATCGAAGTCCGTCGAGTGATGCTCAACAACGATTTTGACTGCCTCGCCGTTCCGCTGCCCGCCTCGTTTCAGGACGATGTCGAGCGGGCTATCACCTTTCTCCCCAGCATCACTGCGGTCCTGCAGGAAGAGCCCCTATCTCCGGAGCACCACCCTGGGAGCAGGACGAGGACGACGAAGACAACCAGAAGATGTACAGCTACGTGCCCATTGATCCCTGCCAAGGGGTCATCGCCGCACTCCGCATCGCGATGATGGAACACATCGACCGGCACTTCATCGATCTGGAAACGCAGCGTTTCGAGAGTATGTCCGCCGTCCTCCCGGATCCCTATGCCCTGAAGAAGGTACCCCTCGAAAAGTTTTCCGCCGCCGTCCTGCCCGCGCTCAGCAAACTGCCCGCAGGACAGCCCCTCGACCGCTGCACAATGATGGCACACCGCCTGCGGGAACTGGAGAAAAAATACAAATCGATCCTGCTGGTCTGCTCGCTGTCAGACTGGCCCTGGATTCACGATGCCTACATCGATCAACTGCCCCTCGAAGTCGAGGACGAAGAGGTCAACGAGACCTCCATTTATACCGCCGACACCGAAACGCTGCTGTTCATGCTGGGAGAACTCCCTTACATCACGGGACTCTATGAAGCCGCCCGTTCTGAACTGGAAGATGATGAAAACCTCTCGGTCGACGGCATCAAGGAACTCGCACTCACCGCCCGGGACCGTTACAAAGTCGAACTCAAATCCCGGGGTCGCAAGATTACCCCCAAGCTGCTCTCGGTCTATTTTCGCTACGTGCGGAATCTCTCGCTCATCGAACGTCGCATGACTCCCGACCTGTATACGCTGGTCAAAGCCGCTCAACAGGTCGCCGGCGATCAGTACGCAATCCAGATTGCAGAGACCGCCCGCGAATACCCGTTCGTGCACTTACTCCCGTTCGAAACACTCCGTTTCGGCATCGAACAGGCTCAGCTCCCTGACGGCACCACTGTCGAACTCAGCAACCGCCTGCCCGGCAATCCCATATCCTGGCGCAGTTGTCAGCTGGTTCCCCGGCCTCCCAAACCGCAGCAGAACGAATGGGAAATGAAATGGAATCCCTATAAGCAGTGCAGCTGGCCACCCGAAGATGTCGCCATCGAAAAGTTCCGCACCAGCGTCAAAGACCACGCGTTGAACCTGCTCGGCGTCGACCTGGCCCGGACCGAAAAATTCACGACCAGTATGAAAGACGGGCTCGATCTCCGCGAAACCCTCCGTAACTGGCACACGGGTGAGATCCACGTCAAAGTGCTGCCCCCCAGTCGCGGTCGGCTCGATTGCGTGATCATGCTCTTTGACTCTCCGGCGGACCCGCGCGATTATCCCTATCGCCTCACCTGGCATGCAGAGCACCAGGATGAATCGACGCTGGCCTTCTTCGCCACCGACTACCGTCAGGAAATGGTCGGACCGGGAATCGGCGTCTCCACCTACGGAGGCGCGATGTTCCTCTTTCCACCCCGACCGGTGTATGACATCTGGAATGAAGTCAATTTCGATTTCGTCGACACCCTCGAAGAACGACTGCTCGTCGCTGCCTGCCATTACAGCGAAGAATCGCATATCGCCCTGCTCAGCGAATCGCCGCCAGGCATCGGCTGGAAGCGCCTCGCAAAACGCTATCAGAAAAAACTGATCCACGTTCCCCTGGGCCGCTTCAGCCAGGAAACTATCCAGCAGCTCCGTATGTTCCATGTCCTCAACGGGCAGGAAGTTCGCAGTTACGCCGCTCATTACATCCGCAAAGCCTGATGCGTTCCACCGCACTCTGACGGTAAACCGGGACAGTACAAGAGATTGTTAGCTTTTTTAAGAAATAGGCCGCTGCACGGTTTTTACTGTGTTATTTGGCCTGAAAAGCGACTAGAATACGGTTTGTCATACTAACATTCCGCCTTCAGCATACCGCTTTAAGTCTATTCTACGGAGAAAGAGATTATGTCCGATTCCGTCAATCGTCGTACTTTCCTGGGACAGACTGCCGCAGCTGCCACCGCTGCCGGCATCACCGCCCCGGCGATTCTGTCCGCCGCCAACAAAGCCCCCAGTGAGAAAGTTACCATCGGCATCATGGGGATGCAGCGTGGTCTGGCCCTGGCGAAAACCTTTGGTGCCCTGGATGGGGTCGAAATCAAGTACGTCTGTGATACGGATGACACCCGTGCCGGCAAAGCAGCCCAGACCGTGGAAAAAGCCACGAAAAAGAAACCACAGGCCATCGGCGATTTCCGCAAAATCCTCGACGACAAAGACGTGGACGCTCTGATCGTCGCAGCCCCCAACCACTGGCATGCTCCCGGTACCATTCTCGGCTGTTCAGCCGGCAAACACGTCTACGTTGAAAAGCCCTGCTGCCACAACCCCAAAGAAGGGGAAATGATGGTCGAGGCTGCTCGCAAAAACAAACGAGCCGTCCAGATGGGAAGCCAGCGTCGCAGCAGTGAATCCATTCAGGAAGGGATTCAGCAGCTCAAAGAAGGCATCATCGGCGATGTCCATCTGGCCCGCGCCTACTACTGGAGTGCCCGTGGTTCCATCGGCAAAGGGAAACCGGCTGCTGTGCCTCCCGAACTGAACTACGACCTCTGGCAGGGACCAGCGCCCCGTCAGAAGTACGTGGACAACCTGATTCACTACAACTGGCACTGGTTCTGGAAATACGGTAACGGCGAACTGGGGAACAACGGCGTGCATTCGCTCGACCTCTGTCGCTGGGGTCTGGGTGCAGAAATTCCCAACCGCGTGGTTTCCAGCGGTGGTCGTTACTTCTACAACGACGATCAGCAGACTCCCGACACGCATGTCGTCGCTTTTGAATTCGATGGCGGGAAGCAGATCACCTGGCAGGGAACCAGCTGTAACCGTCACAAGAATGATTTCGTGATCTTCTTCGGCAGCAAAGGAAACCTGATCCTCGGTACCTCCGGCGGTTACACGGTTCTGGATGCCAAAGATAAAGAAGTCAAGAAAGTTGACGGCAACCAGGGCATGAGCGAACATGCTCAGAACTTTGTGGATGCCATCCGCAACAATGAGCCGCTGAACCTCAACGCTGAAATCGAAATCGGCAACAAGAGTACCCTGCTCTGCCATCTCGGTAACATCGCCCACCGCACCGGACGTACCCTGCAGTGCGATACTTCCAACGGGCACATCATTGATGATAAAGATGCCATGACCTTCTGGGGACGTGAATACGAACCCGGTTGGGAACCCAAAGTTTAGTCTGATTTAGTCAGATAGTTCATACCCGGGGAGTCGACAACTAGTCGGCTCCCTTTTTTTATGGACGGATTCAAGAAACTGCGTACGTAAAAAAACCTTCGCCCCATTGAGCCGAAGGTTTTTCTATGTCTTAGATCTGAAGCGACTGGCGTTTAAAGCTTGTCTGCCAGTTTTTTCGCGGCAGATTTGATCTGGCTCGGACTCTTCAGGGATCCCAGCTTCTCTGCTTCTTCTGCCAGTTCCGGTTTGCCAGCTTCTTTAAGACTTTCCGGAATGCCATAAAAGGCGCTATTGATTTCACCTGATTGCGCGATATCGTTCAACGTCGATTTCACAGCAGACAGATCATGTGTGGGTGGCGTTTCCTGATTTGCGGGAGAGGTTTCACCCGTCCCCTCGCCTCCGCCACAGCCCGTAAAAAGTAAACTCAGCGCAAGACAGAGTGGCGCCAACTTAGACATGGTGAGTACCTTTCTATAAATGATTAATTTCTGATGACAGGTCACGCCTGATTATACTGAAAAAAAACAGCCCGGCAACAAACATTGCCGGGCTGAGGACTTGTTATCGCAAAGCGATGTCAGAAATCAGACTACTCGTTGATGCTGACAGCGGCACCATCGGCAATCGCGCCCAGTTGCTGCCATTTCTGCAAGTCGATGTTCTCAGATACAAAGTGTACTGAGCCATCGGCCATCAGAGCATGCACACCACCCGTGTGACGACTGCGTGCTGCCTGGGCAGAAGGTGCATCACCACCAGCATGACCACCGTTGCCGGTACTACAGTCATTGTTGGGTGAGTTGGGGGTATTCCAGGTATTAAACCAGCATTCATCCGCCCGCATCCACCGTGAGCCACGGTGTGTATAGAAGGCAGTAGCTCCGGCACAGGAAGTTCCATGAGAGTCCAGATCGGCCTTGCTCGGAAATGTGGAACTGTTTCCTCCCGGAAAATCAGCAGCATCACGACGAACATCGCCGAGAGCAAAGTTTCCGCTGTTGTTCGTTCCTACAATCCGCTCACTCATGGCAACAACATTCGAAGTCCCATCCAGAATATCGGATACACGGGTTACTAGCGAGTAACGAGAGAAACCGAGCTGACTGCCGACACTGACACTCCAGCCCATACACGGTCCTGCGGACATGTAGTAATTCAGGTGTCCTTCACCATAGTTGGTGTACCGTGGATCGGAAGGACAACGGAAAACGCCAATTCCCGCATTGCGGTTGTTGGTATTGGGGGACTCTTCACAAGACTGGCTGAAATCGAACTGATTGTAGATGTTAGCCTGATCCAGGAAGGGCAGCAGCATCGCCTGCTGGCTGAAACCGGTCCAGGTTCGGATAGCCCCACCACTGCCTGCGTGGTACGAAGCCAAGGTCAGCTGTCCAAAACAGCCATGGGTTTCATGGTAATTGTGTAGAGCCAGCCCGAACTGTTTCAGGTTGTTCTTACACTGAGACCGACGGGCGGCCTCACGCGCCTGCTGCACCGCTGGAAGCAGCAAGGCAATTAAAATGGCAATAATCGCGATCACGACGAGCAACTCAATCAGCGTGAATGCGCGTCTTCTCTGGAAGACTCTCATCAACACTCTCCTGCAGAAAATAGAAAAAATGAGCACTTTAAAAAACAATAACTGGCAACATGAGCTATCCAGACGTAAGACAGAGGTCTGGTGTGCCAGGGACATCAAGTCCGGGAGCCCTCAAGGCTCTCCTGGACCCTCTATTCTATATTTTCTTCAATATAAAACAATCTCTTCATACTGATGTATCGACCAAACACTCTGTTTTTGTACGAAGTTTGATTTACTTAACTTATTTAAAATTACTGACTTGCGTACATACCGTTCAGTGTGTACCAGCCTGTTGCTGACAGCGGAGAGTCGAGCCGATACGAGCTATTCTGGACTTTAAGATCCAGTTTAACGCCTCAGGGAGTCGGCTCAAGAATGAGGTTAACCTCGCGCTGATTCACGGTTTTCAGCGTCTGTTGAATCCCTGAAGGCCAGTAAACATTTAAACTGTCAATACTTACGCCCTCAGGCACTCCCCAGTGCACCAGCAGGTCATTAGCAGACAGATAACTGCCTCCCCCCTTAACCTGTCTGACCTGATCGCCGGCTGAAGTATGCAGCACCAGCCGTGCTCCTACCGCGTCTCGATTGCTCTGTATACCAACCAGACGCACAGCAACCCAGGAACCTGCACTCTCTGTCTCATTTTTGAGAATTGCCGGCGGATCATAAAAATTCGAAATCACCACATCGAGTTTTCCGTCTTGATTTAAATCGGAAACTGCCAGGCCCCGGCCGGTGTGTGCCTGACCCAGATACGAGTCGCCTGAGAACTCCCGTTGCAGAAAACGTCCGTCCCGATTTTCCAGGTAAAGTGGCTTCTGCCGAAATGGTGAGTGAGTCGAATAGTACGCCACATGTCCGTTGGCCACCATCACGTCTTCATCCCCATCCAGATCGAAGTCCGCACAGGCGGTCCCGAAACCAACAAACAGGGTCCCGATCGAGGTCACCCCCGTATCGTTGCTCACGTGCAGAAACTGGGCATCACCGTCATTCCGATACAGGGCAAACGCCTCTTTCTCATAATTCGCCACCCACAGATCGGGCAGACCATCCTGGTTATAGTCCATGATGTCCACCCCCATGCTTCCATTCGGCGTGGCCCCATCATCGACGGCGGCACCATTGATAATGCCCACCTCTTCCAACTTCCCTTTCCCGTCATTGAGGTACAGATAATTTTCGACGGTATCGTTACAAACATAGACATCCAGATCCGCATCATTATCCAGATCCGCCAGCAGCACGCCCAGTCCTTTTCCCTCGGGTACCAGCCCCGCTTCCTCTGTCGCATCGTAAAAGGTACCGTCTCCTTTACTGAAAAAAACCCTGTCTTTCATTCCCGTGAAAGAATGAGGCGAGCAGACATCGGGGACGCCTGGAGTCAGCTCACACGGGGGATGATTCTCGAACGACCAGTCCGCGTATTGCGTCAGATAGAGATCCAGCAGACCGTCCCCATTCAAGTCCCCCCAGCCGGCACTCGTACCCATGAAACAGTCTCGTACGCCTGCATCGACAGAGACCTCTTCAAAAGTTCCGTCTCCCAGATTCTTCCAGAGCACCGAACCACCATAGCCGGTCACCAGCAGATCGGGAAAGCCATCGTTGTCATAGTCGCCCACAGCACAGCCGTTGCTGTAAAACGCCGCCAGATCCATTCCCGCTGGAACAGTTCGATCTTCATACTGAAAGTCTCCCCTATGTCTCAGCAGCACGGATGGATAACCCCTGGTGCTCTTGTTTTCAAACGTTCCACCACCGGGAAAGAACAGATCCTGCTCACCGTCGCGATCATAGTCGAAGATTGCGGTACCGCCCCCGATGGTTTCCAGAATCGCCAGTTCCCCCGCTTCACGTCCATTACGATAAGTAAAATCCAGCTTCTGCTCCGGCCAGACATCCTGAAACACGGGTGCCACTCCTTCTTCAGAACTCGACACCTGCGTTCCCTCTTTGGCGTTATTCGGGCTCGACTTGACTGACTCCGTCTCAGACTGACAACCGGTAAAGAGCATCAGTAGAATCAGCGTCAGACAGCAGTATTGAATACTGGTAACTGGTATCCTCAGGCACTTGTCGGGGAACGACTGTCCGTTTTGAAACGGGGTTATAGGCGGCTGGACATTCATGGCTGACTTGCCTTTTCAGGCTCTTCGACAGGCGTCGCCTGCGCTTTGTTTTCATTGTGGTTTACAGGCACGCCCTGATTCTCTTCCTGTTCAGCCAAAGCCTCTGCCTGCGCACGATGCTGTCTGGCCAGCCGTTCGAAGCTGGGACCGCGGGAGACATTCTGCTCATAATAGTGAGCCAGTTCTGCATGGGCCGCACGATGAGTGGGCTTCAACCGGATGACCGAATTAAGCCAGACCACTCCCTGCTCCTCGGAAACATAATTCAGGTATTTCTTACCGACCTGAAATCGTAAGTCCGCATCGCCCGGACTCTCTTCCACGACTTTCAACAGATCTGAGATCTCCGCCAGCACTTCGTTAGTCCGCTTGACTTCTTTCCCGAGTGCCCTGGCTTTCTCTTTCTGTCCCATCCGGCTGTAAACCTGAAGCAACGTATTTTTAATGCGCAGATTTAACGGATCCGCTTCCGCTGCAGGTTCGAGCCAGTTGAGTGCCGCTTCATAGTTCTTGTCAGCCAGTTCCAGGTGAGCCATTTCCAGCTGAGCGGAGGTGCTGGCAGCGACTTTGTGGTCTCCCATCGCCTGAAACTCTTTGCGGAGCTGTTCCACCTCCTCAGACAATACCTCTTTCAGCAGAAATTTCGCTTCCTGATTCTGTCCCAACAGCCTCAGGCAGCGTGCCAGCCCGATCTTGACCGGCCCCGGGTTTGACGTATTCTCCAAAGCCTGCTGGAAGTAGTCTCGGGCTTCCTCGGTTTTTTTAAGTGTCAGGTGGATCCGCCCCAGGCTGTAAGCGGCAGGAGCATATCCGGGGGCCTTATCCAAAGCACGCTGATATTCAGCAATGGCTTCATCCCAGGTGAGATTATGCTCATACATCTTCCCCCGCATAAAATGGGGCAGCGGATCAGCGGGGAAATCTGCTTCCCAGAGCTCCAGAATTTTAAGCGCATCATTGAACTGATAATTCAACAGACAGCTGTTGACGTAGGTCTCACAGATGTCCTGCAGATCCCCCTCAGGAGCCATCAGAACGTCACTGAGATGCATCTGCAGATCAGCATTATCTCCCACCTGTGCTTTCAGCAGCCACTGCTCCTGTTCGAGTGCCGGGGTGAGTCCTGCCAGCTCAAAGTACTTCTGCAGCTCAGCATAAGCAGCTTGAACATCATGCGACTTCCGCAGCGCCCGTGCTTTCAGCAGAATCAGCTCCGGGTTGTCCACAGCATACCGCTCCGCAGAGGCAATCCATTCCAGGGCCCTTTCCGGATCGCGTGCAAGCAGATTTGCTTCCGCCCGCTGCTGACAGAAATCAACCCACAATCCCTGCCCCCAGAAAGGCGCACTGCCCACGATGCCCAGCAGGATCAGACCGACAACCAGCAGACGCTTCTTTCGCGCCGTTGTCTTTGTGTTTGTCTCAGTTGAATCAGTCGCCTGGGAACGCAATCGAGCACCGCATCTATCGCTTCATCAAAAAAATCGAGGCACTGCCGGGCCTCTACTGCCTCCGGGAACGTAATTTTAGACCGCATGCCCCTGCATTTCCTGTCTAAAAGCGGCATTCATCCTTAAAAATGCTAATTCTTCAGCAGGATTTAAGGGCTCTTTACTCTTACGCGAACCGCATCCGCGTCGTTGGATCTCGCGACCGCGATAAATAAACAACTTTAACACCGCCAACACAAAAGATCAGTATTCGCACGTTACAATCAAAGCCAACGTGGCATCCAGCTGGATCTCAGCCTACACTGACTTCTAATCCATACTGAAACGATCGACCTCCCACACGCGAGACTTCCATGAGATTATCCACATTCCTGCTCAGCCTCTTCCTGGTTCCCCTCACGGTCAACGCAGCAGACATCGAACGCATCTGGCTCACCTGCAATAACCATCGCCCCGATCGAATTGTGGTCAACTGGTACAGCGACCAGCCCGGCGACTCCGTGGTACACTTCGGCACCGCCCCTGATTCCCTGCAGACCATCAGTCAACCGGGTAACGCAAGACTGCATCATGTCGAGATCCCGCTGCCTCAGCGCGACACGGTCTACCATTACTCGGTCCAGACCGGAACCCAAAAGTCGTCACTCGCGACATTCAATGCGTTTCCCACCGATGTCCTGCGCATCGCAGTCGCCGCGGACTGGCAGTCACAGCCCGATCTGTCACAGCTGCAAAAAGACGATGTGCATCTGCTGCTCACCGCCGGCGACAACATCCGCAATCTCTGGCAGACCTGCGGCCCCGGGAAACCGGAATGCATTGAGCCCTACCTGCAGCTCATCGGCAAATACCCGCAACTGTTCCGCTCGACTCCCTTCATGCCGGTACTCGGCAATCATGACCGCGAAGCCCATCCCCGTGGTCAACAGCCCCCGGCACACGCCGTCTACGATGTCGAAGCAACCGCGTTCCGCCGCGTCTTCGCGTTACCCGACGAAGAATGGAAGTGGCACTTCGATCTCCCGGACTTCGATCTGCGGTTGATCGCCCTCGACTTCAACCACACGTCCGATTTCGGCACCACCTGGCAGACCTGTCATCCGTTTGGTCATGACTCAGAACAGTATCGCTGGTATGAGCAGCTCACGCAGAGCAATCCCGGTCTCACCGTGACCCTGTATAACGAGCGCAACGCCACCATGCGGGGCAAGCTCAAGGGAGACTGGCACAAGCTCTTTCAACGGGGAACGCTCTGCGTCACCGGCTTCGGCTATTTCGCCGAGCGGGCCGAGGTGGACGGTCTGACCTGTTACAACACCTCACTCAGTGGCACAGGAACAAAGTACCCGGACCCGCATTCAAAATTCCTCGCCGGACAAGACAGCTATCTGCTGCTCACCTGTGACCGCGCAGCAGGAACCATGACGGCTGAGCTGAAAAACCTCAAAGGTGATGTGCTCGACCGTCAAATGTTTTCAGCAGCGAAGTCTCACTAAGCCCGATCAGGCTTCCGTATCTGTCGCTGCCTTCAGCACGCTGACATGGTTTTTATTTGTCGTTCTCTGTCTGATGAGGAAAGTCCCGCTCCGGAATATGGTCAGGGACAGAGAAGTAGGTATCCTGCCGTGGTGCCGGCTGCCGATTCAGTTTATGCCACTGACTGGGATGAAACGCGTGCGGTAACAGATCGCACCCGGTGGCAAACAGAGACAGGCTCGGAAGAATCACGATGAGGAGTGCTTTTGAGAGAACTTTCATTGAGAGAATCCCGTTTCTGATAAAGGAAGTGTCAAAGACAGACGCGCATGCAAATACAGGCGAACGCCCGGTCCGTCTTTGAAAACTGACGTAGTCTTTTGGAAATAGTTTGAGATTTGAGAGATGAGGGGCGGATTCTAGCCCGGAGCTCGCAGTCTGCCAACCCCGTTTTTACAGGCAAAATCTGCCGCTTTCCCGGTCAGACAGAGGCTTTCCGACTGCGGATTTCCTGCAGCTGCGACCGCAGTTGGCTGATCTGCTCCTGCAGCGACTCATTTTCCGGCATAAACCGGCTGCTGGCATAGGTTTGATACCAGTGGGAGATCTCCTGATTCTGAATCCGACGGGAAAACTGCATCAATGTTTCCCCAGGCTCACGAACCAGACGTTTACGGGCCAGTAGACGATCCATCTGAGACAGCAGGCGATGTAACTCCTGAATATGTAACGGATTTTCGCGAGATTCCGCACGCGTTTTCAGCTGACGCAGGACCAGATGCAACCCCCATCGCACCAGGAGCCACAGTGCCACCCCGCCCACCAGCAGCAGTAGAGGCAACTGAGCTTCCGACATCGCCAGGATCCACTGCCCCTGTTGCAGGGCCATCTTGAGCCGGGAGAACTGGCCCATTACCGACTCCCAGTACTGACGCGCCGAACCGGGGGTCTCAAACTCCGGCTGCCCGGCGAACGGCGTCGATTCGACAGTCACCCAGCCCCGATTATCATCCCAGGCTTCCACCCACGCATGCGCATGACGGCTGCGAGCGACCCAGAACTGATCGTAGGCATTCCGTTCGCGAACCACATACCCCGTAATGTAACGACAGGGTACGCCCGCAAGTCTGAGCAACAGAGCCGTCCCCGAAGCGAAGTATTCACAATGGGCCGCCGGCTTCTCTCGCAGGAAGTAGGTCAGCGGGTCTTCTCCATACGGTACGTTAATTCCCAGTTCATACTCATAGTTGTTCTGGAAGTAGGCCTGCACCCGCTGGATCTTCGCCTCAGAAGTTTCACAGCCCGCGAACACGTCTTCCGCCAGTTGCTTGATCGCGGGGTCGATCTCATCCGGCACCTGCAACAACCGCTGCAGCGCTGCATCGTGTTCGGGACGCTGTGGCAGCAGCTGACGGGGATAAAAGACCGAATAAGGAAAGCCACTGGCCATCGTCCGCGAAGTCAGCACTTCCTGGCTGTCGAACTGAATACTGTCAGCGAAGGCATACACGAGCGGTGTATTCAGCGGTGCAAAGATATGACCCGGATCCTGGGACCAGACCTGATACTCAATCCAGTTGGGCGACTTCGCCTGCCCCAGTAGAAACCAGGTCCCATCATCGGGAACACTGGCCTGCACCCCCGCCGGAGGCATCGCGATGATCGGGACATTATGACTCCCCACTTCCGAATGCCATTCCGAATTCAGAAACTGGACGAATGCCCGACCGCGGAAATAGCCCGGCTCATCGGTCGACTTGACCCGTAACCGGATCTGATCGGCTCCCTGGTCAAAGTGAGACGTCATGCTTCCCAGCCGGGAAATGGTCGAGAACCCGGCCCGCGAAGCGAGACCCGCCGTGCGGGGCTCAATCAGACGATAATACAGCTGATCCAGTTCCCGTTCGTAGCGGTCCATGCCCGTGGCTGTCAGCCAGCCCAGCAGCCAGATCGTCGCAAAGAATCCGGCTCGAATGACATAGACGGACCAGAGAGAGCGTTCGGTTTCTCGAGGTTTACGCGCCGCATGTCCGATCTGGAAATAAACGCCCGTCAGCAGTGCATAGCTGAAAACCAGAACCTGGTAGTAGAGCCCCTTCGATCCATACACGAGGATATCGCCGGTCAGAATGAAAACGATCACTCCCAGCAGTGGAAATGAGGCTGGCAGAAACGGTTCGAAGTGACTGTCAAACAGCTGCCGTAACTGCACCGTCATCACGAACTGTGCCGCCGCGTAGGCCAGCGGTGTGCGAATCGCCAGCCGGTCGAGAGTAAAATCATGCTGATAGAGCATGTACTTCACAATAAACAGCACCGCCAGCACACTGGTAACCCAGAATACCTGCCGTTTGGAAAATGAGTAACGCAATACGGAGAAATACGACAGCGCCGCCAGCACGATGATGCTGAACGAGAAAAACAGCGTCTCCGAGAGAATCGAAAACGTCGCACATTCCAGGCTGAGCATCGTAAAAGCAATCGTCCGTTGCGCATTCATATCGTTTCCACCTTTCCGCGGGCGATCTCTTCAGGTGTGAAATGATATGCTTCGCCGAATTCGTCTGCGTTGTAAGGTACCGTTGTCGGACCGTCATGAATGATAATCGTCTTCAGACTCGCGCCGGAATCGAGTACCGCCCGCGCCATCTTTTCCCGCTGATGATCCCAGTCCAGGAACAGGCAGACCGCCGTCGAGACATTCGACAGCTCCTCAAATACCGCAGGCCCGATCGTCTCGAATGGATCGTCGGGACAGCGATCGACGCAGGAGAGAATCTCCAGCACGTTATCAAAATGGGCCGTATGCCGACCGGCTCGAAACACATACAACTCCGGTCCCGCCGCAAACAGGTCGATCAGATACTCACCCCGCGCCAGTGCATCCGCAATCGACGCCGTCAGGCTGATCCCCGCTTCCAGCACATTCGTCGTCTCCGCGGTGGGAGTTCCCAACCCGGTCCGCTGTCCCAGTGATTTCCACTTCCGCTTCAGCCAGGGTTCCGTCGGCATATAGGTATCCAGAATCAGCGCGATGCGACAGTAATATTCTTCCTGGTATTCGCGAACCACCGGTTTACCAAGTCGCGCCCAGGAGCGGAAGTCGAGTCGCCGCGCCGGTTCACCCGGCACATATTCGCGGTTGCCCACATACTCGGGCGATTCCCCCACGTTGGACGTCAACGCAATTCCGCCCGGCTGAAACTTGCTCCCCACCGGTAAATCCACACTGGTCAGCTTATGAAACGCAGGCAGCACCAGTAGCGATTTCCCCGGCAGTGCAGCACTCCCCGACCGGTTCAGGTGAAAAGGAAACAGCGTGTGTACGCCCAGCTTGGGTAATGCATAAAAGCCCCGCTGCGGTGCGTCGATGGTAACAGTCACCTCGGCCGATTCGCCTTTGGGCAGGTAATTCAAAGTATCATCCCGGTCGATCTGGGCCAGTGGCTTCTCCAGCCAGCGGAAGGCGACCGCCATATCATACACGGGCAGCCAGCCCCGATTCGTCACCGTGAAGTGTCCCACCGCTGGCTGTCCGGCTGTCGTCTGTGATGGGAAGTCCCCCTCAAGTTCACAGCGGGGACGAAAAAACCAGGAAGCGAGCCCGTCCACCAGGATCAACGCCATCAGGATACTGAAGAGATTATAAATCGGCACCGATACCGAAATCGTACCAATGCCCGACAGGAAGAAACCAAACAGTAACACCTTCCCGGGATATGTCACCCGGTAATACCAGTAATGCTTGTGCATCCGCACCAGCAGCAGCCGGTTGGTGAACGAGTCTTTCTTGCGAATCGTGGGCGAATAAGGATCGTATTCCGAAACGTGCATAACGGATTCAACATGACTGGACTGCCATCGCAGGAATCAGCAACACTCCCGCTCCGGCAGAGGAATACTCTGGTAGCGTATTTCCCGGTTAGTTTGGAACTTTCACTTTGCTGACAATATCGGACACCACATCCATTTTGGTGATACTGCTGTATTTTGCTTTCGATGTCAGAATCAGACGATGCGCCAGCACATAGTCTGCCATCTGCTGCACATCATCCGGCAGCACGTAGGTTCTCGATTTCAGATAGGCAATCGCCTGGGACGCCCGAAACAGCATCAGAGAACCACGGGGGCTCACGCCCAGCTTCAACCGCGGATCGTTTCTCGTCGCCTGGACCAGATCAATCATGTAGCGGGCAACACTCTGTTCGACATGCACCGTTTTGACCTGCTCCTGCATCTGAACCACCTCTTCGTGGTTCAACACCCGCTCCAGATGATCGACCGGGTGCTCTGTCGACTGGGCAAACAGGATCTCCATTTCATTTTCCGCATCCGGGTATCCGAGTTGCAGATGAATCAGAAAGCGGTCCAGCTGCGCTTCCGGCAACGGATAGGTCCCGTGGAAATCGACCGGGTTCTGTGTCGCCAATACAAAGAACGGGGAAGGCAGTTCATACCGGACGCCTTCGATCGTCGCCTGCGATTCGCTCATCGCTTCCAGCAGCGCAGACTGCGTACGGGGCGATGCCCGGTTAATTTCATCAGCGAGTAGAATATTACAGAAGATCGGTCCCTGCCGAAAATGAAAGGTGCCGTCTACCGGGTTATAGATTGAGGATCCCAGGATATCGGTCGGCAGTAGGTCGGGCGTAAACTGCACACGATTGAAGGGAACATCCAGCGAACGGGCCAGTGCTTTGGCCAGCGTTGTCTTTCCGGTCCCGGGCACATCTTCCATCAGCACAGAACCGTTGGAAAGCAGCGCGACCATCATCATGTCGATGCTCTCAGATTTGCCCCGGATCACGCCGCTCAGATTGTCTCTCAACAGGTTTAGCTTCTGAACGTATTTTTCGCTCTGTTCCGGCAGCGTGGACTGTGCCATACGACTATCTCAATCATCATTAGAGTTTGATCGGGGAAATGCAGAATTCAACGGAGACATCGAAAAGTAGATGCGATATCACTGACGTCGGGTGACAGCTCGATTATAGCAGATCCGAGGGAAATAAAAGGACTACATATCAAGAATTCCCAACCAGTTCGGTCAAATTTGAATTTTTCATGAACCCCTTATCAAACAGTTACAATACAGGATACCGCGCCTCACTGTGGCCCCGCTCAGGAACGGCTCCCTCTCCAACGTTTTTATTTTTCGGGACGCCAGGGCTCCGGTCCCCCGGGCTTGGCCTGTAGAAACTTCGCATCGGTTTCGGTGTACCACTGGTGCAATCGACGACGCATCTGTTTCACGCGTTCCGGCTCCGCCGCTGCCAGGTCCTGCTTCTCTCCCACATCGGTTTTCAGATTGTAAAGGTGGGCCTGTCCATCTTCAAAACGCTCGATCAGTTTCCAGTCATCCATCCGGATTGCACCACCGGGAATCCCGCCCTGATTGGAATAATGCGGGTAATGCCAGAACAACGCTTCCCGCTTCAGAGGTTCTTCGCCCTGCAGGAATGGTTTCAGACTCACGCCATCCAGATGCTGTTCCGGCTTCAAAGGCAACCCGGCCAGATCCAGAATTGTCGGGTAGAAGTCGGTAGTAATGACGGGTTCGTCACAGACACTTCCCGGCTGCCCCCCTCCCGGCCAGCGAATCAGAAAGACCTCGCGGATCCCTCCTTCATACAGCCAGCCCTTGCCACCCCGCAGAGGCAGATTGGAAGTCGGCGATCCTTCGGAGGTACTCAGCCCCCCGTTATCGGCCGTCAGCATCACCACGGTATTGTCTGCCACGCCGGATGCTTCCAGCTGCTGCAGCACTTTCCCCACGGCCCGGTCCATCGATTCCACCATCGCCGCATACACGGCATGCTTCTGCAGAATCCGCACCTTTCGCTTCTCATCTGTGGGGAAGACCTGTTCCTCGTCGGCAAATTCGACTTTGCCTTCCAGCCCCAGTCGCTCTGCCTTCTCTTTGTATTTCTTGACCAGTGCATTGGGTCCCATCAACGGGGTATGCACCGAATAAAAAGCGAGGTACGCAAAGAACGGCTGCTCGCGATGCGCGTCGATAAACTCCGCTGTCTCCGTCGCCAGGCGATCGGGCAGATGCTCGCCATCCGGCCCGTCACTCAACCGCGGATTACCATAAGGCGAGAAGTATCGCTTGCCTCCATAAGGCCCCCCACGCGACCAGCCCCCCTTGTTAATATCAAAACCCTGTTTCTCCGGCCAGAATTCTTCACTCGGTCCCAGATGCCACTTCCCTGCAAAGAAGGTAGAGTAAGCGTGCTCCTTGAGTGCTTCGGCAATCGTCACTTCATCCAGAGGCATCCGGTCATTGAGGGGAGCCGGCAGAAACTTACCCGCACGTTTCCCGGAAAAGAAATTCGTCGCATCCACACGGGTCGGATATTTACCCGTCATGATGCTGTATCGCGTCGGACTGCAGACCGGGTTCGCAGCATAACCATTGGTGAACCGCATGCCGGACTTCGCGAGCCGGTTAATATGTGGCGTTTCGTAAAAGGTATCCGGGTTATTGCAGCCCACATCCATGTAGCCCAGATCGTCCACCAGAATAAAGACGAAGTTGAGCGGTTTGGATTTCTTGGCAGCCCTCAGATGCAAACCGGGACCAGCCACTAAGATCAAAGCCAGCAGAATCAGGGAGCGCGTCATCAGTCTCATGCAGGTTCACCTCAGGATTTCAGTGTCAGCTGTTTTCAATGTCGTACTGTTTCAGTTTCTTACTCAAGGTAGTCCGATGCAAGCCCAGACAGCGGGCCGCGGGCGCACATTGCCCATGAAATTTTTCCAAAGCCACTTCCATCACCGGCGGCTCAACCAGGGTGAGCAGTTTCTCATAAATCCCGGCCGCAGATTTCGGATCTCGCAACTGCTGTTCGGCCCACTGCTTGAGCAGCTCGTTGATCTCCGCATCCGAACCGGCTTGAGACTCTTCCAGACCCAGAAAGGACTGCGATACCGGCGCAGGCAGATCTTCGGAAAGTATTGTTCCGCCCCGCGCCCGTAAGGCTGCGTGTTCGATCGCATTGCGTAACTCGCGCACATTGCCATACCAGGGCCGACGCTCCAGTTCGGTAATCGCCTCTGCTGTGAGTCGATGCTGCATCCCCGTCTGCCGATCCACAAAGCGTTCCAGAAAGAACTCGGCCAGCAGACGAATATCTCCCACCCGCTTCCGCAGGGGGGGAATGTCGATCTCAAACGTACACAGGCGGAAATAAAGATCGTGGCGGAACTTGCCCCGCTTGATCAGCGATTCCAGGTTCCGATGCGAAGCGGTGATCACGCGGAAATTCGTCTTCACGCGCTGCGTCGAACCCACGGGCAGTACTTCGCCTTCTTCCAGAGCCCGCAGCAGTTTGATCTGAATCGACAGCGGAATGTCAGCCACTTCATCCAGAAAGAGCGTACCGCCGTTGGCCTGTTCCAGAAAACCCATCCGCCCCGACTCCGCGCCGGTAAACGCCCCCGGCACATGACCGAACAGTTCGCTCTCCGCCAGGCTCTCACTGAGCGAAGCAATGTTCACGGCGACAAACGGTCCCGAAGCACGATCGCTGAAACGGTGAATCGCCTGCGCCGCCACTTCCTTACCGGTCCCGCTTTCTCCCGTGAGCATCACACTCGCATCCGAAGCCGCCACCAGCGCGATTGACTTGAAGACCTGCTGCATCTCAGGCGTTGAACCCACAAGCCCTTCCAGCTGCCGCGGTTCACCCGGTTGCAGCTCTTCGCGTCCCGCCTCCTTGACCGCCTTCTCCAGTACCTGCTCCATCTGAGCCAGATCGAAAGGCTTGACAATATAATCAAACGCCCCGTTTCGCACCGCTTCCACAGCGGTCTGCAGATCACCATAGGCGGTAATCACAATCACCGGCACTGGACCAATCCGCTCGTAAAGTCCCTGCATCGCCGTCAGCCCATCCATCCCGGGCAGGCGCACATCCATCACCACCACATCGGGGCGGTCTTTCTCTGCCAGGCTCAATGCCTGCTCGGCAGTTGAAGCCATCATCACTTCGTGGCCGTGGCTTTCACCCAACTGGCTCAGCCCCCAGCAGATGGATTCTTCATCATCAACGATCAATAGTTTCGACACACGCTTTCTCCGTCTGCACCAGAGGCAACTCGACCATGAAACAGGTACGCTCCTCACGCCGTTCCCAGTGGATCTCGCCGCCGTGATTCTGCACGATCTCTCTGGCCACAAATAAACCCAGGCCGGTCCCGTCACGTTTGGCGGTCACCAGCGGTTCAAACATTTTATTCACGATCGACGACTCCGGTCCGGGGCCCGTATCAGACACTTCCAAAGTAACAGACTCTTCCCCCGTTGGGAATAACCTGACGCAAACCTCTCCCGAGATGCCCTGCGCTTCCTGCACAGCGACCGCAGCTTCAATCGCATTGAGCGCCAGATTGGAAATCAGCTGCTCCAGCGATTCCGCATCTCCTTCCACCACGAGAGGCTCGGAGCTGGTTTCGTCCTTCAAAGCGATGCCCACATGCCGGGCCGTTGGTTCCACCAGACTGACGACCCGCGCCACCAGATCATTCAGACAGACCGGCTCAAAACTGGAGAAGTGCCCCCCCTTGTTCTCCAGAAAGCTCTGCAGGTATTGCTCGATCATACACAGCTGACGGTTCGCAACCTGCAGCGTTTCGTCCTCCTGGTAATCGGGGGATTTACGGAGATACAGATCCAGCGCAATCCGGCACCCGGTCACCGCATTCCGCAGCTGGTGAGCAATCGCCCCCCGCAACTGCCCCAGCGTTTTCAGCCGCTCACTCCGTTTGACTTCGTCTTCGTAATCCCCCAGCAGTTCCGCCATTTGATTGATCGAGGTACTCAAGTCACGAATTTCATCATCGCGTTCCGGCAGAACCATCGGCTGGAAATCTCCCCGGGCAATCTGTACCACCTTGCGGTCCAGGCGCTGCAACGGTCGTGTCACACGGGCAGCAATCACCGTTGCCAGAATCGCGACCACAATCAGCGCAAGACTTCCAGCGATCAACGACGGATAAACGGCATTCGCAATCGCCTCACGATACTGCCGAACCGGATAGTAAATATGCAGGTAACGCACGCCCTCCCCTGGTATCCGGGGTTGCAGTTTCACCACGGAATGAAAAAAAGGGGAATCCCCTGCTTCGATCACATCCGAAATCTGTAACTCATCCCAGCTGGGAGGCGTCCCCTGTATGGGAGCGGGAGTAAAGTCGGGACGCGTGGACGACAGCACCTGGTCTTCCGCACCCACCAGTACAAAGTCGGCTCCCGACAATCCTTTCGTCTGGTTTAACACCGCCACGGTCAGTGGAAACGTCGCGTCGTTCAACGTATGGGCAATCTGCCGGAACTGATCCCGCACCTGTACCTTGATCTGATGCGTCGCCAGCCAGACATGCAATAAAGTCACACCCACAATCGCGCACACCATGATGCCGACCATCGGAATCAAAATCTGGTACCGTAACGGCCAGCGCATAACGGGAACTTTCCTGCACATGTAAAATCAGAGTTGAGAGTTTCCTCCCATTTTAGGAGAAACAGGGACCATAAAATACTTTGAAACCACTCTGACAACCTCGTTTTTTGGAACCGGGCCCCCACCAAGGGCAAGAATTCAACACTTGCGATGTCGCTTTATTCGACCCCCATGTCGCTCAATACGACACCACATTTTAACCCAGCCATTCAACTCAGTCTGAAACGTCTGGACTTGCAGCAAACTCAGTGAAATTCAAGGCTTTGGTATATTCTTTGCCTGCAGTTCATCCATAGAATCGTGCTTCTCAATACCCGCCGTACAAAGTAAGCTGGAAACACCGTTATGCGTCCCCGCCGTGGATTTACCCTGATCGAACTTCTAGTGGTGATCGCCATCATCGCGATCCTGATCGCCCTTCTCTTACCCGCCGTTCAACAGGCCCGGGAAGCCGCACGTCGCACCCAATGCAAAAATCACCTGAAACAACTGGGGCTCGCGATCCACAATTATGTCAGCAGCTATCGCTATCTGCCTCCCGGTGCCAGCGTCGATCTGGCCGTCACTTCCACAGGCAACAACGGATCCTGGGGCGTGCATGGTCGCATCCTTCCCATGCTGGAACAGGGCAACCTCTACGACAACGTCGACCTTTCCGTGGCCTGGGACTACCAGACCACCATAGACGGACTGAAAATCCCGGTCTACGCCTGCCCCAGTGATCCCAACAGTGACAAGGTCCGCGATCCGGGTAGCGGCAGAGCCAAACTCTATCCCACCAATTATGGATTCAACTACGGAACCTGGTTCGTCTTTGACCCCACTAACGGCAGCAGCGGCAACGGCGCCTTTTATCCAAACGCCAGCCTGACCATGGCTAACTTCACCGACGGCACCAGCAATACACTGCTCGCTGCCGAAGTCAAAGGCTGGCAGCCCTACACCCGTAACGGCGGTCCGTCGACGACAACCATTCCCGGCACAGCCTCCGAAGCGGCCACCATCGTGGCTTCAGGAGCCGACTTTAAAACCAATACCGGGCACACCGAATGGCCCGATGGTCGAGTACATCACACCGGGTTTACCGTAACCATGAACCCCAACACCTACGTTCCTTACACCAGTGGCGGCACCGAGTACGACGCTGATTTCAACTCCTGGCAGGAAGGGAAGAACGGATCCGCCGGCTCCCCCACCTACGCGATTATCACCTCCCGCAGTTTCCATACAGGGGTTGTGAACGCGGTGCTCGTCGATGGATCCGTCCGCACGATTAGTGAAAACATCTCGCTGGAAATCTGGAGGGCACTCGGTACCCGGATGAACGGCGAAGTCATCGGCGAATTCTAGCCGGCAATCGTTCGACCCCCGCTTTCTTTTTCCCGCTGGCTCCTGTTAAGATGGTGAAACAACAACCATCTTTTCCGCATCCAAGAGCATAAACAGGAACAGCAATGAGAGTGAATCAACGAACCATCTGGCTGCGCGTCTTTTCTCTGGTCTGTCTGCTGGCATCGGCAACGATCCTGCAGGCCGCCGATCAGCCGTTAACTGATTTCACCACGGACGAAAAAGACAAAACCCACTGGTTTGATATCCAGAACCTGGATGTGGAAGGCAAAGGCTGGACCGACACGGAAAGCTTTTACGATCGCCTGCCCAAAAAAGCCAAAGGCGTTGTCCGTCCTCCGGTCTGGTCACTCTCCAAACACTCCGCCGGCATGGCCGTTCGCTTCGTCACCGATGCCACCACGATCAAAGCCAGATGGACGCTCACTTCCGCCTCACTGGCCATGAACCACATGGCAGCCACCGGCGTCAGCGGCCTGGACCTTTATGTCAAAACCGAATCGGGTAAATGGCGCTGGCTCGGCGTTGGTCGTCCTGCCCAGCAGACAACGACTGCTACGCTGGTGTCAGGCATCATCCCCGGCAAACGCGAATATATGCTCTACCTGCCCCTGTATAACGGTGTCAAATCGGTGGAGATCGGCATTCCCGAATCCAGTCAGCTCTGGAAAGCACCCGCTCGCGAGACTGGTAAAGATAAACCGCTGGTCTTCTGGGGAACGTCCATTACCCAGGGAGGCTGTGCCTCACGCACCGGAATGGTCCACACCGCGATCCTCGGTCGCCGTCTCGATCGCCCGGTGATCAATCTCGGCTTCTCGGGGAACGGCCGCATGGAACCGGAAGTCGCTAAACTCATAGCCGAACTCGATGCCAGCGTCTTCATCATGGACTGCCTCCCCAACGTCACCGCTGACACCGTCAAAAAAGAGACGGTCCCTCTCGTCAAAACGCTGCGGGCCGCGCATCCCGAAACGCCAATCCTGCTGGTCGAAGACCGGACCTACACCAACGCTTATCTCAAACCGAGCAGTCAGGAACGTCACCGTACCAGCCGCGCAGCCCTCAAAGCGGGCTACGAACAGCTCAAAAAAGAAGGCGTCAAAAACCTCTATTATCTGGAAGGGGATAATCTGCTCGGCGATGATTACGAAGGTACCGTCGACAGTTCTCACCCCACCGATCTGGGCTTCTTCCGTCAGGCCGACGCTTTTGAAGAAGCACTGCGACCGATTCTGGAACAGCAGGAGCAGGCACAGTAATGCCGACCCGCAGTTGTTGTATTCTGTTTCTCGCACTGCTCACGGCGTGCGGGAAACAGGAATCGTCCTCGCTTCCCGAGGACACCTTCACGACAGAGACACGGCACACGGAATTTGAAACGGAAATCCAAAACTTCTGTGGCCACTGTCACACCTGTCCCGATCCGGGTGTGCTGACCAAAGCTGCCTGGCGGATGCAGATTCCCCGCGAATACGCGCACTACGAACAGTCCCCCGATCAGAGCCTGCGCGTCCCCCCCATGCCCGAAGTCATCCGTTACTTTGAGGCGCAGGCTCCCGAAAAACATGAGCTGCCTTCACAAATCGAGAACATCCCCTCCAGCCCGGTCGATTTTCAGCGGCAACCCGTTCCCCGTCTCGACGGCGATCCCCTGCCCGGCGTTTCGAACCTCAACTGGGTCGCTGGCAAGACACCTCACGAACTGCTGCTCACCGATCTGGGTTCCGGACGTGTCGGCCGCATCCGCTTTTCACAGAAACAACCCGAATTCGAACCGCTGGCCAAACTGCATCATCCGGCTCACATTGAACGCATCGACCTCAACGCAGACCAGCACGACGATTATCTCATCGCCGACCTGGGCAGTTTCGGGCCGGAAGACCACGACCGGGGCTCAGTCGAAGCCCTGCTCTTCGATCCGCAATCAGACAGTTATCAACAGCAGACACTCCAGGCAGGACTGGGACGGGTTGCCGACGCTAAAGCAGCCGACTTCGATGCCGACGGGGATCTCGATCTGATTGTCGCCGAGTTCGGCTGGCACAAAACCGGGCGCCTGCTCTACCTGGAAAATGTCTCGTCAGCAACAGACGATCTGAAATATCGGTTGCAGGTACTCGATCCCCGCCACGGCGCCAGCCATCTGCTGATCACCGACTGGAACCAGGACGGCCTGCCCGACTTTGTCGCCCTCTTCTCGCAGGAACATGAAACCATCGTCGCTTTTCTCAACCAGGGACAAGGTCAGTTTCGCACCGAGACCATCTTCCAGGCCCCCGACCCTGCCTACGGCTCGTCGTGTATCGACCTGGTGGACCTCGATCAGGACGGGGATCTGGATCTGCTCTATACTAATGGCGACACGATGGACAGCTTCGAACTGCGTCCCAGTCACTCCGTGCAATGGCTGGAAAACCAGGGGCGTTTCCCGTTCAAGCCACATCACCTCGCCCCACTCACAGGCGCGTATGGCGTCACCCATGGCGACTTTGACCAGGACGGCGACATCGATCTCGCCGCCTGCACCATGACCTGGAACTACGATCAACGTCGCAACACAATCGTCTGGTACGAACAGACGAAACCGGGGCAGTTTGTGCCACACCCGCTCGACTATTCCCAGGGACAGCATCCAGTGATCACCGCAGGCGACTTTAACGGCGACGGCAAGCCCGACCTGGCCGTGGGTAACTTCGAAGCCCGCGAAACAGACCAGGCCGATCAGGGCGAATGGTTTTCAATCTGGTGGAATAAAGGCACCAGGTCAGCTCAATCAGAGTGAGCTCAGTCCTGTTTCTTCACCAGGTCCGTGACCTGCTTTTCCGGATCCACAGAGAATACGGTTTTCGCATGCGGGTCAGCGACCAGAACATTCTTTCCCTGCAACGCCATCCCGACTGGATTCTTGAAAGGTTCCCCGGAAACCCATTTCTCGGTCTTGCCATCGGGCGTCACTTTCCAGAGCGCCTTTTCATAACCATCGCTGACAACGGCACTGCCATCATCCAGTACGACGACATCGTGAGGAAAATTGAACGGACGACCTTTCACGACGACGCTGACTTTCCCATCCGGAGTCACTTTCAGCAGCTGGTCTGCTGTTCCTGAAACAACCCACAGGTTTTCCTGCTGATCCAGAGCCAGTCCTCGCGGTGCACTCACTTCCGCAAACAAGGTCGGCTTACCACCGGCTGCGGGCACCTTCCAGATCCGATGCAGTTCCAGGTCGGAGACCAGCAGATCGCCGGCTTTGGTCACCACCACATCCATCGGGATTCCAATCCCCCCTTTAGTGAGGGCTTCGGGTTTCGCACCGGCTTTAGCAAACCGGTAGACTTCGCGCGTCGAGGAATCTCCTGCCAGCACCCGTCCCTGGTCATCCAGGGTCACGCACCGCACCGCATTCAGCGGCGTCCGGAACACCTTGGAGCCTTTGTAAAATTCACTGACTTTTCCGTCCTGAATACTCCAGATTCCAGGCAGCTTGCGATCCGCGACATAAACGGGACCTTTCTCAGCCGCAACAACGGAGAGTGGATATGACATCTCTGCTGCGAGACCAGCGCGAGTGGATACCAGTAACAGCAGTAGTAAGGAAAACATCTGAACGAAAATCTGCATCGTGGTCCAATACCTGTATGAATAGAAAAGAAGTTCAGTACGTATCTTACCGCAGGCCGCGGGCAAATGCACTTGTGAAAACATCAGGGACGGGACAAGTGTTTCCAGAAAGCGGCACTGTCCTGCCGACGGGTATGGTACTGCTCCCGATCAGACTTGAGTACAGATCCCTCCGGATATTCCTCGGTCGGATACGGATAGCTCCGCATCTCCCGGAACGGCAGCGGTTCTACCGCCTGGCCCAGAATCGTGTGCAGGTTCGCATCCTTGTCCCAACCCACATTATGCAGAATGAAGTCCCGCTTCCAGCCCGGACGCGTGGGACCAGCGGGAACGCGAAATCGCAGCCGCATCTCATCCCCGGCACCGAGAATCACCAACCGGTTGTCAGCATTTTCCACAAGCGGTTTCACATCCCCATAACGGGTAAAGCCCCCCTGCATCGGCGGCCACTGGATCTGCTGAGTGAGCTTCTGGTAATCGTACCGCTCCGGTCCATTCCCCGGGTGGATGATCGGCGTTGAAAAACCCCGGTGCTGTAAGTCCGCAGTTTCGAGGGGACAGACGCGCGTCATGAACTCAGCCGGGCTCTCATCGACCGTGAAAAAGATCTGGTCCCAGTAGAACTCCATGTTGGTTTCAATCCGCACGCGATAATCATCTGTCAGAAACTGGTCTGCCAGATCCACAACGATCGTTTTTGTCTTGCCTCCGGGAAAGCCCATAAACGGCTGGATCGTTTTCCAGCCACCATTTTTATCCGGCACTGCCAGTGATGGAGGTCGTGGTGAAGGCAGCGCGGGATTCTCATCGAGCGCCAGGTTAATCCCTGTATCCGTTGGATACAGCCAGCCTGTCAGGAACAGCTTGATGCGTGGCGTTTTCGCTTGCTTCACCGCCGCGTTATTCAAATCCAGTTCGAGCGTATGTACCTCGGTTAAACCCTGGCGGTACTTTTCGTCGAACGTCTTCGCATACACGTCATCTACCTCTCGTATCTCCGGCAGGACATCCCGTCCGCGATGATTGACGGCCCCGCCCGGTGTTTGTGTTTCGCGCGCCATATGAATCTTGAATGCAGCCAGATCGGGTGGCCCCACCTTTTCATTGGAAAAGATCTCCACCTCCGCCGGATGATCGACGGCCGTCAGTTCAACCAGGTCGAAGTAACCTGCCTCCCAGAGCTCTTCCGTAATCCGCAGTTCATAGTAACCCTCTTTCTCCCGGAGTCGGTCGCCGTCAATCTTGAGAAATTCCCAGTCACGACTCGGAGCCACAATCCCTTTTCCGAACTGCAGCCCGATCGGAGCCGCCCATAACAGATCTGTATAAAACGTGAACTGCTCTCCGTCCCAGGTATAAAGATAGGGACAGGATCCCATCAGGGTCTGCTTCTCGTAAATCCGCTGATCGGTTTTCGCATTGATAATGTTGACCGGAATCCCATTCGTCCACAGTACGCGAATCGCCTCCGCGACCGTCTGTTTCCCCAGTCCGAAATGTGTTGACTGTCCCGCCACAATCTGCGGCTGATAAATCGCACCGCTGCGGAGTTCCACCAGGCTGCCCACACCATAATGATTAACGCGACCACTGGCGGACTTCACTTCCCCTTTGACCTGCTCCGCGCGGAGTGAGACATCGACCCAGTGATGATCGTTCCCCTGATTCTGCAGGAACATCACTTTCCCTGCTTCAACCGTGATCACATCCAGGCTGCCATCCTGGTCCAGATCCGCCAGTCGGAACAGTTGGATCGGATTCGCACTGGTAACCTCCTCGTCGGTCACATAAGCGGTCTGTTCGGTTCGATGTTCGGCCGTGCCTAACAACAACTGTAAGCCGTTCCCGCCTGACGCCAGCACATCCAGCACGCCATCATTATTCAGATCTCCTGTTTGTAACAGGGTGCCCTGAATATCAGCCAGTTTTGTCTCCCGGATCTGCTGCACCGAGTCAACCTGCACTTCTCCTGTCCCCAGCAACCGGGTTCCCGCCAGCACCAGTGCCTGACGCTGCACGCCCACCAGATCCCAGGAACCGTTACGGTCATAGTCGGTGAGTACGCACTCTTCAAACTGATTGGCCGTGGGGCCGTTCTCTGATTCAACTTTGGAAAATGTCCGCCAGCGAAAGCGACCATGTCGCAGGTTTTCGAGGTAACCTGCCTGCCGGGTCGTTCTGCTGCAGAGAATCAGATCCAGATCGACATCGCGGTCCCAGTCCACGCGCACAATCGAAGTCGCCGCCAGATCCGCGGGCGGCAGCTGGGAATTGGCACTGATGTCCTGAAACGACAGATTCCCCCGATTCGACCAGAGCGAAACCCCCTTCCCGGTCGAAGCAGCCAGGTCCAGATCACCATCATGATCCAGGTCAGAAAAATTCACCGTCAGCACATCAGACAACGCATCCAGGGAATCGGCCTGCGGTCGGTGAACCAGTTTTCGTGTTCCCTGCTGATCATCTACCTGATTTTCCAGGACGCGAATCCCGGCTTTCCCTGCCAGCACCAGATCGAGATCGGCATCCCGGGCCGGTGAGATGGCAGCGATTGTCTGGGGTTCCTCTTTGTTCTCACCAGCCGGCGATGGAGCGAGCTGCTGCACATCCCCATCCAGATCGACGGCATGAATTTCACGGAAGTCCCCCTCCGCTGCTACAGAGGTCATCACTGACCAGCGACGGTCCTCCCCCTGTTGAAATACCTGTACCCGCTCCGCCGTCAGTAGAATCAGATCGGGTTTACCATCGAGGTCGAAATCCGCGATCTTGAGATCCCTGATATCAGCCGACACGTCTTTATTGAACTCAAGTACCCGGGCTTCGGCAAACTTCACCGACAGCGGTTTCTCCTGAGCGGGCCACTCGACCGCCGCATAAAAAGCAGGCGGAAAATCGGGGATCACAAATTCAAGTGGGTTCTGTTCAACCCGACGGCGATCGCTTTTGACCAGATCCTCAGCGATTAACACATTTCTGAGCACGCGGGCATTTCGGGTGACGAGATTCCATTTCCCATCTGTGATCGCCTGCAGAGACGCCTTGATGACTTCATTCAAATCCAGCCGGGTATGATCTTTCACGCTTTCTGCCAGTGGCGCAGCCAGCTGTTTGACCTGTTCGAAGACGGCTTTCGTCTGCTCGGACTTCTCCACAACGGCAACCTGCAGATAATCGATCGCCAGAAACAGGTTGTCCGGCTGCAGTTCCCACGCACGCTTCAAAGACGCATTCGCCAGCGCCTGTTGCTCGGGCTTCACGTTCTGTTTCTGTAACTGGGACAACTCAAACCAGATCGCTGCAGACTCGGGACTTTTTTCCAGCGCCTGTTGCAATGCCTCTTCCGCCTTGGGCTCATTTCCCAGCGCCAGTTGAATGCGGGCTGAAAGGACATAGCTGGCACTCGATTCAGGAGCAATCTTGATCAACTGTGCTACCGTCGCTTGCGCCTGGTCAGCCAGCTGTTTCCCCGACTGATGATCGACCAGTTTTTCGGGAGTCAGTTGTAACAACCGACAGATCGTCAGATTCTGAAAGCCGATCACATCGCCGGGCAGTTCTTCGGTTAACCGCTCCAACAGGGGATCACTCTCGGCGTAACGCTCGTTTTCCAGGTAAGCGATCCCCTCATTTTTGAGCCGCAAGAGTTGCTGCGCTTCGTCGTATGAAATGGGTCCACCCCCCACCGGACCACCTCCCGGCTGGAGGGTCAGAAACAGAGCCAGGATTCCGATAAACAGAATCACAGCCGCGACGATCAGGTAATGGTGAGTGGGCCGGGTAGACATGCAATAGACCTTCTATGGAATTCCAGCGGTAAATGCTCCTGCCCCAAGGATACACTTCTAGTTCATGAATTCCAGTCTGTCTCGAAAGACTTTGCTGTACACCGGCGCAAAAAAAGCGAGTTGCCATCCCTTGGGTGACAACTCGCTGTTACTGTTTTCAAGCCGGCTGACGCTTAACCGAACAGCTCGCGAACAGGATCGCCCATGTCGGTGATCGGCACCGGACGGTCGCCTGCATAGAGCTCTTCAGAAGGATCAATGCCCAGGCTGGCGTAAATTGTCGCGTGCAGATCGGGTACGGAGACCGGGCGGGAAACGATTTCTTCCCCCAGTTCGTTGGTTTCACCAATGGTCATCCCGTTCTTCAGACCACCGCCGGCCAGCACAACACTGAAAGCTTTCGACTGGTGACCGCGTCCTCCGCCCGAATCGAAGCGAGCCGGACGACCGAACTCGGAAGCCACGACAATCAGGGTTTTGTCGAGCAGCTTGTGCTGTTCGAGGTCCAGCACCAGGGCTGACAGTGCGGAATCGAGTTCCTTGATCAGCAGATGCTGATTCAGCTGCCCGTCATTGTGTGTATCCCAGCCGGTCCCGTTCACAAAGTTCAGGTTGTGAGAGACTTCGATGAAACGCACGCCGGACTGAATCAGACGACGCGAGAGCAGACACCGCTGACCAAATTCGCCGCCGTACGAATTCCGCAGGTCGCTCTTTTCGTTGTCCAGCTGGAAGACCTTCATGAATTCAGGACCGGACAGGCGAAGTGCTTCTGCCACAGATTGGTCGTAGTCCTGAATCGTCTGTCCACCAATGCTCCTCTTACGGTAATCGGCTCGCATCTTAGTCAGGAGCCGTTCACGACGATCCTGGCGACTCTGGTTCACACGTGAAGAACGGGTGAAACCGCTGGGGCCTGCGTTGGTGTCAGTCAGATAGACATAACCGGCCTTGCTGCCCAGGAAGCCGGGGCCGCGGGTCACGTTGGGGTAACCGATGAGCACATAAGCGGGAGCGATATCACTGACGGCACCGCGCTGATGAGCGACGACAGACCCGACAGACGGATAGGTAATTGTTCCGGTTGTGGGACGCCCCGTGTGCATCCGGTTGGTGGCAGCAGCGTGCTCGTCGATCACTTCATGGTGCACACTGCGGACGATGTTAAACCGGTCCAGAATGGGAGCACATTTGGAAAGATGCTCACAGACCTCGGTCCCTTTGATGGCGGTCGGAATCGGGTCGTAATAGGAACCCGCTTTCTTGGCCTTTGGATCGCCTTTGCGTTTGGGATCCCAGGTATCGATATGGCAGGAACCGCCGCCCAGCCAGATCATGATGCAGTGTTCCGCTTTACCGACGGGCATCGCCAGTTTTTTGGAACCGTGTGGTTTCGTACCATGTTTTTCCGAGGCCAGTAACTGCTGCCAGGAAGTTCCCAGAGCGGAAGCCGCCAGACCGGTGGCGGAAGCCTGTCTTAAGAAATCGCGACGTGTTGACTGAAATTCGTTCATGATTCACTCTTTATAGAAAAGATCAAAGCGTGTTATTCGTTTATCGTTCTAATCAGCAGTAGTCGTTAAGGGACAAAGATAAATTCGGGCGAATTCAATAGTGACCAGAGCATATCTTCGTAACGGTTCCGCCAGTCGTCATTCAGACGCTGTGTTGGCGGATCACCTTTCTTCACCGCGGCTTCCAGCTCCACCTTGATTTCATTCGCCCGCGGGCTCAGGTGGTTTGACCAGCCTACCAGGTTACGTGGCAGACGTTCGCGGCTCACAATTTCGGCACTGGAATTCACCCGCTCTGCATAACCGGGTTCCAACAGCTCTGTAAATAGTTTGAGCTCTTCAGCTGTCGGCTTGCGTGTGAGTGTTTTCATTACCGTTTCGTTGATCAGAGTTTCCAGCGACTGCTCCTGCAGCGCCAGTTCCGTGAAGGAACTGTCATCCGACAGACGCGTAAACCGCTGCCCCAGTACGCCGTTCGCCAGGATAGCTGGCTGCAGCGCTGTGGAGGCATATTCGCGAACCGTCAGCGGACTCTGTCGCGTATCCCGCCAGCCAAACGTTTTCATCAGTGTAATGAAAGGTTGACCGAAAGGCAGTGCCAGACTGGGCCGGTCACGCTCGTTTGAGGGAGACGTAAACTGCCAGGCCCGACGCGGCGTACCCAAGTCGAGCGAACTGTGGTAATCGCGGGAACCGTCGATGTCGATACACATCCGGCCGGCGTCCAGTGGCTTACCACACACCGCGAACAATGAGTCCACAATCTGTTCTGCTTCCATTCGTCGCAGTACCGGTGATGAGAAATTATAGGTGGTATCAAACAGCCCCTGTACCGTGGTCAGATCAGTAGACGCTTCGCGCTGGTAGAGGTCCGATTCGAAGATCATCCGCGCCAGCTGCTTCATGTCATAACCGTTCAGCACAAACTGCTGGGACAGGTATTTCAACAGCTCAGGATGCGACGGCTCCTGACCGTCCCAGTCATCAACGGGTTCTACCAGGCCATGTCCCAGGTACCGTTTCCAGACCCGGTTGACAAGCACATTGGCGAACCGTTCATTTTGAGGAGACGTGATAATCGCCGCCAGTTTTTCACGTGTGTCTTTTTCGGATCGCAGGTAGTTCGCGGGGAATTTACCGGGCTTCACCAGTTCTTCAAATGTCCATTCCGGAGTTACATTCTCGCCCGGCAGCAGTGTTACCGAAACGAGCATCGAGTTCGACTTGGGATCGAAGCCGGGAATCGAACTGGTCTTAGGCACGCCCTGCGGAGACCGCTTGAGCATTGCCGCCAGGCTGAACAAATCCCGTTGTTTGAAGTCGTGGAACGGGGCATCGTGACAGCGGGCACACTTCATGTTCAAGCCGAGAAAGGCTTGACCGATAATATGTGCTTTGGCTGCCATAGGGGCATCGTTCTGCGAAGCCATTTCAAAGCCCGCAGGACCGCCGAAGTACTTACTGCCTTCCATCATCACCAGTTCGGTCAGGAAACGATCGAAGGGCTTGTTGTCATAGAAAGATTCGTGAATCCACCAGCGGAATGGTCCCGTATTGTTCAATGTCGGGTTAACGATATTCGGGTTTTCTGCCAGCACATCCTGCCAGTATCCGACCCAGTTATCAGCCCAGGCGGGATCGTTGAGCAGTCGCTCGATCGCGAAACTGCGACGATTCTCCGGCTTCTTTGCCAGGTACTCTTTCACCAGTGCAGGCGAAGGGACGGTCCCCGTCGTATCGAGTGACAGTCGACGCAGGAAAGCCAGATCGCTCAGCTGTGCAGACTGTTTGGCATTTTCCTTAGCCAGACGCTGGTTAATAAAATGATCGATGGCGTTGTTGGCCCGCAGACCTTTCGCTGCTGCAGGAACTTTGATCTGAGGCTGCTTGAGTACTTCCTCTTTCGCCAGCTTGTGCCGCCAGTCCCAGTACTCGGCTTCTTTTTTCGAGGCCGCCTGACGACGCTCTGCGTTGATGGCAATCTGATCGTAACGGTACTGACGTGCGAAAGGCAGCCAGTCTGCATCGGTCAGCATGACAACTTTGTCAGAGGGAGTCAGCAGTTGGAAGTCTTTACCGGGATCGCCAATGAAGACAGCCGTTTCACCGAAGTCGGGACGATGACGCGAACCACCCACAATCATTTCGAACCGTACGCGATGCGGCTTGCCGTCTCCCGTGTACTCGATCACCTTTTCATGATCTCCACGGTGCAGCGGACGAATATTCGGGGCCAGACTCAGATCAACATCAAAGACAGTACCATGAGCACTGCCGGAAATGTTGTGGAAAGCGGTCTCTGCAACCAGCTTGCCATCAATATACAACCGCGACCCATTACGGGCCCGTACCAGGATTCGTTTCTTGCCTTTGGGCAGCGTCAGGTTGCACATCGCCCGTACCAGGAAAGGATCAGGACGATCCACTTTCACACCCTTTTCCGAATACCGGTTGGGGATTTCAATCAGGGTGAAGTGGGGCTGAGTGAAAGTCTCCGCGAGACGAGGCGGACGGAACTGCCAGGACTTCTTGTTCGGAATCCCTTCGTAAATATCGACCTGCACGCGATCGCTGGGAACCGAAGTCCAGTCGATGGTTGGCTTGGGAGTGACATATTTAAAGTGTGCGGTAATTTCTTTCGCGGGCAGCACCTTGCGATACACGGCCAGTTCATCCATCAGACCATCAAACGAACTGCGGGCCGATCCTCCCATAGAGGAACCGATCCAGACTTCGTCATTGTCGACGACGGGAGCGTAGGTGGTATCGCCACCCATGTCCCATTTACCTTTGACCGACTGACCGTCGACATACGCATTCAGACTTTTCTTCTTGCCGAAGGTATAAGTCACCGCGACATGATGCCAGTTGTGAGCACTGATCCCCGCACCGGTGGAAGTCCAGCGATGATAGTCGGGCTTCACATCCTTTTTGTCGGGCTTGCCACGGAACAGGAAGCTGATCTCTGAACCGGTCACCCGCAGGGCATAGTTCTGATTGTCCCGAGCGACCCCTTCGCGGTTGGTGCGACCTTTACCAATGATATAGTAGTGACGACCAGCGTCTGTTGAATTCAGATTGATCCAGGCTTCCACAGTGATGGAGTCGCCGGCGGTGAAATCCAGCGGACTCTTTTCCCCCGGGTCGACAACCCGCAGGTAACCCGCGCCGGCTTTAAACTGAGCGGCGTTATTTTTGTTGTCAAACAGTGGGAACTCAGAAGGACGAGGCCCTGCAACCGACTTGGGAGCCTGACCATGGACCAGGGCTTTCAAGGGCTGCTTTTTATCAGCCACAACACTGGGATAACCTTCCGGCGTGGAGGCTTCAAAGTCCCAGTAGAGGGTCGGCTGATTCGACAGAATCATTTCCCGGTAACTGGCCGGTTTGGCTTGGGCTGGTTTTTCTTTTTCAGCGTGAGCGGGGCTCGCAGACAGAGGCAGGACGAGCGAAAGACTCAGCAGGCACAGGGAACGCTTAACGTATGCCAGATGGTTCATAGCGGGCAATTCCAGAATATCAGGTTCTCAATTGAGACGTCACAGCAGGCGAGATTCATCAGAAACCGGAGGAGCCGGCACTGACAAACGTACTGTACACAAGCATGCCACGAGGATTTAACTCGTGATCCAGATTACTATACCGGACATCATGTCGATCTCACGCTTAATTATATATTGATTGTCCAATTTATAAAATTTTTGAGGGAAACCCCTGAATAACAGGGATATCTCGCCCACCAGACCACATGTACACATGCCTGTCAGGGTAGAAACAGAAACTCGGGCGAATTCAACAGCGACCAGAGCAGATCCTCGTAACGGTTCCGCCAGTCGTCCTTCAGACGCTGTGTCGGCGGGTCGCCTTTCTTGACGGCAACCTCCAGCTCGACCTTCACTTCATTGGCCCGCGGGCTGACGTGATTCGACCAGCTCACCAGATTGCGTGGCAGACGCTCGCGGGTCACGATCTCGGCCCCCGGGTTCACCCGCTCTGCATATCCGGGCTGTAACAGATCCGTGAAGAGCTTGAGTTCTTCCGCCGTCGGTTCACGCGTGAGAGTCTTCATGAATGTTTTCTGAATCAAAGCTTCCAGCGACTGCTCCTGCAGCGCCAGTTCCGTAAAGTCACTGTCATCCGACAAACGTGTGAACCGCTGCCCCAGCAATCCATTCGCCAGGATCGCCGGTTGCAGCGCCGTCGAAGCATATTCGCGGACGGTAACCGGATGCTGACGCGTGTCCCGCCAGCCGAATGTTTTCATCAGCGTGATGAAGGGCTGACCAAAGGGGAGTGCCAGGCTGGGCCGGTCACGCTCATTCGAAGGAGACGTAAACTGCCAGGCCCGTCGCGGCGTGCCCAAATCAAGCGAGTTGTGATAGTGACGCGCCCCGTCGATGTCGATACACATCGGACCGGCGTCCAGAGGCTTACCACAAATCGCGAACAATGAGTCCACAATCTGTTCCGCTTCCATTCGCCGCAATACCGGCGATGAGAAATTGTAAGTCGTATCCAAGAGTGCCTGAACCGTGGCGCGATCCGTTGATGCCTGTCGCTGATAGAGGTCCGATTCGAAAATCATCCGGGCCAGCTGCTTCATGTCGTAACCGTGCAGCACAAACTGCTGGGACAGGTATTTCAGCAGCTCTGGATGCGACGGCTCCTGACCATCCCAGTCATCAACGGGTTCCACCAGGCCATGGCCCAGGTACCGTTTCCAGACCCGGTTGACAAGCACGTTGGCGAACCGCTCGTTCTGAGGAGACGTAATAATCGCCGCCAGTTTCTCACGCGTATCTTTCTCGGATCGCAGATAGCTCTCCGGGAACTTGCCCGGCTTGACCAGTTCTTCAAATGTCCATTCCGGTGTCACGTTCTCGCCCGGCAGTAGTGTTACCGAAACGAGCATGGAGTTCGACTTGGGATCGAAGCCGGGAATCGAACTGGTCTTAGGCACACCCTGCGGTGACCGCTTGAGCATGGCCGCCAGACTGAACAGATCCCGTTGTTTGAAATCATGGAACGGGGCGTCGTGACAGCGGGCACACTTCATGTTCAAGCCGAGAAAGGCTTGACCGATAATATGTGCTTTGGCTGCCATAGGGGCATCGTTCTGCGATGCCATTTCGAACCCAGCGGGACCACCGAAGTATTTGCTACCTTCCATCATCACCAGTTCGGTCAGGAAACGGTCGAAGGGCTTGTTGTCATAGAAAGATTCGTGAATCCACCAGCGGAATGGCCCGGTGTTATTGAGCGTTGGATTAACAATGTTCGGGTTTTCTGCCAGCACATCCTGCCAGTATCCAACCCAGCTGTCTGCCCAGGCGGGATCGTTGAGCAGTCGTTCAATCGCGAAACTGCGACGATTCTCTGGCTTCAGTGCCAGGTACTCTTTCACCAGTGCAGGTGAGGGAACAGTCCCCGTCGTATCCAGTGACAGTCGTCTCAGGAAGGCCAGATCACTCAGCGGTGCAGACTGTTTTGCATTTTCTTTCGACAGTCGCTGGTTAATGAATTGGTCGATGGCATTGCTGGCCCGCAGACCTTCCGCAGCCGCAGGTACTTTGACCTGAGGCTGTTTGAGTACTTCCTCTTTCGCCAGCTTGTGTCGCCAGTCCCAGTACTGGTCCTCTTTGTTTGAAACGCTTCGGCGACGCTCTGCATTCACGGCGATAAGGTCATACCGATACTGTTGTTCGAACGCAGTCCAGTCTGCATCGGTCAGCATCACCACCTGATCAGAAGGAGTCAGCAGTTGGAAGTCCTGGCCGGGATCACCGATGAAGACCGCCGTCTCGCCGAAGTCGGGCCGATGACGCGAACCACCCACAATCATTTCGAATCGCACGCGATGCGGCTTACCGTCTCCTGTGAATTCAATCACCTTTTCCTGATCGCCCCGGTGCAGCGGTCGAATGTTGGGTGCCAGGCTCAGGTCGACATCATAAACTTTGTCGTGCCCACTATTGGTAATCTTATGAAAGCCCGTTTCTGCGACCAGCTTCTCGTCAATATACAATCGCGATCCATTGCGGGCCCGCACCAGGATCCGCTTCTTCCCCGCGGGGATCACCAGGTTTGACATCGCGCGTACCAGGAAGGGATCAGGGCGATCAACTTTGACACCTTTCTGAGAATAGCGGTTGGGAATCTCAATCAAAGCGAAGTGAGGCACCGTGAAAGTTTCCGCGAGCCGGGGCGGACGGAACTGCCACGACTTCTTATTGGGGATGCCTTCGTGAATCTCGACCTGCACGCGATCACTGGGAACCGCGGTCCAGTCGATCTTTACTTCCGGTGCGACGTATTTGAAGTGCGCTGCAATCTGTTTGGCAGTAAGCACTTTACGATAGACGGCCAGTTCATCCAGCAGACCATCAAACGAACTGTAAACGGAGCCGCCCATCGAAGAGCCGATCCAGACTTCGTCGTTATCAACCACGGGGGGCCGACTGGTATCGCCGCCCACATCCCACTTCCCTTTCACAGGCTGACCATTGATGTAAGCCTGCAGACTCTGTTTTTTGCTGAACTGGTAGGTCAGCGCGATATGATGCCAGCCAAGTGCACTGAGGCCCGCGCCGGTGGAAGTCCAGCGGTGATAAGTCGGTTTCTCTCCCTGTTTTTCAGGTTGAGTGCAAAACAGAAAACTGATTTCCGAACCCGTCAGACGCAGACTATAGTTCTGATTGTCCGCTGCAACCCCTTTGCGATTCGTTCGCCCTTTTCCAATGATATAGAGAAAGCGGCCCGCTTTGATCGACGTGGGATTCACCCAGGCCTCAATCGTCATCTCATCCCCGGCTGCAAAGTCCAGTGGACTCTGTTCGCCCGGATCGACGACCCGCAGAAAACCGTCTCCCGCCTTGAACCGGGCAGACTGGTTCTGTTTGTCAAACAATGGAAACTCGGAAGGACGGGGGCCGGCTGCAGCCTGTGGGGCCTGCCCGCGAACCAGCGCCGATAACGGTTTAGACTGTTTGTCGTCAGCCGTCACACTGACATAACCGCCTTCCGGTGCAGGCTTTGTGAAATCCCAGTAGAGCGCCGGCTGATCGGCGAGAATCAGTTCCCGATAGCTGCTGGGGGTAGACGTTCCACCGTTCTGCTTGTCAGCGAACGAAAAATCCGCCGCCAGGGGCAGCGCGAGCGTGAGACTCAACAGGCACAGAGAGCGCTTAACGTATGCCAGGTAGTTCATTGCGGGCAATTCCTGATTATCAGTTCTCAAGGTGAGAAGTCACAGCGTTTTAAAACGTGATCTGGTCTAATATACCGGTCGCCCCGTCGATCTTATGCGGAATAAAACATATATGCTTCAATTTATGAAATTTTTGAGGGAATGGTCCTCTTTTGGTGAGATTCTCTGCAATCTGGTATATTAATGCAGAAACACTAAGAATCACGACGTTACCGATAGCATTGATCCTGAAAGCGCCCGACTTGAAGCCGGAAGAGACGGAAAATTTTGTTCAACTGCTCACAGCGCATCAGAGCAAACTATACGCCTATATCCGTTCGCTGCTGCCCGACACTCAAGCGGTCCAGGATGTCCTGCAGGAAACCAACCTGGTGCTCTGGCGGCGCAGTGAAGAATTCGAACCGGGTTCCAACTTCGTCGCCTGGGCCTGCAAAGTAGCGTACTTTCAGGTTCTGGCCTATTATCGCGATAACAAACGGGATTCGATGGTGTTTAACGTAGAGCTGGTATCCATGCTGGCCAAACAGAATGAAGAAAAACTGGCAGGTTCCAAAGACATGCAGCGGGTACTCTCCCGATGTCTGGCCAAGCTGCCGGAACAAAGTCGCCGCCTGATTCAGCAGCGCTATGCTGCAGGCGGGTCAGTCCAGGCCATCGCCGAGGAACAGGGCCGCTCCGTGGGCGCTGTTTCTCAGATGCTGTACCGGATTCGACAACTTTTACAAGAGTGCGTTCAGAAATCACTTGCCAGTGAGCAGGGAGAATAGTCTGTCATGAATCAAAATCCACAACATCCTGACGGGGATCGGAAAGACCCCGAAGAAATCATTTCTGCCTTCCTCGACGGTCTGCTCACCGAGGAAGAAAGTCAGGAGTTTCTGAAACGACTCAAGTCCGATGAGGCGTCACGCGAGCTCTACCTGGAGATGATGAATCTCGATTCCATGCTGCAGTGGGAACAGGGACAGACGGAACCCCTGCCCGAGGAATTCTGTACTCCCGAAATCATCACCCAGACCGAGCCTGCACAGGATCTCAAAGTCGCTTCGACGCGCAAACAGCTGGCCTTCACCCGGTATGCACTCGCTGCCACCCTGGCCGTCTGTGTCTGCCTGGCCATGCTGCTGCTCATGGAGAGCCAGCCCGCGCAGGCCATCGCGCGAATCGATTCCAGCGATGGTGTTCCCGCTGCCATGATCATTGAAGAACACGATGCTGTCTGGGAACGGACTGAGTGGACTCAGGATGTCAGCAAGCCCCTGGTTCCCGGCTGGCTCAAGCTGAAATCGGGGCGTGCCCTGATTGACTTTCTGGGAGGCACTACGATTGCGCTGGAAGGTCCTGCTGAACTGGGCCTCAATTCAGACAGCCGTGCTTATCTGAAATCGGGTCGACTGGCTGTCGTCGGGACATCACGCAACCATGACTTCACTCTCACCACGGCCAACCTGACGATCCTTTCGCAGTCCGCCAACTTCGGCCTGGCCGTCAACCCGGACAACGAATCCGAACTGCACGTCTTCGACGGAAGCGTGCAGGTGACCCGCTCCCTCTCCCGCCCCGATGAAGACATCGACCAGGAACAGGTGCCTGATCAGCCGATCCTCGTCGAAGCCGGTCAGGCCATTGTGTTCAACAACCAGGGACGGGAACAGAATCGGCTGGTCGCAGACCAGGAAACCTTTCCGGCCCGCAGCCAGTTCTCTGTCGCCGATCCTCCCGGTGATATCCCCGCGATTGACTTCGCTTCCACGAAGATTGAGCCTTACAGTTTTCAGGATGGCCAGTACGAGCTGCCCACCGACTATCAGCTGATTGAAAACGGCAAAGGCATTCGGCTGTGGGGCAACGCCTGGAAGAGTGTGGAAGTAAACCAGGAAATCACTCCCGATACGGTCATCGAGTTCGATTTCCGTTCCTCTCACCAGGGACAGATTCACGGGTTTGGTTTCGATATCGACCGGGAATACAACCGGGAAAACCACACGTTCCAGATCTACGGCTACGAAGCCTGGTCACACATCGGCCAGCAGTTCAATACCTATTCGGGAACGGGCTGGAAACGGTTCCGGATTCGCGTAGGCCGCTATCTGACCGGGAAATACCGTTACCTGCACTTCATCGCCGATGAAGATGTGATCGCCCGGGCCGAAAGCCAGTTCCGCAACGTGCGCATCTACGAAGCCCCGACACAGCCTTAATCCGCCCAACAACAGGCCGCAGAACAACCACAGAATAAGGGAGCTTCCGCGCGCCCGTCAGTGCCCCGGTTCTATCCGGGGATTGGGTTCTTCTTCCGTTTCGATGGTTGGCTCTGCGTCGCGAGTCCCGCCCAGAACCAGGAAGGTCGCCGCGAACAACAGGTAGCCCACACCAATGCCCGTGGCACTGAAAGTGAGTGCCTCTTTGGTCCCTTCGGTAAACGCCAGGCGGAAGTGGATGTCGTTCCCCACAACTTCGTAAGCGCTCGTTAAACCGAGAAACGCGAAGATCGCCGCGATGACGGACCAGATGGCCGCCGATCGATATTTGCCATCAATCAGGCAGGCACAGATCGCCGCCAGAATCATACAGGTGAAGATGAAGCCCCGCTCCATCACCACCATGCCGTTCATCAGAAATCCATTCACCTCGGTAAACGGATTCGCAGTCAAAATCTCCTGTAGATTTTTTCCTCCGCCCACGAGCAGTGTTCCCTGCATCACCGTCATGCCCCAGGCTGCGATCGCTGGAAACAGCCCCAGCGCCACGGCGGGAGCGTGCCGCGACGGAGACGCATTAAACGCCTGAGCCGTGATGACCATTCCGATCCAGAGCACAATCGCGATCCCGGCTTCCAGCGGAATGATGTTGCTGATCACGCCGGTCGTCCCTGTCAGACAGATCAGCATGAAAAAGATCCCGTTCAGCGTCGAATAGCCGGCCCGCGATCCCATCTCTTTCCACCCAGGATGACCGATATAAATCGTCGTCGGGAAACAGCTGCCCAGCAGTGAAGCCACAATCGTCCCGGCACCGTTGGCCAGCATCGAAGGCTTCGCAGGATAGCTGTCGCCGGCCGCTTCAGCGGATTCGATGTTCTGCATACTGCCGATGACATTGAACAGGCCCATCGGGAAAATCACCGACATGTAACCCACCCACTCACTCGGCTGTTTGAGCAGTTCCCAGAGGGCGCCACCCGCAAAATGGGGCGGATACCAGCCCCATTGATCCCAAGAGGTTTTAATCGCCTCGACACTCATCGGCGCGCCCTCCATCAACTGCGGGATCACTTCCGGTAGAACCCAGGCACAAATGGTTCCCACGATGATCGCCAGCAATCCGCCCGGCATGTGAAAAGGAAGCTTGGTCTTGGAAAAGAGCGTCAGCAGCACTACTGCCGCCGGCAGCATCGCGATCATGGGCCGTTGATAGATCTTCAGCATAAAGGTCATCGAGATGAACCCGATCGCGATTCCCGCGAGGGTCGACAGCAGGGCCGCCCGGGGTGTCACCTTGCGGACCCGGTCCGCCACGAAGGCCCCCAGGAATTCAATCACGCCACTCCCGAAGCAGGCCAGTAACCCCATCTGCCAGGCTGCTTCCGCGCTGCTGGTCCGCTGATAGACGGGCACCATCACGAAGAAGATATAGACCAGCAGCGACGGCGTGTTAATCCCATAAGGCAGCGCACACACATCGGTACGATTCTCATTTTTCGCCAGCTGATGTGCCTGCCAGGCGTAAAAGATATTACCCACCAGAATACTCAGGGCGGCACCAGGCAGAATGTATTGCAGCAGAATTTCCGAATCGGCACTGATGCCACACAACCCGCACAGCGCCACAATCAGCAGCAGCTGCACGAGGTTGTCGATCATCAGCGCGAAAAAACCGTCCAGATCGCGTCGTACGAAGAGGGGGTAATGGTTTTGCTTCATATCAACTGAGCAGTTCCTTGATTTCATCCTCGGTGAAAGGATTCTTCAGTCGCGCGCCCAGCTGCGAGACAATGCGGGCGGCAGCATGGGAGGCCAGGTGCCCGGCCTGGTGCCAGGTCAGACCGTTGGTAATGCCATACAGAATGCCGGCAGCGTACATGTCACCGGCACCGGTAGTATCGATGGCGTCTGTCTCGACTCCTTCGATGGGAATCACTTTGCCTTCGTGCATCAGGATTGAACCGTCGCCGCCCAGCGTCAGTGCCAGGTTCGGAACGTGGTGATGAATCACGTGAGCACAGTCGACGGCGTCATGTTCGCCGGTCAGGCTGCGGGCTTCTTCCAGATTGCAGAACAGCAGGTCGACAGGACCTTCAATCAGCTGCTGGAACTCGTCCCGGAACAGGTTAATCAGGAACGGGTCGGAGACGGTGAATGCCACCTTCACGTTATGCTTCTTGGCCAGTTCAATCGCGCGATAGGCGGCTTTTTTCTGGGTCTCTCCCGTGAACAGGTAGCCCTCGACATACACATATTTCGACTGCTTGATGTGTTCTTCGTTGATGTCTTCCACACTGAGTGTCGCAGAGACCCCCAGGTTGGTCAGCATCGTCCGCTGAGCGTCGTCTGTAATCAGCACCACGCAGGTTCCGGTCTGTCCTTCGGCGGCGGGAGGAACTTCGATCGTCACCCCGAGCTTCCGCATGTCTGCCAGGTCGAATTCGCCCAGCATGTCACTGCCCACTTTACCCGCATAGGCCGCTTTCCCACCGAAGTCGGCGATCCCCAGAATCGTATTCGCTGCAGAACCACCCGCACACTGTGAAAGCGGTGCTCCATCCAGTTCGCCCAGCACTTTCTGCTGTGCCTCTTCATCGACGAGGGTCATAATCCCTTTGGCATAACCCAGCTTTTCCAGGGTGGCATCGGAAATACGTGCCTGAATATCAACGAGAGCATTACCCACACCATAAACGTCGTACTGCATGTCGAACCTTAATTCATGGGACCCGGGTGCGGATCCTGATCTGTTTTTTCAAAGAGAAATGTGTTGTCTGGCGCTACTTTTCAACAGACCAGATGATAACCAATGCACGTTTCAATGGGAAACCACACAGACTTATCATCCAGTCAGTTTGAAAAAAGCCGTCAGGTCACTACTATATATCCAGAAACCAAGACGATTTCCCGTTCGAGGCAGTAGAACTGCTGGCAGATCTCGTTTCTGATCCGGATTCGCTCAGAATCTGACAGACTATCTAACAGACTCAATGACCGCATCAGATTTTGTAAGGATGCTAATAGTATGACCAACTCCTCCTCTTCTTATGACCTGCTGTACTCACTGCCACCCATTGGCGGAAACCCCTCAACACGGGGCCAGCAGACCAACCCGGGAAGTTTCGCTAATCCGCCCCAGATCGCCCCTGGAGTCAAAGGCGCCCTGACGTTCTCCTCTCCCGATACCCCGGGAATGCCGGAAGTATCGGACAAAACCGCCTGGGATTTCATGCCCGCCGGCTGGGAACTGAAACCGGGATTTGAAGAGAACTACGAAACCGCCGATGCCTGGACGCCGCCGGCTGACTTTCTGCCGGTCACCCAGCTCGAATTCGCCCGTTGTGGCACCATCACTCCGGAAATGGAACGGGTCGCTGAACGGGAACCGCACCTGACCGCAGAGCAGATTCGCGATGAAATCGCTGCCGGCCGGATGATCATTCCCGCCAACAAGGTACACCTGGGCTACCAGCTCGATCCCATGGCCATCGGTCGTGCATCCAAAACCAAGGTCAACGCCAACATGGGCGCTTCCCCCGTTTCCTCGGGGACCGATGAAGAAATCGAAAAGCTGAAATGGGCCCAGCAATGGGGCGCCGACACCGTGATGGACCTCTCCACCGGCGGCGATATTGACGGCTGCCGTCAGGCCATCATCCAGAACAGCACCGTCCCCATTGGAACCGTGCCGATCTACTCCATGATTATTGCCCGTCGTCTGGAAGATCTGGATCACGCCAGCATCCTGCAGATGCTGCAACACCAGGCCAAACAGGGTGTGGACTACTTCACCATCCATGCCGGCGTCCTGCGGGAACACCTCGAACTGGTGGCCCAGCGTCTGATCGGCATCGTCAGCCGCGGCGGATCACTGCTGGCCAAGTGGATGCTTCACAACAAACAACAGAACCCGATGTACGATCTCTGGGATGACATCTGCGACATCATGCGGGAATATGACGTCAGCTTCTCGATTGGTGACGGTCTGCGACCCGGTGGTCTCGCCGACGGATCCGACCGGGCTCAGCTGGCAGAACTCTGCGTCCTGGGTGAGCTGACCGAACGCGCCTGGCAAAAAGGGGTGCAGGTCATGATCGAAGGCCCCGGTCATATTTCCTTCGACCAGATCGAATTCAATATGAAAGTCCAGCGGAAACTCTGTCACGGAGCTCCGTTCTATGTACTGGGGCCCTTGGTTACTGATATCTTCCCCGGCTACGACCATATCACCAGCTGTATCGGTGCGACCGCCGCGGGTTACCACGGGGCCAGCATGCTCTGCTACGTGACTCCCAAAGAACACCTCGGTCTGCCCAAGAAAGATGACGTCAAACAGGGTTGTATCGCTTACAAGATCGCTGCCCACGCAGCCGACGTCGCCCTGGGAATTCCCGGTACCCGTAACCGTGACGACGAACTGACCGAAGCCCGCGCTGCCCTCAACTGGGAAAAGCACTTCGAACTCAGCTTCGATCCGGACACCGCCCGGGCTCTGCACGACGAAGACCTCGACGTTGACACCGACTTCTGTGCGATGTGCGGACACGACTGGTGCAGCGTGCGAATCTCCAAGGAAATTCAGGAGTTCATGTCGGGCAAATCGGAAGATTATGCCTGGGATAAAGCAAAGAAATCGCTGCCGCTGACTGCAGAACAGAAGGAAATTCTGGAAAAACGGGGCGTACTCAGCCCAGACCAGATTCACAAGCTGGCCTCCAAGGTCAAGAAAGAAATGACCGGCGACCAGGACAAAGCATCCTGCCACAGCGACTACGTCGATCCGGAATCGGCTCAACAGATGCAGACTTCCAAAGAGCTGCCTGTGCTAAATGAACGCCCCTGATTCCCAGGCAGAGACTCACAAAAAAAACGCGGACGCTTCTTTATGAGGCGTCCGCGTTTTTGTTTGTAATCAGGTCTGTCTGCTAGTTACGCATTTTCAAGGCACCACCAATAAAGCCGAGAAATGCCAGCCCCCAGAAAAACAGTTTACCCAGCGCCCGACCAGTCCGATATCCGGAAGTATAGTTGCTGGATCGTCTTCCTGAACTACTCGATTCACCACCGCCTGCATTTGCATCGGATGAGAAATTATTGTTCGCGGCCACCTCATTACGTCCCTGATTCGGATTACAGTAGGGACAGGGGGCCGTCAGTCCGGAACCTTCTGATTTGAACTTCTTGTTACAACGGCTGCACTGGTAGATCATGTCTCCCCGTTTCACACCACAGTGGGGACATTGTTCGAATAACGGGCTTTCCGAGGTATGAGTTTTACCGCACAGTTCACATTCGAAAGTATGCTCAATGACCATACGAGGAGGCCTCCCGGGATTCCGTGCGGAATTTTCCGCCATCATGTTCTCTGACATTTCCATGGCGGGATTGGGTTCCATCGCGGGATTCGCCATTGCCGGCTCTGCAGGCATCATCGAACCGGGTTCAGGCATCGCCGGGTTACGCATTCCCGGATTTTGCATACCGGGGAAATTCATTCCACCGGGCTCCTGCATCGCGGAACCAGGCATGGCAGCGCCGGGCATCGCAGCACCAGGAATACCAGGTATGCCCCCTTCGTTCATCGCCAGTTGATCCGGCTGTTGCTGTTTCCGGGGTTTGATCAGGCTTAAGTCGCCATCGCTGAAGAATTCCGTGATGAACAGTTCTTCTTTTGTTCCTGTATTCAATACAGCGACGGAATCGCCATAGGCGAGCCGCACAAATTTCCCTTTGAGCTGCCGATTCTTACGGTCCGTCCAGACTCGGAATTCTTTTTCCTGCTCTTCCGGGGTCAGCGTGGTTTCTGCATTTTCGGGAAAGAACTGACCTGCCACTTCTTTCTGCAGGCGTTCCTGAACGTATTGATGATCCTCTTCGGAAAACTTATCGTAAGGGAATTCCTGAACTGCGTTGCTTTGCGTGATCAAGAGAGAGATGTTGCCATTTTCCATTTTGATGTAGGAAGCGGCGACCGAATTGCCGGAAACGTCGGTCCATTTGCGGTGGAAGTTGACGCGCAACATCTGTTTCAGCTTGCGTGCTGAAAGACTGGAATCAAAGGGTTCGCGATAGGCCAGGGGAAGTTCGGACATCCGCCCATGCATCTTCAGTGCTTCGCGTAGTAACTCCAGATCTTCATCACTCAGGGTTCCCACGGGAATGCTGATAATTCCGATCCCCGCATTCGAGCCGGGACTTGGTGTAAAGCGGATTTCGCGGCCTTCCAGCCCTGCAAACCGGGCTTCAGACTTCTGTCCCTTCGTGTCGGACCAGAACCGATAATCAGATAATACGGCTACCAGTTCGGGATCAATTTCCGTATTCGCTTTAATCACATTTGGATCGTCATCCGCAGCCGCAGGTGTTCCCGGTTCGGTCATCGCGGCCGCCGGTGATTCCATTTCCGCAGGCAGCCCCAGTTGTGCCGCCAGTGCTTTGGCTTGCTCCTGCATCGCTGGAGGTAACAAACCCAGCAGTTTATTCCGGCGATGATATTCGAACAGCCACTTCATATCATTGATGGTTAACTGATCCAGAGGCACCATCGTCAGTTCGCCCGACTCTTTGATTAACTGAATCTGCTGGGGATTGATAGAGACAAATTTGGCTTTAAAGCTGCTGCCATCTTTGAAACTCCACTCGCGGAGTGTAAATGGTTTATATGACTCTCCGCCTGCCTCAGGCTCTGTTGCTGTTTTCTTGTCCGGCTCCATGGACGGCTTGTTTTCAACGGGGGCAGGCTCGGGCTCTGTCTTCGCGGGAGGTGCGCTCTTCGTTTCCGGGAGTGAGGACTCCGTGTGAATTTTGCGGTACTCTTCCGGCAGAAAACTCAACTGATTGCGGCGTTTATGATACTCATAGAGCCAGTTCAGATCTTTGACGCTCAACTTATCGAAGGAAACGCGCACGGTTCCCTGACCATCCAGACGCAGCGTGGCCTGGGGTCCTTTCACCACGATGAGCTTCCCTTTCGCCTCCGAACCATCCCGGAAATTCCAGGTGCGCACTGTGAAGCGCTCGTAGCTTTCTTCTTCTGCCTGCAGTGACTGTGAGAGAAACAGCGTACAGAGCAGACAGGCCAGCAGAGAGAGTTTTTGTTTCGTATTCATCGTGATAAAACCGCCCGCATCAGGAATACATAAAGTCAGCGCATTATTTGACAGATCAAACTCTACTTACAGGTTACCCTACATCTGTTCAAGTTGAAATACTGTTTTTATGAAAAATCTGCAAATGAGGGGCCTCCCCCACAGATCGGGGCATAATCTGCCTAACCCGCAGATTATTGCTGTGACACGGTAAGGGCGCTGGAGGGTCTCAAATCTAACTCTGTTTTTTCAGCTTTTGTCCAGATATAATGCTACCTGTTCACTCGAGGAGATTTTCCCGGACCGTCCGGAATTCAGTTCTGAACCAGAGGAGAAACATTCGCTTTATGCTGAAATCGTTAAAGGGACACTTTTTAATCGCCACCCGGAAACTTAATGATCAGAATTTTTACCGTTCCGTTGTGCTGATCGTAGAACATAACAATGAGGGTGCCACCGGTCTGATTGTGAACCGTCCATCCTCGTTCTCAATCACTAATGCGCTCTCCAGATACTTTGACATGCCCAAGCTGGAAGATCTGGTTTTTATGGGCGGTCCTGTAGAGCCCAACGGTATGTTTGCCCTGCATAATGCCGGCGATCTGGAAAAAGCCAAAGACGCCATCGTTCCCGGCCTGTTCATGGGCAGCAGTCCCGAGGTCTTCGAGCAGGTGGTCTGGCGGATCTCCGAAGGGGATCCCAATCTGGATTTCCGCATTTTCTTCGGCTGTGCCGGCTGGGCACCATCGCAACTGGAATCTGAACTCGATCGGATGGACTGGCTCACAACCCCCGCAACCGCGGAAGACATTTTCGAAATTGATCCCTACGATCTGTGGGACACGCTGCACGGCCGGGCGATGGAAGAACGACGTTTTCTTCCACAGGAAACCGCCCATCCCGAATGGAACTGAAACGAACTGCCAACCCAGTCGACACCACATATAACACCTGGAAACGAAACGACTCTGACACATGACGCCCCTGATAATTACCGATCCGGAAACCGGCTCCACCGCTCGCATCCTGCCCGAACTGGGATTTAACTGTTACCAGTTCCACGCAATGGTCGACGGCCAATGCATCGACGTGATCGACTCCCATCCCGAGTTCGAGACCGGAGAACAACGCCCCAGCAGCAGCGGGATTCCGATCCTGTTCCCCTTCCCGAACCGGATCGCCGGAGGTCGCTTCAAGTGGGAGGGAACCGCATATGAACTCCCCCCCGAAAAAACCTATCACGACAAAACAGGGAACGCCATTCATGGTTTCTGCCTGGACCTCCCCTGGCGAGTGATTGCCCACGAAGAAAACTTCGCCATCGCCCAGTTTCAGCTGAGCATTGATGGCAGACACCGCCTCCCCTGCTGGCCCGGCGATGCCTTTATTGAGGTCCGCTATGAAGTCAAAGGAGCCACCCTGCGGGCTGACTTCCGCATCGGGAATCCGGGCGACACCCCCATTCCCTGGGGACTGGGCACTCACCCCTACTTCAAGGTGCCGCTCTCCGCAGAGGGAAATCCGAAGAACTGCCTGATCGAGTCGCCGGCTACCGAAGAGTGGATTCTGTCTGACTGCCTGCCCACCGGAGACAAGCAGCCGATTCAGCCCGCACACGATTTACGTGAGGGTGCCTGGTTCGACCAGTTAAAAGCCGATGACATCCTCAGCGGCTTACCGGAAGACATCGATCAGTACGAATGTCTGATTATGGACGAGCAGGCGGGTCTGGTCCTCACCCAGGACTACGACAGTCTGTTCACCGAGCTTGTCGTATTCACCCCGCCCGAGCGGAACTGCATCTGCCTGGAACCTTACACCTGTGTGACCAACGCCCTCAACCTTACCGAAAAAGCGCTGGAAACCGGACTGCGGGTACTGCCCCCCGGGTCGGAAATCAAAACCTGGATCGAAATCCGGGCCGGCAAAGTGATCGTCTGATTAAGCGGAGTAACACAGTATGCCCATTCGATTCGATCTGTCCCGCACGGTGGTCTGCAGCCTGATTGCGTTCCTGCTCTGTTCGCCTCTGGTCAACGCACAGTCATCCCGGGCTCCTCAATCAGGCAGCCCACAGAAAGAATCGGAACGAACCAATGCCCGGGTCCGCCAGCAACTGGGGGAAATCGAGGCCCGCTTAAAAACCCGCAACCATAAACCGGCGCATCAGCCGCTGGTCTCTGAAAAAACGAAACTGTTCTTAACCCTGGATCAATCACTCAAAGGTTCCCGAAACAATCGGGGCCCGGACGAGTATCAATACTTATTGACCCAACTCACCCTGGTCAACGATTCGACGAAGCCGGTTAAACTGCAACGCGCGCAGGTGAAAGCATTCGTCGATGGCCAACCTCATCCGTTCGCCGGTCTGCCCTCAAATCTCAATAACCAAAGTGTCTTACTGGGGAAAAAGCGTCAGTTACTCAGACAATTGAAATTTGAAGATGAGGTCGTCGTCCCCCCCGGTAAAGTGGGTGGCCTCTGGATTCTACTGGGCGATTTGCCTGGAGGCGCCCAGACTCCGGAGATCGAATTTCGGACGACCATCGACCAGCAGCCACTGGCGTTGAACGTCAATCGCTTCGAACAGGGCAAACTGGATTACCAGGTCGAACTGTTGGGCCCCAGTCGCTGCCTGGCAGAACTGACCATCACCGGAGAGCTAAACAGCATCAACATCGGCGCCCTTGTCAAAGTCGTCGATGACCTGACTCTGAAAAACGTGAAACGCTTCGTACTCTACTTCCCCAAAGATAAGGTGGAAATTGAACACGACATCAGCCAATGGCTGCCCCGCATCGCCGCTTCTCTGGGGTCGAACGCCGTCCTGGGTGTTCCCTTCCCCCTGTTTCCGTCTGTCATCACGGAACTGCACCTCGCCGGCGAAGCGTTTAAAAATATCACAGTCCCCTACCTCGGCGGGACTGCTCCCCGGGTGACACATGCAACGGAAGAAGCAGCCATCCATGCCGCGCTGGATAGCGCCCTGGAAGTCCTCTCCCGCGACAAAATCGCCGAGCAGATCCGCACCGGTTCCCCAGCCATCAAAGCCGCAGCCCTCATCAGCGGCGGGCGACAGTTGACCAATGCAGAACTCCCCCTGGTGCTCGAGTTGACTTCCCACGAGAATCCCCGCGTCCAGGAAGCGGCATTGTATGCCCTGCGTTTTCTGGGTGATCCACGGGCATTCCAACGACTGGTGGAAGTCGCAAAGATGCCACCCGGCCCCCAGTTTGAGATGGCCATCGCCAGCCTGGCTGAGTCCCGTTATGCAGGCGGACAACAGGCGCTGCTGAAGATCCTGAAATCGCATCCGCCGGCGTCACAGAAAATCATCATCGAAGTCATTGCCCGTAATCCCCGTCCCGAGTGGGGCGCCGCGATTTACGAGTTCCTGGACAGCGACAACCGGGAGCTGCGTGAGGCAGCCATCCGGGCACTGGTTTTGAACGGGCACCCCCGCCTGTTTGAAGTCCTCAGCGATGCCCTTAAGTCCCCCGAAGAAGAAATTCGCAATGTCGCTTTCAGGGAATTAATCAAACGCAAAGACAATGCGAGTGAAGCCCTGGCCATGGAATATGTCCTGCAGCAGATGCAGCATTCCCTGCCCACGGGCGACATGCTCAGCTTCATCGACCGCATGAAAGATCCGCGGGCGATCCCCCTGTTATTTCAACACCTGGAAAAAGACAAGCTGGACGCCGGCCTGAAGGTCATGCTCATCAAAACGCTGGCTTCCATCGGTGATGAATCCGTCGAAGACCGGTTTGTAAAGTATTACCCCGGTGCCCAGCAGACCGAAAAACTGCTGATCCTCTCCACGCTCCAGAAACTGGAATCGCCCCAGTTCTTTGAACTCGCCAGGCAGGCACTGGACGACAGCAATCATTCGATCGTGAACGGCGCCGTCTCCGGCCTACGAAGTTCCGATTCCAATAAAGCGGTCGAGATTCTCGCAGAGGGTCTGACCAAAACAACCAAGTCATCGACCTGGGGTTCCATCTTCGGAGCCTTGGCCAATATCGGCACTCCCGAAGCCCGCCGCACTATTATGGATGCCCGAATCGCTGGAACCAATGCCGACAAAAAACGGGCCGCTCAATCTGCGCTGGAGAACATTTATCAGCGTTCCCCGGGAAATCACTATCTCAAAAAAGGCGAACAGGCACATCGTCGTAAAGAGTACAAGGAAGCCGTTGAGGACTATGATACCGCGATCAGCATCGACCCGCTGCTCGTACCAGCCTATCTGGCCAAAGCCAATACTCTGAACACCATGAAAGAGTACGACGCCGGTCTGAAAGTCGTAGAACAGGGCCTGGAAGTCGATAACATCTACGCCCGTCTGTACGTCACCCGGGGTTTACTTTACAGCAATCAAAACAAATTCGAGGCGGCCCTGGCAGAGCTGAAGAAGGCCATCGAAATTGCGCCTCAGGATCCCTACGGTTACACCGTGCTGGCTTCGCACTACTCCCGCATGAAACAGGATGACAAGGCGCTCGCGACCTACGACGCCTGCATCAAAGTGAATCCCAAACTAATGTCGATTTACGGCTTCAAAGCCGATCTGGAAATTGCCCTGAATCGTCCCGACGAAGCCATTAAAACGTTTGACCGGGCCATCGAAGCCAACCCCCGGCACATGATATCCTATTCTGAAAAAATCGCCCTGTTGCGCAAACTCAATCGGGAATACCAGGCCATCGCAACCTGCGACGATGTCCTGAAAGTCGACAAAAATTCGATCTACGCTTATATCACCAAGGCCTACATCTACCGGGACCTGAAACAGCTGGCCGATGCCATCGCTGCCTGTGACGCCGCGATCAATGTCGCCCCCAACAACATGGATCTCTACCTGATCAAGGCACAGACTTATAACAATGCCGAGCAGTGGGACCAGGCAATCCAGGTCTTCAATCGGGTCCTGCTAACGGAGAAAAAGGGTGATCAGTCGAATGAGAAAACAGAGAAAGTCCTGTTACAGGCCTATACGGGCCGCGGACATTCCCACCTGATGAAGCAGGACTGGAAGGCAGCCCAGGAAGATTTTCAGAATGCATTTGAACTGGATAAGCACGACTCACAGGCCATCACCGGACTGGCGATCTGCATGGTCTATAATCATCAGGAAGACAAAGCGATTCAGTTTGTCGAGAGTCAGTTGAATAAGTTCGAGAAGAACGACCTGTTTCATTATAACGTTGCCTGCGTGTTCGGCCGGGCGCTGGTCAACCTCAAAGACCAGCCTCAAACTCCCGCCGTCCAACAGCAGATCGCCGCTTATCAGAAAAAAGCGATCCACTACCTGGCTCTCTCTTCCCAACTCGGATTTGACGATGCCGAGTGGATGCAGAAAGACCCCGATCTGGCAGAATTGCAGAATCTGCCCGACTTTCGCAAGCTTGTTCAGCAGATTCAGAAGAAACCTGCCACCGTTAAACCGTGACACAACGGTCCCGCTAAGCCTCTATATCCGAACATCTTAGAGACACTGAGCGCATCGAGACTTTTTTGCCAGCGCCTGAACGCAGATTGCCGTTCCCGCAATTCCACCTTTGTGCTACATTTCGGCTCATCTCTGTCAGCACCTCTGATGTCCCCTGCCCTTCTCACAGTCTCATTTTCCCAGATTTTCTAAGAGTTCAGCGATGCATCGTCATCCCTTCTTTACGTACAGCCTCATCCTGCTGGTAGTCTCTTCTGCGCATGTTCGTGCCGCCGAGGAGCAGACTCCGGTAAACACCATTCTCACCCAATGGTCGGCCGCTTCGCGCTTTCTGTCTCCGGTCACACCGCAGTCCACGGTCGAGCAGTTCAAACAGCAGAACCAGGCTTATTTCAGCGGACACGAACTCGCACTGTTCTCCGAGTTTCAACAACCGGTTTCCCTCGATAAACTGAAAACCGAATACCGCTGGAAACTGATGAGTCAGTCTCAGAGCAGAATCGTCCTGCAGGGACAACCGCAGGACGCACTTACCCGCCGACTCTGTCGCCCTTTCGAACTCCAGATCAACGCCCGCTCCATGCTGCCGGAATCGCTGATGTTTCTGACACGAGAGTCAGCTCAGAAAGACCAGTTCGCTTCAATTGAGCTGACGGCGTTGAAAGTCACTCCAACCACTCGGATTCACACCAGCCCGGAACCGCAGTTCGTCAGACAGACAGTCGCGAAAGCGGTTTTCCCAGCTGCACAACTGGTACCAGCGGGTCAGTCTCCGATCAAACGGGTTGCTTTTACCAGTGATAATGACACCGAACGAAATCCAACAGAACGCCTGCAGATCGAGAAGCTGGTGACACGCTGGATTACAGAAACATCCCGTATCGATTCTGTACGGTTGGGTAACGGTATAACCATCTTCAAACGCAATCAGCGACAAACTGACGGGAAGCTGCTGTCGACTTACCGTAGTGCTTCAGACTCAACGGTCCGTGAAAAACAGGCATTGCAGGAAGTACTGCCCGGCTGGTTGATTGACGTCGATCAGAAGTCATTTCAGATCGAATCATTCACCATTGAGCTGGATGCAGAGTCCGCTGAAGCAGCGTCTCCCTGGTTTGTCACCTTGAAGCTCAAGCCTCATCCGGATGTCCCCCGGCCCGACTGGGAAAGTGTGGAACTGGAATTCAGCAGCAGACAGGCCCTGCCCATCCGCATCAGTGAGACCAGGAATGATCGTATCTCTGAATTCCTGCTGTCGGACGTCCAGGTGCACTACGCGAAATAAAATCGTATCCGCCTTTATTCCTCGGGGGCTCCCAGTCACCCCAGTGCTGCAGATAATGTTGATACGCTTTACTTTCGTTTTCCCCTGCCTCGCGTTCCAGATAACGGTAAGCCTCGGTAACGATGTCCTGTTCCTGTTCCAGGCTCAAGTGACCGGTCAACACCCGTGATCTGAGAAATACGAAGTAGGTGTCCAGGACATCACAACGACAATAGTCATTGATTTCATCTGCCTGCCCTGCATCGTACATCTCCTGCACCTTGGAACCGTCGATGCCGGTCTTGCCCGGCTTGCCGATCAGATTCGCCAGCAGATTCAGCCCGCCCGTCATGCGGGCAGCGCCGAAGTTGGTAAACATGTCCATCAGATCGATGTGCGCGTTCGTATTATAACGATTACGAGACTGATCGAAGCTGCGGGCATCGACGTTGAACCATTCCGGTAATGCAATCCCATAGCGATACGCGGCCAGTTCCAACACCGGCAGGTCGTAGCCCCTGCCGTTAAAGGTGACGAACGTCGGCTGTCCATAATGCCGCCAGCCCTGCCAGAACTTACCCGTAATCACATGCGGGCGATATTCGGGAGCATCCAGCACCGTCAAGTCCTGCAGACGATAGTCGGCTGTCAGTTTGGCTACCGCCACGGAAATCGGCAGCATAAATGTAGCCGGAATAAAGTTGCTGCCCGTTGCCTCAATCTGCTCTTCCTGATATTTCGCCAGTGCATCCCCGGGTGAGAGCCCTTCGCCCGGATAACGGACCCGGGAAATCAGGTCCCCATCGGCGATCGCTTCGACATCAAATACGAGATAAGCTACTTGAGACTGGGACACGTTTTTACTCGCTTTTTCGATCTAAATAAGGATAATAGCAGTACTTAACATACAAACCCGATCAGAACTGCCAGGTCTGATCTCGTCCGACTGGGCTGAGGTGACAAACGGCCCCTTCCAATCGGTTCTGCTGATAAGTATAAACAATAAACAGCGTTTATAGCAGTTTGGTTTTTTCTTGATAAGGCTGTGGTGGACATGACCAACCCTGATGAGCATCTGATGGTTCAGGAAGACGAAGACGCACAACGAGATCTGGAGACCCAGGCCATTCGCGGTCTGGCGAACGCTTACCTGTTAATGCGGGACGAAATCGGCAAAGTCATCATCGGCCAGACCGAAGTGGTCGACGAAATCCTGATTTCACTCTTCAGCCGTGGTCACTGTCTGCTGGTAGGCGTACCGGGACTCGCCAAAACCCTGCTCGTCAGCACCATCGCCAAAATTCTGCATCTTTCGTTCCGCCGCATCCAGTTTACTCCCGACCTGATGCCCTCCGACATCACGGGTACCGACGTGCTGCAGGACGACCCCGAAACCGGTCACCGCAGCTTCCAGTTCATGCAAGGCCCGCTGTTTACGAACGTCCTGCTGGCTGACGAAATCAACCGAACGCCTCCCAAAACACAGGCCGCCCTGCTCGAAGCGATGCAGGAACGCCATGTCACCGTAGGCTCCAATACCTACCGGCTGCCCGAGCCTTTCTTCGTACTGGCAACACAAAACCCGATCGAACAGGAAGGGACTTACCCCCTCCCCGAAGCACAGCTGGACCGCTTCATGTTCAACGTCGTGGTGAATTATCCCACCGCTGCCGAAGAACTGATGATCCTTAAGCAGACCACCGGCAATCAGAAACCCGAGTTAGAAGCGGCTCTCACCGGTCGCCAGATTCTGGCTTTGCAAGAGGTCGTCAGAAAAGTACCTGTCGCCGAGCATGTATTTGTCTATGCCCGCGATCTGGTACGAGCTACACGTCCCGGGGAAGATTCGGCTCCGAAATTCGTCAAAGAGTATCTGTCCTGGGGGGCCGGTCCGCGTGCGGGTCAGTTCCTGATTCTGGGAGCAAAAGCCCGGGCCATTCTGGAAGGCCGCTTCCATGTCTCCACCGAAGACATCAAATCGGTGGCACACGCTGTCCTGCGACACCGGATCGTGACCACTTTCCAGGCCGACAGCCAGGGACTGGGCACCGACGATATTATTGATATGTTGATCGAACATGTTCCCAATCAGCTGAAAGTCCAGGCCCAGGAAGCAGCCAAAGGCTGAGATCAGACAATCAGCGCGGCTCAACACCACTAAGTAAAACAATACAAGAGTACGTCTCCATTTTTGCCTGATGTTACAGGTAACCTGAATACAGGCCCGTCATGTCGATTCCCGCTGCACAACGGATTTTTCTGGATAACAATTCGACCACACCACCGCTGGATGAAGTCATTGACCTGGTGGCTACGGAATACCGGACTCACTATGCCAATCCGGGAAGCGCCCATGCAGACGGACGTCAGTCGCGCCGCGTCCTGGAAGATGCCCGCGAACTGCTGGCCTCACTGGTAGGCGCTCATCCCCAGGAAGTCATCTTTACCAGCGGAGGCTCCGAATCGATCAACCTCGCGATCCAGGGTTTCCTCCCCGGGACGGCGGGGGAAATCGCGCTCTCCGCGGGAGAGCATCCGGCAACCGTCAATACAATCCGCAGACTGGCGCCGCGGGGTATCAGGCAGAGAGTTATCCCCCTGGAATCCGATGGTCGGATTGATGTCGCAGCTCTGGAAGAGTTCGACTGGCAGCAGATTCAACTGGCGACACTGATCCTGGCTCATAATGAAACCGGCGTCATTCAGGATGTCGCTCCACTGGCAGCAATCTGCGAGAAATACCGGATTCCCCTGCACCTGGACGGCGTGCAGGCGATTGGAAAAATCCCGTTCCATTTCCACGATTCCGGCGCTACCGCAGTCAGTCTGGCAGCTCACAAATTTCATGGGCCGCGAGGCGTGGGTGCACTGATCGTGAAAGAGAATGCACGATTACTCCCCCAGATCACCGGCGGTCATCAGGAACGAGGCAAGCGGGCGGGTACGGAACCTGTTGCCCTGGCCGCGGGGATGGCATGGGCACTGGAGTGTGCCATCCGCGATCACAGACAGCGATCAGAACAGATGGCCGCCCTTCGCGATCGCCTGCAACAGGGCCTCCAGGAACATTGCCCGCCGGTCGTGATCAATGGTTCGCTGGAGCACCGGTTACCGAACACATTGAATATTTCGTTCCCTGGACTGGACGGGGAGGCGCTGCTGATCTCCCTGGACCTGGCGGGCATTTCCTGTTCCCTGGGCAGTGCCTGTGCCAGCGGTTCCCGGGATCCCGCTCCGGTTCTGCTGGCGATGGGCTGTCCCGAGCCGGTCTATCAGTCTGCTGTCAGGCTGAGTCTCTCGTTCCTGAATACAAATGAGGAAATCGAGGAAGCGATCCGCCGGATCAGCAGGGTCGTGCACCAGCTCAGAAGTGCATAGGCACAGGAAACAGTGCCCGGGGTTATTCCCCGGGATCGTCAAAAATGGTGAACTGGGGCATGGGCAGCTCAGATTCCGCCAGTTCTTTTAATTGGGCTTCAATAGTCTGGATGCGACTGGCAATCAGTTCGCGACGATGCATCCACTTCTGTTCCCAGGACTGGAACATGGATTTCAGATTTTCAGATTCGACTGCTGAGTCATGACGGGCTTTCTGAATTTTTACAAGTGATCCTCCTAATCGTGATTGGGCTTCCTTAACCTGCTGACTGATGTGTTGGGGACACAAAGGCATGCGATGCTGCTCCCTAAGGTATGCGATTTATGATTATGGTCTGCTGAGGATGATTTAATCCTGGCAAGCGAATGGACCGGTGCAGGTGAACTATGATTCTTCTTATTTATTCCATCAACCGTTGCGACATCATCTGTCTGACTATTCAACCACCTGCGGTTGCGGATTCGCTTTTGGTAAGATATGAAAAATGGATCGTCATTGCCGATCAGCGATCTTGAGCAATAAGCGAAGACTTTTTGCATGAACTGTTTCAGTGAGAGTGCGAACTAAGTTCATTTGTTACGACCTGCATTCATCAGAAGAATCAGCATTAACCCGTATAATCAATAACTCTGCGACAGCAGGCATAAAAAGTTGTCACCTTCGCCTGTGAACGTGATTCGTATTAACGCAAACGCAATCTGCCTGGAAACAGATTAATGATTCCTCTCTCGCCGTTATTTTATCACCAACGAACCACTGACAATTGTTGCGACCTGCGCGACCAGTAAGTGAGTCAATCCGCACTCCCCCAATGCGCGCGAGTCACTCCCTCAAACCAACAGGCTGAATCATCGAGACAACACCAGCCAGAGTCGCTCCAGGCCCTGAGTCTTTCCCGGCATCGCGCAGAGGATGCTTCCTGGTGTTTCATAACGACGACTTCGCCATCCACTTGTAGAGGAGATCCTCACGAGCCGGCAGCGCCTGTCACTCGCTGAACGACTGACTCTTTCCCCCCTCTGGAATTCTATTCAGATCAAGCTGAGCCGAGTCGGTTTTCGAGCAGCCTGTCAAAATATGACGGTTAGCCCGACCCTGCCCGTTTCATCGCCGAGGCAACGTCCTGTCAGGTAAAACGTAACGATCATGACGACTGACTCGGTCTTTCTGTCGCTTCGCCTGTCATGATCACCATTTTCCTCTCTCACGTTAAGGCAGGTGCAGCCGAACTTTTGATGAAGGATCGGATAACAGTTACAGGTCATCCCTTCCTGCATGGGAAAACGGAGAGATCGGTTTATTTTCAAAAAAACACCAGAGTCGCTTAATTTACCCAAAGTAACATTCCGATAGTTAAGGAGCGTGAATGCGCAGTTTCCCTCTGTACATTCATTGCATCATCTGAATCTGGAATGGTTTTGTTATGGAAAGATAAGCCACATCAGTTCGAGGCATCCTGTCACGACAGATGACATTGATCCACATTTCTCGGATATGACAGGAACGAAAACTAATGTTTGCGGGCGGTTTCAGCACTGCTCGAGAACCTGAATCATATAGTAGCTCTAACCTTGAAAACCCCTAGGGAGCTTTCATTACAAGTGAGAAAGGCTATTTGCCATGACACGAATTAATACTAACGTAGCCGCGCTGAGAGGCTTACGTAGTTTGAATAAGTCTACCAACCTGCTGGACACTTCATTGACCCGTCTGTCCACCGGTTTGAAAATTAACTCTGGTAAAGATAACCCCTCCGGTTTGATTGCCAGTGAAACCCTGCGTTCACAGGTTTCCGCGATTGAACAATCTATCAAAAACTCAAACCGTGCCAGCAACGTGATTGCCACCGCTGACTCGGCTCTGGGCGAAGTCACCAACCTGCTGAACCAGGTTCGTGGTCTGGTTCAGGAAGGTTTGAACAAAGGCGCTCTGTCTCAGGACGAAATCGAAGCGAATCAGCTCCAGATCGATACAGCGTTATCAGCCATCAACCGTATTTCAGCGAACACCTCATTCGCTGGCGACAAGCTGATCGATGGAAGCAAAGCTTTCCGTACTCAGGCTTCTGCCACCGATGCTGCTAAACTGTCTGACTACCAGGTCAACGAAGCCGTATTCGGAACCAGCAGCACCATCACTCTGGATGCAACCGTTGTAACCGCTGCCACTCAGGCCAGCCTGGATTACAGTGCTGTTGACGGCGGTCTGGCCAGCGCAACCACCATCGAAGTAGGTGGTAAGAGCGGTAGCCAGGTGCTGTTCCTGGGTGCTTCCAGCTCACTGGATAACGTCCGAGACGCTGTGAACGGCGTGAGTGACATTACCGGTGTGACTGCAACGAAAACCAACAAGGTTGCCAGCAACCTGTCCTTCAACAACGCCAACGCTACGAACTCCGGTCTGACCTTCACAGATGCCCGGACTTCAGACAGTGTTCTCGGCGATTCCGGACAGAACATCCGCGTTCAGTTTGTCGACCCGTCTGCCAACAGTGCCGCTGCTAACATCTCATTCAGTAATAACAATACCGATATTACGATTGTGGTTAGCCTGGGAACACTGGCAAACGGTGACATCTCATCAAACGCGACTTCCATCAAAACGCTGCTGGATGGTAACGCTGACGTGAACGCTCTGATCTCCACCGCCGCAGAAGGTGATGGTTCAGGTGTCGTCGAAGCAGAAGCTGCTGCTGCCCTGTCCGGCGGAACCAACGCATACCTGACTTTCAGTGCCTCCAACTACGGTGCTGATGAATTCGTCGATGTGAATGTACTCAACGGTAGCTTCGACACAGTGGACAACATCACCGACGGCAATGCCCTGAAGCGTGCCATTGGTTCGGACATCGTTACTCGGATCAACGGGCAGGTTGCCCAGGGTTCCGGTCTGACTGCCAACATCCGTTCGCAGCAGCTCGATGCTTCGTTCTCCTTCACCGCAGCTGCCAACGTTGCCGACAACACGGCCAGCCTCACCATCACCGGTGGTGGTTCGCTGTTCCAGATCGGTCAGGACGTCTCTGCCGCTGGTCAGATTGGTATCGGAATCGAAGCTGTTAACACAGCCCGTCTGGGTGGTGTTTCCGGTAAGCTGTTCGAAATCGGATCGGGCGGTGGTAAGAGCCTTCTGGACGTCGGTCCTTCTGTTCCTGGTTCCGACCTGGTGAACATCATCGAAGAATCGATCAACCGTGTATCGACTCTCCGTGGTCGTCTGGGTGCGGTTCAGAAGAACGTGATCGAAACCAACGTTTCATCACTGGGTGTGGCTCTGGAAAACATTTCCGAAGCCCGTAGTCAGATCGTGGATACCGACTTCGCTGTCGAAACCGCAAACATGACCAAAGCTCAGATTCTGAACCAGGCTGGTATTTCGGTTCTCTCGATTGCCAACCAGAACCCACAGCAGGTATTGAGTCTGCTCAGATAACCCCTGAGTAAGTCGATTGCCGACTGAAAACAATCTGATACGAAACAGAAAAGCACTATCCATCGCAAGGCGGATAGTGCTTTTCTCATTTACCCATCCTGCCTGTTCTCCAGTCAATTGCGGAGTGTTTTCCCCTGTTTCAGGCGGATTTGCTTCCGGTTCTAGAAACTGCTTATCTTGCCACCCGGCTTAGCCGATACAGACAGAATAACCGGAAAACTCAGCCTGCCCATCCAGATCAGGCTGCCAGTCTCAGCTCAGATTGAAAACCGTTTCAATCAGCTTCATGATTGAAAGAAGAAGTCATGCCTTCACCTCAGGAATTACTGACTACTGCAGTCAAGCAGCATCAGGCGGGGAATTTGCCTCTGGCAGAGCAACTCTACCGCGAAGTGCTGCAGCATGACCCGGGACAGGTCGACGCATTGCACCTGCTGGGTGTGGTTTATCTGCATCTGCAACAGTTCGAGAAAGCCATCGATTTCATCACCCGAGCCATCTGCCAGAATGATGGAATCGGCTCGTTCTTTTCCAACCGGGGCGCGGCCTGCAAAGGACTGGGCAAATTAGACGACGCCATTACAAACTACGAACGTGCACTGGAGCTGGAACCGAAAAATGCCGCGTTTGTTTACAATCTGGCCATCACCCTGGCTCTGGCAGGGGATCAGGAACAGGCAATCCAGGCATACCGGCGTGCACTGGAACTCAAGCCCCTCTATCGGGAAGCATTGATCAACCTGGGCAATCTGCTTGCAGAAACGGATCAGCTTGAAGAGGCTATTTCGATCTGCCGTCTGGTTGTGGAACAGGCACCGCAACTGCATCTCTCGCATTTCAATCTGGCTAACACCTTGGCGAAAGCCGAAGATCCAGAAGCAGAAGACGAATATCAGGCGGCTCTGGAACTCGCCCCCGGACATCTGGATACACTCAAAAACTATGCGGTCTTTCTCTCTGCACGCAATCGAAATGAGCAGGCGATCGAGATCCTGCGAGAAGCAGCAGCCCTGCAACCGGACTCCTGGGAGATCCTTAATAACCTGGGCATTCTGTTCGCGGAACAGGAAAATTTTGAGAAGGCACTCTCCTGCCTGCGCGAAGCACAGCGTCTGACCCCGGAGAATGTGGATATTCAGTTCCACATCGGAAAAGCCCTGGAAGAATCAAAACAGATTCACGAAGCCATGGTCGCATACCGGGAAGTGCTCAACAGACATCCTAACCATCCCGGTGCGGCGTTTCATCTGGGCTCTCTGGTCGCCTCGGTTGGTGACTACGATTATGCGTATGACATTTTTCAAAGTCTCTACCAGAGCGATCCCACCAATACGGCTTCATTGTTCGGCATGGGTTCCGTCCGTATGCGACAGAACAAAATCGGTTCTGCCGTTGGTTACTTTGAATCGCTGGTCGCCCTGGAACCGGAACACCTGCAATCACGCCTGAACCTGCTTGAGCTCTATTCGCGACAGTTAAGAAATAATGAAATCGAAAAACATGTCGCCGCAGGCCTGGAGCATCATCCGGAAAATGCCGTGCTCTGGAACTACCAGGGACATATCCAGAACCAGAACAGACAGGTGAAGAAAGCACTGAAGAGCTTTCTTAAAGCGGTTAAATTTGACGACACCTATGTGCCCTCCTACTGTAATCTGGCATCCATTTATCAGACGATGGGCATGTTCCAGGAAGCCCGACAGGCTTTGGAAAAGGCATACGAGCTGAATCAATTGCCCGAATATCGTCTCGCGCTGGCCAGCTTGCTGCCACCCATCTCCGCTTCTCTGGAAGCGATTCAGGAAGTGCGTAAATCCTTCGTAAATAAAATCGAAGAGATGCATGCCGACCAGGTCCAGATCGACGCCTCAATCAAACTCACACCGGGTACGTTTTATCTCGCCTACCAGGGATTTAACGACCGTCCGGTGATTGAACGCATGGCCGAGCTGTATCAGATTAAAAACAATCTAAGCTGGAATCCTGCAGAATCAAACGTCCACAGAGACGGTCGTATCCGGATCGGATTCATCTCCAGCCTGTTCTACAATCACACGATCGGCTCCCTGATGAAAGGGATCATCCGCAATTTCGATCGTGAAAAATTTCATGTAATCACGATCTCTCCTACGAAATATTCGGACGACACAGCCAAAGAAATCCGTAATCACTCTGATGAGTATGTCTTTCTCGGCGTCGATCTGCAGCAGGCAAATGAGACTCTCAAAAGCCTGGAACTGGACGTCCTGTTCTATGCCGACATCGGGATGGACCCGTTCATCTTCTCACTGGCAACCACCCGCCATGCGCCAGTGCAATGCGTCACCTGGGGGCACCCGGTCACTACCGGCCTGAAGACGATCGACTATTTCATTTCAAGTGAACTCGTCGAAGCGGAAGACGCAGACGACCATTACACCGAACAACTGGTCAGACTGAAAGACCTGCCCGCTTACTATTACCGCCCTGCCCTCCCCGAGGAAATCAAACCCCGGGCTGCCTTTGGTCTGTCTGACGATGATCACATCTATGCCTGCCCCCAAACGCTGTTCAAATTTCATCCGGAATTCGATCAGGTACTGGCCGGGATCCTGCGAAAAGACCCACAGGCACGCATTGTGATGATTCGGGACCAGACCTCCCGGTGGAAGGATCTGCTCGTCGAACGGTTCCAGAAATCCTTCCCCGACGTGGTAGACCGGATTCTCTTCCTGCGTGGCATGTCGACACCCGACTTTTTGAATCTGATTTATATCTCCGATGTCATGCTCGACCCGTTGCACTTCGGAGGCGGGAATACATCGTACCAGTCTATGGCAATCGGCACACCAATTGTGACACTCCCCTCCAGCTATATGCGAGGTCGCGTCACCCTGGCGATGTATAAGAAAATGGGGCTCACGGACTGTATCGTCTCTTCGGTTGAAGAGTATATCGATCTGGCTTGCCGGATCGGTTCGGATGAAAACTTCCGCGATCAACTCCGCCTCAAAATACTTGCTAAAAGTCAGCTTATTTTTGAAGACATCAGTGCGGTGCGGGAACTGGGAAGTTTTTTCGAGACTGCACTGCAAAACCACATTACAGATCGTTCAAACTCACATACTCTGACCTGTTCGGATACTGAAAAGGACCATGGCATGGATGCTGAATCACAGCCGTCAGAAAACTTAGATCGTTCTAACATTTACGATACGGCTATGCGAAACTATACCTGCCCGGCCTGCAGTTATCACATCGCAGTTCAGTTCTACGATGGTGGACTGCTGCCTTTAACCACACTGGCCTGGCCTCAAAGCACGGAAGAAGCACAGGCCATGGAACGCCTGCCACATGATTTTATGCGGTGTGTGGACTGTGGCCATATCTCGAATGCGGCCTTCGATTATGCGAAGGTCCCCTACTCCGACAAACCCAACCTGATGTTCAATAAAGGAGCCATCTGGTCTGAGCACCTGCAGAAAGTCTGTGATCTGATCGCTGCCAGCCTCCCCGAGAACCCGACAGTCGTCGAAATCGGTTGCGGGGAAGGACACCTCATCCGTTCGCTGGCTAGGAAAATCCCTTCCGGAAAATTCATCGGCTTCGATCCCAACGCGGAAATCGAAACCGAGGGGGGACTGATTGAAGCACGCACCATGCTGTTTGAACCCGGACAGCACCTGGCTGAACTCCAGCCCGATCTGATTATCAGTCGGCATGTCTTCGAACACCTGATGAACCCACTGGGCTTCGCTCAGGAAGTGGCTTTCGCCGCCAATGTCGCGGGTTGTGCAACGCGTCTGTTTATCGAAGTTCCCTGTATCGACGGCGTTTTGGCAGCCGGTCGTACCGTGGACTTCTTCTACGAACACAATTCTCACTTCACTTCACAGTCGCTGGAACGGTTGTTGACCCGTTGTGCCACTCATGTGGATCTGATCGAAACCAGCTACAATGGTGAAGTCATTTATGGCATGGCCAGTTTCGAACCACAGAAGCACCAGGTCGAACTGGCACGTCAGGCGATCGCCTTCCAGAAGAAGGCCCGACAGTCAGCTGCTCAACTGGCAGTCCAATTCGAAGAGCTGGCCAATACCGGTAAACGGACTGCCATCTGGGGAGGGACCGGTAAAGCAGCCGCCTTTATCAACCAGCACCAGTTGGATATGCAACGTTTCCCCACCGTCATCGATTCTGACATGAATAAAGCTGGCACATTCGTGCCGGGTACGGGACAGGAAATTCACTTCCGCGACTGGTTACTGGATCACCCGGTCGATGTCATTCTGATCGCCACACAGTGGCGGGCCGCGGACATCGTTCTCGAAATTCAGCGTAATCAGATTCCCTGTGAGACGATTCTGATCGAGTATCAGGGACAACTGATCAACTATTTCGATGATAACCATCCCTACCGTCGTGAAGAAACCCGCGGTGGCTCACAGATTCCCCGCCCTCAGTTTCTCTCACAAAAAGAACGACGTCTCGACTCGATCGACGCAGATCAGAACCAGTAAGCAGGCATTTTCAAGACTCGCTCTGAAACAGGATTAGAACATGATTATCTTCAATTTCGGTATCCCCAACTCCGGTACGGACTGGTCACAGGCCGTCTTTAAAAAAATCTGGGAAAACCAGAATCATACTTTCCGGGTTGAGGAACCTGCGTGTATCGAAGAATTGAATCAGATTATCGGTACGCTGAACGTTCATGAGCGCATGATTCTAAAGTTTGATCTGTTAACAGAAGAGGCGATCCAGGCAGCACAACAGGGGGCTGTCCGTCCGTTTTACCACTATCGTGATCCACGGGATGTGGTCAGTACTTCGATGCAGTTGCATCAGACTTCTTTTTCAGATGCCGTAGAAGCCACCGTTTCCGCGTACCAGGAAATTCACCATGCACTGCCCCTGCCGGGCATTATGGTCATCCCTTATGAACATATCGCAACTCATTCAGAAGCCCTGATCTTCCAGATGGCGACCCAACTGGGAGTTCTCTTAAAGCTGGATGTTGTTGCCCGTATTGCGGAAGAAGTTCGCGAGCTGTCTATACAACCAGCCTCATCTGAATCGGATGAACCGAAAGTGGGACAGACGGTCCGCATCGACCAGGAACATACCGCGGACACTTCGGTCGTACAACCACTGCAGATCGGGAAATGGCGCGATGAACTTTCTCAATCAGAACAGGCCATGGTGAACCGGTTCTTTAAACCTCTGGTAACACAGTTTGGTTACCCGGAATAAGCTGTGCTTTACATCGCTTCAGCATTTTCAGCCAGTACAGCCGACACAATCCCTCAACTCAACCTGAGATCAAGTTCCACAGGCTGAGATAAAACAGGCCGACTCAAGCAGCAGGTTTTAACTAACCGATAAATATTGTGAGTCTGTAGTACTCCCTGCGCGGACAGATTTTGGAAATGACGAACCTCAGTAGAATCAGATCGATTTACTAACATGTCAGGCATCAGTTCCGGTGTCGGTCTGGCAACCGGATTAAACATCAATGAGATTGTAGATGCGATCATCGGCGTGCAGAAAAATGCGCTGGTGAAGTTGTCCAGCCGTGCGCAGGCTTTCGAAGCGACGGAAGGGGGCATTAAAACCCTTGAAGCCAACCTGCTGACTCTCAAGACCGCGACTCAGAAACTGAATCTGAAAAGCACCTTCGAAACCCTGAAGGCCACCAGCTCCGATACCCAGCAGTTCAGCGTCGCTGCCAACAGTACCGCCACCGCAGCCACTTACCAGTTACAGGGGCTGCAGACCGCTACCAACCATCAGGTTATTTCCGACGGTTTTCCCGACACCGACACCACACCCATCGGCACCGCGACCACGATTACGATTTCCAACGGCGGGGAATTGAATCAGCCCAGATTGCTGGAAGAACTCAATAATGGCGCAGGAGTGCAGCGCGGCAGCATTCGGATCACTGACCGCGACGGACAAACCGAAATCGTCGATCTTTCCAAAACGCTGACCATCGACGATGTCGTAAATCAAATCAACCAGTCAGCCACATCGGTGGTTGCCAGCATCCAGAATGATCACCTGGTCATCAGCGATACCAGCTCCGGTTCGGGGACTCTGAAAATCAGTGAAGTGAGCGGCGGAAAAACAGCAGCCGACCTGGGAATTCTGAAATCCGTCGTTGGTCCCTCTTTTGACGGTGATTCTGTCTACCGCATCACCGAAGAATTCAAACTGTCACAAATCAACGACGGTAACGGTATCACAACTGTCAGCGGACTGGATGATTTTCAAATTCTCGCTTCGGACGGCAGTACCTTTGATGTCAACCTGGATACTGCCCAGTCGGTCGGCGATGTGGTCGATCTGATCAATAATCATGCTTCCAACGGTGGTAATGTTACCGCAGCCGTCTCCAATAACGGACAACTGACTCTGACCGACAACACCGGTGGGGCAGGCTCCTTCACCGTCAGTGCTCTGAATGGATCACTGGCGGCCCGGGAACTGGATATCGAAACGACGGGTACAGGCGGCGTCATCACGGGCACACTCAGCGGCGGGCTGAATTCAGTCCTGCTCAGAAATCTGAATGGGGGAGTCCAGTCCGGGGGACCGGTTTTAAATGCCGGGTCGGTATACATCGAAGATGGGGCGGGAGGAAATGCCACCATCGATTTCTCTTCCGCAAAAACGCTGGACGAGGTAATCGATCTCATCAATGGCAACGGCAGTATTCAGATTGAAGCCAGTCTGAATCAGGCGGGAACCGGTATTTCCATCAAGGATACTTCCGCCGCCTCGGGCACATCGATTGAAATTCAGGACGTCAGTGGCAACCTCGCGAGCACACTCAAAATCGACACGCTGCTGGCAGATAACAAACACACGGTCGACTCCGGCTCGCTCGACCTGCGATACGTCAATCAGAATACATCACTGGAAACCTACGGAAAAAACGGGACCGAGATCCCTTCGGGTAGTATCCGCATTATCGACCGTGATGGTACCAGCTTCGTAGTTGACCTGTCCGATACAGAGACCACTAAAACCATCGGCGATGTCCTCACGAAGATCAACGATGCCGCAGGGACCGCGGGCGCCCAGATCAATGCCCGCCTGAACGACACCGGCGACGGCTTCATCGTGGAAAGCACGGGGGGCAGCTCATTTGATGTAAAGATCGAAGAAGTTTCAGGAGGTTCGGTCGCAGCCAGCCTGGGTATTCTGGGTTCCGGAACTACCGGTGTTACCAGTCGACAGACCACGGAAATTTCCATCGAAGCAACCGACACTCTGGCAGACATCGCCGAGAAGTTCAATGCCTCTGGAGTAGCCTCCGCTACGATCATCGACGATGGAACCGCCTTTAATTCATCACGGTTGTCGATTACATCCTCACGCAGTGGTGCAGGCGGCGAGTTGATTCTGGAAAGCGACTATGATTTCGGGTTTTCGACCTCCGTCGAAGCCAAAGACGCGTTGATCCGCATCGGCAGTAACCCCCAGACATCCTTCCTGCTGACTTCATCGACCAACAGTTTCGATGATGCCATCACCGGACTGGAAATCGATCTGCTCTCGGTCGGAGACGCACCGTCCACAATCAATGTGGCCCGCGATACATCCGGTATCAAGACCACGATAAAAAGCTTTGTGAACTCCTACAACAGTTTTGTCGATGCGACTGATAGCCTGACAGGCTTTGATCCAGAGACAAACCAGCGCGGGGTTCTCAACGGGAACAGCCTGATCTTTAACATCACTTCCCGACTGGAAGGTCTGCTGACGAAAAAACTTTCCGTCAGCAACAACTCGATCAAGAGCCTGTCCGAGTTGGGGATTGTGTTCAACAGCAGCGGCAAACTGCAACTCAAAGAAAGCACGCTGGATCAGAAGCTGGCAGATGATCCCACTGCGATCACGGAATTCTTCCAACAGGAAGATCATGGCTTTGCGGTGGTGATGGATGAAGTCATCACCTCAATGACTGACCCGTTCACCGGCACATTGAAAGCACAAACAGATTCACTCCAGGCTTCTGCCCTGTCACTCAACACCCGGGTTGCGGAACTGAACGAGATTCTGGAAGCACGACGACAACGCCTGATTGAGCAGTTCACTCTGCAGGAAACGATAGTGAATCAGCTGAACTCTCAGCAAACCGCTTTGAACAGGCTTAATGCATCATCCGATAAGTAATACGAATAATTAAAAACGACTGAAGAACTAAATAACGAAGGGCCAACAGGAGATGAATGGTAATGACTACCTGGAGAATCAGGTTCTAACCGCGAAACCCCACCAGTTGCATCTGATGGTTGTAGACGGCGCACTGCGTTTTGCTCGAAAAGCCCTGGAGGCTGCAGAATCGAGACAGTATGAACAGGCTCACTTTGCCCTGGACCGCAGTCGCGATCTGGTTGCTGAACTGATCGGGGGACTCGATCCCGGTCAACAACCCGAAATGATTGAACAGCTCAAGGCGTTGTTCGTGTTCGTGTACGAAAACCTGAATCATGCCGATGTGAAACAGGAAGCCAGCTATATCAATAACGCTATCAAGGTCCTCGAAATTCACCGGAAATCCTGGTACGAGCTGATGGAACGTCTGCTGGAAAGCACACCCCAGGAGCCCCGTCAGCCACAGTCGGGTCCGATCGTGCATCCGCCGCATCAAATCGAGCAGTCAGCTCAGCCTCATCAGAGCCGCTCCTGGATCACCTGATCTCTACCGCGCATAAAAAAGCACCCTGACCAGATTCGCTGATCAGGGTGCCTGAGGTGGAGACCTCCGCCTCGATGCATGCCTGCTTCCCGTTGAGGAAACATTATCTTTGAGCAGAACTGCTGTTCCGCGATAGTTTAATTGTAGTAGCCGTTCCCTTCGCTGCGGGGCGGACGATCACAGACGATGTCATTCTCGCCGTCACAGAAGTCCGCCTGATCGCGGAAACTGCTGCCGTCCGTGCAGGCCTTATGACCATGCGCCCCTGCGACATAGAAACTCTGATTGATGCGGCCAAACGCCGAGCCGACGTCTTCCAGTTCCTGGTTAATGCCATGGGCGACTTCACTGAGCCCCACGATCATCGCCAGAACGGCGATCGTTGAGATCAGTACCAGTTCGGCAGAGACAATAAAGCCCGCCTCCTCGTTCATGAAACGGATCAGCACAGTATTCATGTTCACAGACTCCAGAGATTAAGAGATTTTGGTTTTGTTTCGGGTGACCGGATGCCTGCAGAGGTGGTGAATCCCTGCAGGCGGTCGTCTTCGGAAAAAAGCAGTTTCGGGTAGAGTTGTTTTCAGAGCGTCAGGCTTAGTAGATGTCCCACTGACCTGAGCAGAAGTCGGGGCAGTCACGGAAATTGCTGCCACTGAGTTCCCCTTTGTGACCTGAGACTTCACAGAGGTTGTAAGTCTGGTTGATGCTGGAGAAAGCGGATCCGACATCTTCCAGTTCCTGGTTGACGTTATTGGCGACTTCAGACAGTCCGACGATCATGGCCAGTACGGCGATCGAGGAAATCAGAACCAGTTCTGCAGAAACAATGAAACCGGCTTCGTCGTTGATCAGTTGGTTGAGGATGTTTTTCATAGTTGTGGTCTCCAAAGTTGTTTGATTTAAAGTTGTTTGCATCGAGTCAACGTTTCAAAGTTGATACTGGGATGTAAAGCAAGCTGAATACCAAACGTGCCGGAGCGTAAATAAATTTTTACAAACTGTTCACAGCAGTGATCACAACCTGTTGAAATATAAGGAGATAAAAATAGTCCGCCCGTTGAAATAAATCTTGCGGCACGCGGCACACGGCCTGAGCGGACTGTGGTGAAAAATCAACACGCTCTGAGGGGCGAGGAGCAGAGAGGCCTTAACCCGCTGTTATCAGGTCAGTTAGCGCGATGTTGTTTCAAAGCAACACGTGGCGAATCGGCAACAGGGACCAAAAGCAGTCGAAAAGTGTGTGTCGAAAAAGGTGAGGAGATGAAATCCCTCTTCACACAAGACCAGATTCCTGCTATGAAACGCGCCCGAATTACCTGGGGTTATTGTTTCTAATTGACTGGGAAAGGAATCCCAATGCGTAGACAATTACACCTGACAACATGTTGCCTGCTGTTGAGCGGCCTGACCTGGACAGGCTGTCAGATGGGCTCGGATGGCCCGATCACCAGCACGCTCGGCTTTCGTGATGTGCCCAAACAGAGCGAACCTCCCGTAGAAACGGCTGAGGAAATCGAAAGTCGACTGGCAAAAGAAGCCGATCAGGAATAAATCTGTAAACTGCTGAGTCTGGATGACTTCGCAGGAACTATTTTCTCCCGGAAAACATCGATCTGGGGAAAATATCAAATCTGAAGGCCTCCGACAGCCGATGACGATACAGGCTGGTATTGCGCTGAGCGTAATCTCCGGAGTCAGATAAAATCAGAATTGACTTGGACAAGGATGGAATAAGTCAAGCAATGAATGGGCTGCGATTACTGGGAGTTCTCTGTATCAGTGGACTCCTCATGAGTACACAGACGGGCTGCCAGGGTCTGGGAAACAAGGTTTTCCAGATGGACAGCAACGGGCGATCTCCATTCTTTGGACTGGAGTTTTACACCCAGAAAGACAAACATCCAGCGAAAATCCAGACTGTCTCTCAGGACCAGCCTGTGGAACTGGAACCTGCCATTCTGCAGACCAAATCGGAAGAGCCCTCTCGCTTCTCCCGGCTCCCGAAATGGCTGAACCCGATGTCCAAATCAGCGGAACAGGGTGAACGTATTCCCCTGCCCCGTACGGATCTGGAAGAAAACGAGGTCGTCCTCGAAGAACCAGCTGAAGATTCTGCCCCCACCGAACTGGGCTCATCGCTGGAAAACTTCTAATCAGCGAGACTGCGACTGCTTCCGGCGTTCTTCCGCTTTCTGCTTCGCTTCTGCGATAAAGGTCTCGGGATCGTCCTCAAACGCCTGCTTACAGCCACTGCAGCAGACATAGTAGGTCTTGCCTTTGTGGCTGACCGCAATCGTGCCGGCACCACCGGTGACGATGCACTCCGGACCACCGCTCCCCGAAGCTGCCAGTCGCGTACCGGCCCGGGTATATCCGACTTCCGCCAGTCGATAATAGAATGACTGCCCCTGGTTCCGCTGTTCAAACAGAACCAGAGTCCGTTTTTCATTCAGCTTGCGGATCGAGATCCGATAGACGGCCCCCTCTGCATCTGGCTGGGATTCAAGTACCAGTGTGTCCTTCTGCAGCGCGCCTGTATAATCGCGTTTCGTACCGTCGGGGAGGATGGTCGCCAGTTGATAGGTCTTCTGTTCTGGATCGTACGACAACAGGGCCGACTTCAGAAATTTGCCATCCTCAACTTCATATGCGATGCCTGACTGCTTCGGGTCAAATTTCCAGACCCATTCCGCCTTCTCTGACCAGGCCCCTTTCCGGGAATTGCGTTTGATCATTCCCACACCCCGCCAGCCACCAATCAACGAGTTGAACTCAGACAGAGCCTGCTTGATCTCCGGTGGGAGGGATGCGGATTTTTTCACCCCGGCTGTGGACGCGGATTTCTCTGGCTCTCCCTGCACGCTGCTGAGGGACCAGAACAACAGAGAGACACACAACAGGCCGACAACGGTCTGGCAGCATTTTCGCATCAGATCGGTTCCTGACAGGACAGACGGGTAGAAAAGTCGCTTCTTAGATGAAACACCACTCCCCGGCAATCCGACCGTAGAGAGTGGTATTTTCTTATCCTACCAGACCCGTTACCGTCTGCAAGAACCTTCTCCAGTTCAGGAGCGTGTCAGCTGTTTGAACTTTTCATTCAGATCTTTGGTGATCGGTCCTGGCTTGCCTGTCCCGATCTCGCGGCCGTCCAGCGCCACCACCGGGATGACTTCCGCTGCAGAACCGGTCAGGAAGCATTCGTCTGCGACAAAAATGTCATGCCGCGTGAAGGGGGACTGCTCGACCTTGATTCCCGATTCCTCGGCGAGTTTGATTACCGCGTTGCGGGTGATCCCTTCCAGAATGCCGGCATCCACGGGCGGCGTTTTGAGCACGCCGTTCTTGATGATGAAAATATTATCGCCGGTACACTCCGCCACTTCCCCTTTGTGATTGAGCATCAAAGCTTCGATGCAGCCGGCGTCAGTCCCTTCAATCTTGGCGAGGATATTATTCAGGTAGTTCAGCGACTTCACGCGTGAGGAAAGCGCTGCCGGATGGTTGCGGATCGTCGCTGCGGTGATGATCTTCAAACCGTCGACATACAGCTGCGGATCGTACAGGGAAATATTGTCGGCGATGATAATCACCTGCGGGTTGCTGGTACGGCGTATGTCGAGACCTAGAGAACCCGCGCCGCGTGTGATTACCAGACGCACGTAACCATCTTCAATGCCGTTGGCGGCCACAGTCTCATTGACGGCTTTGATCATCTCTTCCTTGGAGAGCGGAATCTCCAGGCGGATCGCCAGTGCGCTCTCATAGAGACGGTCGATGTGCTCCTGCATCAGGAAGACTTTTTTACCGTAAACCCGAATCCCCTCAAAGACACCGTCGCCGTAGAGCAGACCATGATCGAAGACACTGATTTTCGCCTCTTCCTTGGGAAGCAGTTTTCCGTCAATATAAACTTGGAGCGACATGTGACTCAGGTACCATTCTCAAACTGGGCCAGAACGCAGCTGGCAGGTTTTGGCGGACTTTCCATCCTGTGTGGGGAATTGGCGAAATCCATTTCAGACAGAAGCATCATACGCTGTGCGTATGCCATAGACACTACGCAGGCGACAGCGGTTCAACCCGAACAGCAGATACTGACCGTTTGTATCTAGGCTGATGCCGAGGTGGGATGAGATTTGCCCAGGACCTCGATCTGGCCTTCCGTCAGACGAACTGTTCGATGCGCCTGAGCGGCGATCGCGTTGTCGTGCGTAACCATGATAATAGTGAGCTGATCCTGCTCATTCAAGCTGGTGAGCAGGTCCATAATTTCTTTGCCGGTGCTGCTGTCCAGATTTCCCGTCGGTTCATCGGCCAGCAGGATCTGGGGCTTGGCAATCAGGGCCCGGGCAATCGCAGCCCGCTGCATTTCCCCGCCCGACATTTCCGAGGGACGGTGCTTGATCCGGTGCGAGAGACCGACCTTTTCGATGATCTCCAGCGCATCCTGTTTGAACTGTTTTTTCTGCTTCCAGTATTCCCAGGTGGAATAGCGGATCATCAGCGGCGAGAGCACATTTTCCAGCAGATTGAGCTCGGGCAGCAGATGATAAAACTGGAAAATGAAGCCGAAAACGCGGTTACGGATCTGGTCGCGGGCGTGATCGGGCAGATCGTCAATCCGCTGACCTTCGAGGTGAATTTCCCCGATATCCGGGGAATCAAGCAGACCGAACAGATGCATCAGGGTACTTTTACCGGAACCGGACTGCCCCACGATCGACAGGAACTCGGCCTTCTGCACGTCGACATCGATGCCCCGCAACACAGGCACTTTATGCTTGTCTTTCCGGTATGCTTTTTCGATGGCGATTGCTGATAACTGTGGATGAGGCATGGAAATCGTCTCGGTCATGAGTTCATACTCGATTAAAACGGATTAGTAACTCTGGTTCAGAACCTGTCGCGGGCTAAAGGGGAAGTAAACCATCGGCTATTCGTAACGCAACGACTCGACCGGATGGAAGCGGGCCGCTTTGCGGGCCGGCAGGATACTTGCCAGAACCGCGATTACCATCGCCCCGATCGCCACCCAGAAGACCATCATCGGCTCGACGTGCGTCGAAATTTCCGGGAAGTAATAGATCCGCTGATCGAAGACCTTTCTCCCGGTGAGCCACGTGATAAACCCTTCTATCTCATTGATATATTCCACAAACAGCAGCCCCACGATCACACCGACACCACTGCCCACCAGACCTAACGCCAGGCCGTAAGACAGAAAGATTGACATGATACCGTTCGAGCTGGCACCCAGCGCTTTGAGAATGCCGATATCCCGAGTCTTCTCAATCGTGATCATGAAGAAGATCGCCAGGATGCCGAAACCGGCAACGGCAATAATCAGGAACAGCAGCACATTCAGAATCGCCGATTCCACTTCTACAGCGGCCAGCAGTGGTCCCTGCTTGTCTTCCCAGGTGCGTATCCTGAACTGACTGGCAGGCAGGGCTTCTTCCAGCTTGCTGACGACCATCGCCGCATCGTCCTGGTTTTTCAGCTTGATCTGAATCGATGTAATCGACCGTTCGCCGCTCTCAGGAGAAATCATCCCGCGAGCTTCCTGCAGGTATTCCAGGTTACAGAACACCAGACTGCTGTCGTGCTCGCTCATGTCACTCTTAAACAGGTCGACCACGGTCGCATTAAAGTGTGTTGGCTCAGGTGGATGTCCGGCAGTGACGGTACTGATTTTGATATCATCACCCGGCTTGACGATCTGAAACATTTTCGTTTCGCCGGTCTCTGGATCTTCGTAAGGGAAACTCACCAGACCGTAACCAATATAAACGCGGGCCTTCAAAGGTTCGCTCGGATCCCGATCTTCTTTTTTATCGAACTGGCTGAAAGGATTGATGGCTTTCCCCTGCTGCTCCGCAAACTGGGGTGCACTGCCCTTTGGCTCAGCAGCCGCATCGAAGGGGGACTCTCCGGAATCCTGGGCAAACTTCGGTTCCGGCTCCGGCTCGAGGGGGACGGACTCCTCGAAGGAGACCTGCTCGTTGCCCTCATCTGCTTCTTCCAGTGGTGGGGGATTGTGATTCCAGCGATCGACCATCCACTGGGCCCGGGTGGTCCACTCTTTACGGTAGGCCATCGCCTCGGGAGACAGATTCCAGTCAGGTACCGTCCCCTCTTTGGTATGCATCAGGTATTTGGCCAGCGGACCGACCGTGGCTTTCGTCGCCGGGTCGATGCCGATCAGGGTGACCGGCTTACTCTGCCACTGGGAACCGTACTGCACGCTGAGCATAGCGTAAATTTCCACCGTGGCTGTCATGCCTTCGATGTCGTTACCCACCGCGCGTTGAATGCGGTCTTTAAGCTCCTGCGTGTTCTCTTCGCCATCAAGCGAGTTGGTTTCCACGATGACATCCGCCAGGATCCCCCGTAAGCGGGTTCGCATGTCGGTGCTGAAACCATCCATGACGCTGTTGACGACAATCATCGTCGCGACACCAAGCGTCATACTGATGATGCTGGCCAGCGCAATGTAGCGCGTTTTCAAATATCGCAGGCAAAGTAATGATTTATACATCGGGCCAATCCTTTGGCTGGTTCTCGCCGGCACTCAATCCGCTGGTGCCGGTCACATCCCTGGTTTACTCTTTCGGTGCCGGCTGTCCTTCGGGTCGGAGCAGCGGGAAGTAGATCACATCGCGAATGCTGTGACTGTTGGTCAACAGCATAACGAGGCGATCAATGCCTATTCCCAATCCTCCGGCCGGCGGCATACCGACTTTCAACGCCTTAATAAAATCTGTATCCATTTTCGCCATCGAGTCTTCTTCGGAAAGTCCCGACAGCTGTGTCTTAAACAGTTCTTCCTGCAGCAGGGGATCGTTGAGCTCGGTATAAGCGTTGGCCAGTTCCATACCGTGGACAAACAGCTCAAACCGCTCTGCGATCTCCGGGTTGTCCTTCTGCCGCTTGGTCAGCGGACAAATGGAAGCCGGGTAGTCGATCACGAAAACCGGACCGGTCAGATGTTCTTCGCAGGTTGCTTCAAACACTTCATTGAGCACCACATCCGGGTGCACGTTCTCTGTATCAATGCCATGCTGCTTCGCAACCGCTGCTACAGCAGCCGGATCGTGGGGATCACAGCCTGCATGCTCGCGAACCAGGTCGTGGTATTTTTTCCGTTCCCAGGGACCACTGAAGTCGATGGTCTTGTCTTCGCCCCAGGGCAGTACCATGGTATCGCTGATCGTTTTGACGGCGTCGGTGACGATGGCCTCGGTCAGATCCATCATCGTTTCATAGTTACCGTAGGCCTGGTAAATTTCGATCATGGTGAATTCGGGATTATGAGTGGCGTCAATCCCTTCATTGCGGAACACCCGCCCGATTTCATACACACGTTCTACGCCACCGACCATCAGTCGCTTGAGATGCAGCTCGAGGGCGATCCGCATGTAAAGCTCGATGTCCAGCGTATTATGATGTGTAATGAAGGGCCGTGCCGCTGCACCACCGGCAACTGCGTGCAGCACCGGTGTTTCCACTTCATGAAACTTATGACTGCGAAGTGTCTGACGGACGGAATCGATGATCTGACTCCGCTTCAGCATCTTTTCCAGCACGCCTTCGGTATAGATCAGATCGAGCGAACGCTGTCTCAGCAGCAGTTCAACGTCTTTGACACTGTGATGTTTTTCCGGAGGCTGCGCCAGCGATTTACAGAGCACCGTCAGCTCTTTAACGAACACGGAGATTTCTCCGGTCTCGGTCCGACGCAGACAGCCATCGACGCCGATCAGGTCGCCCAGGTCGAGCTGGCCCATCAGCTCCCACTGTTCTTCGCTCAGGTCACCCCGCGAGAACAGCAGCTGAATTTTTCCAGTCCAGTCTTTGATATCGTAAAACCGCAGTTTACCGGCTTTGCGCCGCAGCATGATCCGCCCGGCGATCCGCACGTCTTCGCCATCGACACCCGATTCCGCGGGAGCCTGATCGCGAGCGTCTGCAATCGGAATGTGACCGTCAAACCGCTGCCCCCAGGGATCGAGTCCCAGGGATTGAATTTTCTCTAATTTTTTGATCCGTTCTGCTTCAAAACGGTTGGTTTTCTCTTTGGACATTGAAATTAAATTACTTGGGTCTATGTAAGCGAGTTTTACTGATATCAGGACACACGCGAGCGGTTTTCCGTTCATCAAGTGTGTCAAATAAGAGAATTTATACGACAGAGAGAGGTGGGATAATGGCGAAATCTGCCGATCAGGTCAATGGCAACCCACTCCGAATATACAAACCACCACCAGGAACAACCAAAATCAAGTACTTCTGTCAGGCCGACTCTCCGTCGCAGTCCCAGCCAAGTGGATCCGATTCCACTTCACTGGCCCAGATTTTTAGATCCCCGAACTGCGCCTGCAGGAGTTCGGCCATCTGCTCCATCGCGGGACGTTCAGTGGCGTAATGCCCCGGCAGAATCAGAGCCATCCCACGGGAACGGGCCTCCAGGCAGGCATGAAACCGGGCTTCTCCTGTTAACAGCGCCTGGCATTCATGTTTGTGTGCATCTTTGAGGAACTCGGCGGCCGCACCACAGGCAATTCCCAGTCGGCTGACCCGCATCTCGGGATCTCCGACAAACTGCAGATTCTCAACCTTCAAAGCCTGTTTGATCAACTGATTGAGCTGGGCCAGCGAGAATTCGGCAGGCAAATCACCAAACCGCCCTGCTCCCTGCGCTTCTGCTGCTGGTTCCGGGCCGGGTTGTGGTCTCAGAATCCCGATCTGTTCCAGCCCCAGCAGACTGGCCAGTTGCCAGTTGATGCCCCGCTCTGCGCTGTCGTAGCAGGTATGCGGGCTGTAAACCGAGATTCGTGCCTGGATCAGATCGAGCAGCATTTTTCCCTCGACAGTCGCCGCGGTGATCTGCTGCACGGGACGAAACAGAATCGGGTGGTGGCTGACAATCAGATTCGCTCCAGTTGAAATCGCTTCGGCAGCGACATCGGGTGTGAGTGTCAGACAGGTCAGGATTTTCTCGACCTTGAAAGTGGGATCGCCCGTCAGCAATCCGACGTTATCCCAGCTTTCGCCCAGTTCTGGTGGTGCCAGATTGATCAAATAATCCTGAATGTCCGCGACGCTGGTCATGTGCTCCTGCTCCCAAACGATAGGGTAATCCCCGTTCCGAACCCGACTGCGTTCAGCAAAGTTCCATGTTTTGCTTATCAAATCTGAATTGATCAATGTATCATACAGCACTATACTTAACCAGAACCAAAGCCACGCGTTTCCATTCTGCGAATTTAAGCAAGGTTGGACTATGTCACTGCTTCATCGATTAATCGCTCTTTTCGTGATCGCCTTCGGAGCCTGTATTGTTCTGAACGGGCCTGACATTCTGGTCTACCTGATCGCTCAGGCCGCCATCTCGGGTACTTTCATCTTTATGTGCCTCAAGAAAGAGCGCGAAATCATCGCGAAACAGAACCAGACCGACGCCGGAACGGAATAATTCCCGCCCCTCGCTCTGCGTAATCCCGAAAAAATCGGTTTCCTGCGCCTGAAGTCTGCCCACAGACAAGACTTTTACGGCCCGTGTCGGTTAGAATGTGGGTGAATGTTTTGAACGATTCTCACTTTCACTCCAACCAAAAAGTAACCGAACGAATGCTGTTTCCCCAATCCCGCTCACCTTACTCACCGCAAACTTCTCAATCTGCGCTGCACGTACACAAACGCGGCTTTACTCTGATTGAACTCCTGGTCGTGATTGCCATCATCGCTGTTCTGGTGGCCCTGCTCCTGCCCGCTGTCCAGCAGGCGCGCGAAGCGGCCCGTATGGCCCAGTGTAAAAACAATCTGCGTCAGATCGTGCTGGCCTGCCATATGTACGCAGATTCCAACGGCGGTTACTGGCCCCGAGCAGCCCCCGATCAACATGTCGGCTTTGGTGGTAAAAAACGCTGGCACGGCGAACGGACAACAACAGACGCCACATCTAAATTCCAAGCACATCTCGGACCATTAGCTCCATTCCTTGAACAGAATGCAGAAATCAAAAAATGTCCCACCTTCGGGAACTTTGCTGCTCACGGAACCGTTTCCAATGCCTTCGAAGGGGGCACCGGAGGTTATGGTTATAACCAGGCTTATCTGGGAGGAACATCCTGGAAATATACTTATCCCACCTGCAATATGATCGCCACCAACATGCGGGAAATCGGTAGTCTAGCCCGCACAGTCGCCTTCGCCGACTCTGCACTGGCCCAGGGATTCCCGGATCTGCATATCATCGAATACAGTTTCATCGAACCGCCGTACTTCATTGATAACTGGACCCCGACTTTCGAAGAAGCTCCCTGGCGGCCCGATCCTTCAATTCATTTCCGACATACGGGAACCGTTGCCAACATCGGCTGGGCCGATGGCCGCGTGACCTCAGCTGTCATGTCGGGTACCGGTACCTCTGCCTACGGCGGCGATCCGAAAAAATTCCAGATCGGCTGGTTCGGTCCCATGGACAGTAACGTGCTGTTTACCAATAAAGATAAGCTGGAGGCAGACATGGGAGGCGTCCAGTAATGCGTATCCCGCGTCGCCTGTTTTCACTGCTGGCACTCTGCCTGCTCATCACCGGTTGTGCAGAAGAGCGTCCCTTTGTGCCTCAACCTTCTGCAGAGTACGTGGTCATTGTGGACCCGGCGGGGAAACCGGACAATATGCTGATGGAACAGTTCTTTAAAAAGGGAGAGCATCCTGAAGGCACTAAAGTTGTGGTCGTGGATAAACAGACTCGGCAGCAGGCCCTGATCCCGCCAGCCGAGTTGTTAAAACAGAACCCCAATGCCGGTCGGTATCTTGTTTTCAAACACGATGACCCGGAGCGTCCGTTTGATGACCTGCCGGGCGCTTCAAATTAAACATCCAGGAAACGACACCATGAAACGATTGCACCTCATTCCGCTGCTCGTGCTGTTCTGCATCGCCGCAGCACCGCTGTCTGCTCAGACCATCAAAACCATCGCCGGAACCGGCAAGCTCGGACACTCGGGCGATGGTGGCCCCGCAGTCAAAGCACAGGTGGGAGAACCTTACGGACTGACGCTTGGTCCGGACGGAGCACTCTACGTCTGTGAAATCAAAGGTCATGTCATCCGTCGCATCGACGAAGAGACAGGCAAGATCTCAACGGTCGCCGGCTCGACCAAGAAAGGCTACAGCGGAGACGGCGGCCCCGCCCTGGAAGCTGAACTGAATGAGCCCTATGAAGTGCGTTTTGACAAAGCGGGCAACATGTACTTTGTGGAAATGGTCAACAACATCGTTCGCCGCGTTGATGCAAAAACCGGAAACATCTCGACCGTCGCAGGCACAGGTGAAAAAGGTTTCTCAGGCGATGGAGGCCCTGCCACCAAAGCCACTTTCTCCCGCCCCCACTCGATCGCCCTGGATAACGATGACAACCTGTATATCTGCGACATCGGCAATCATCGCATTCGCCGCGTCGATCTGAAGACAGGCATTGTGTCCACGTTCTCCGGAACGGGAGCACGCAAGCCGACTCCCGATGGAGCACCCGTCTCAGGCACACCGCTGAATGGTCCTCGTGCACTGGACTTTTTTGCAGACGGGAAAGGCAAAGGTTCACTGTATCTCGCGTTGCGGGAAGGGAATATGGTTTACCGCATCGATCTGGACAATGGGACTTTACATCACATTGCAGGCACTGGTAAAAAAGGATATACGGGACACGGCGGACCGGCGAAAAAAGCCACGCTCTCCGGTCCCAAAGGAATTTCTGTCGCCCCCAATGGAGACATCTACCTGGCGGATACAGAGAGTCACACCATCCGCGTCATTCGTAAAAAAGATGGAACAATTGAAACCGCTGCCGGCGACGGCAAACGGGGAGATGGTCCTGATGGAGATCCCGCCAACTGCCGCATGGCGCGTCCACACGGCGTTTATGTCGGCCCTCAAGGCAATGTCTATATTGGTGACAGTGAAACTTATCGCGTTCGCAAGTTAACAACGGGAAAACAATAATGCACATGCTTCAGCCAGTCTATCGTCATTGGAATTACTTTTCTGTCGCCGCTCTGCTGGTCATGTTGACGGGCACGACCGGTCTGTCAGCCGGGGAAACCTGGCAGCGTCAGGAACTCGATGCGGCATTCCGTTCGGAAGGCTCTGCCGCGGCTGACGTCAACAAAGACGGTAAGATGGATGTCATCGCCGGTGATGTCTGGTATGAAGCCCCCGACTGGAAAATGCATGAAGTCCGCAAGCCCGGGAAATTCGTAGCGGGCGTCGGCTACAGCGACAGCTTTTGCAACTTCGCCTATGACATCAACCAGGATGGCTGGACCGACTTCATCTACGTCAGCTTTCCCGGCAAGGAGTTCTACTGGTACGAAAACCCGAAGAACAAACCCGGTCACTGGAAAGAACACCTGATCTGGCACAGCATCTGTAATGAAACCCCCAAGTTTGCCGACCTCACAGGTGATGGAAAACCTGAACTCATCTTCGGTTCACAGCCCGAAAAACAGATGGGCTACATTGAGATTCCCTCCCCTGACCAGGCGACCAAGAAGTGGGATTTCATTCCGATCAGCAAACCCGGCGACCCGATGGTCAACGGAACTTTCAAATACTACCACGGTCTGGGTGTCGGTGATTTCAACAACGATGGTCGCCAGGATGTGCTTATCCCCCACGGCTGGTGGGAAGCCCCGAAAACTCTGGGCGAAGGCCTCTGGGAATTCCATCCCTTCAATCTCACCGCGACCGGAGAAGCTCCGGAAAAGATGGCTGACCTGTACGTGCAAGACCTCGACATGGATGGCGACAACGACATCATCGGCAGCTCTGCCCATGCGTTCGGCGTCTGGTGGTTCGAAAACCTGGACGGTGGTGACTCGCCCAAGTTCAAGGCGCACCTGATCGACAAAAGCTATTCGCAGACCCACGCCATGCATTTCATCGACATGAACGGTGATGGCCAGAACGACATGGTGACCGGGAAACGCTTCTTCGCACACAACGGCAAAGATCCGGGTGGTAAGGAGCCGGTCGTAATGTACTGGTATGAGATCAAGCGTGAAAAGAACAAAGCTCCTCAGTTCATTCCGCACAAAATTGAAGCCGGAAATGACACGGGAGTCGGCACCCAGTTCTCAATGTCCGACCTGAACGGCGACGGACGGCCCGATATCGTGCTGTCCAATAAAAAGGGTGTCAACGTGCTGATTCAGAAGTAGTCGCCAACTACTTCTTTTGCTCACGATCATCGAGGACCCGCTGATAGATTTCACGCAATCGGCGGGTCATCGTCTCGTGACGGAACTGATCCGTGAATCGCTCACGTCCCGTCTGTCCGAAGCGGGCACGTTTCTCAGGATCTGCAGCCAGTTCCGTTAACGCCTGGGCCAGCGGCTCAATCGATTCTGCAGGCAACAGGTAACCGGTCTGTTCCGGAATCACGACTTCCCGCGCCCCGTCCACGTCATAAGAGACCACCGGCTTACCGGCTATCAGTCCCTGGGGCAGCACCCGCGCCAGTCCTTCCCAGACACTGGTATGCACCACGATATCCATCGCATGGATCAGTTCGGGGACCCGTTCCGGGGGAACCAGACCGGCGAAGATAAAGTTCTCGGTCAGCCCCAATTCGGCGATGCGCTGCTCGAATTCTGATCGTAAGATTCCATCCCCGACCAATAGAAACCGAACCTGCGGCTGTGCATCAACCACCTGCCGGGCTGCTTCGATCAGGTACTTGTGCCCCTTTAAATGAAACAGCCGCGCGACCTTGCCAATCACAATATGCTCGGGTTCAATTCCCAGTTCCCGCCTGACCTCTTCCGGTGGACGCAGGGGTGTGAGAAACGGTTCGACTTCCATCCCACTGTAAACGGTATCGCATAGTTCAGGGGTCGTAATGCCTGCGGCGACATACTGGTCGGTCATCGCATCACAAACGCTGATCAATCGATCGCAGCGGCGAGCCGCCCACTTCTCTGCGGCAATGTAAGCGTGATAATTTAAAGGAGACTGACCGAAATGAAAGGCGGCACCGTGAATCGTATGCACGCAGGGCAGCTTAAGATGCCAGGCGGCAGCGCGTCCCAGGATGCCCGCTTTCGAACTGTGAGTATGAACCAGGTCCGGCTGATAGTCACGCAAAGCGGCGATCATTTCCCGATAAGCCCGCCAGTCATTCAGCGGACTGATGCTGCGCAGGAGATGCGGGATGATCTGTAAGTCAAAGCCCCCCTGCTCGGCCCGGGGGATCAGTGTGCCTTCCGGACCGGTAGTCGGTCCGGTGATCAGCGAAACCTCGTCGCCATAATCCCGATACTGATCTTCCACTGTGTAAAGCGTATTCTGCTGCGCACCGCCGATGATCATTCGCGTGATAATATGTGCTACTCTCACGCGAACATCCGCCTCCGGTCTCGCGGCTCGGAATCATTCCCGTGCCTGTGGGATCTACAATACATGGCCTGCTGACTGCACCTTCTCTACTAACTGGCTGGCGGCGGTGGAGGAGGTGTGGCTGCCTGGAAGAGTGCCGCCAGCTGGGGAACCTGTCCCGCCGGTAACCAGCCCGACATGCCGGCTGACCAGACCTGGGTATTGGCGGTAATCTGCCCCTTGGCGATACCGTCCGAAATGATTTCCAGCGCAAATGGACCTTGCGACTGCCCGTTCGCAGCGATGTGCCAGGCTGCCGGCGGTGGAGGGGGTGGCGACATTGGTCCGGGGACGCCCGCTGCTCCGGGCTGCATCATCCGATTGGCCATCGCGAAGCCCATGCCCAGCCCCATACCGTCTGCAGCGCCGCCTCCGGCGGGGTTCTCAGCCGCAGAGAGCATCGCCTGCCCCATCTGGTACTGCTGGAACTGGTTCATATCGCCGATGACTCCCATGCTGGTTCTCGTATCGAGCGCCTTCTCGACACTTTCGGGCAGGGAGATATTCACGATCATCATCTGGGGCACTTCCAGCCCGTATTCATCGTCGATGCGTTCGTTGACCAGCTTTTTCAACTCGAGCGAAATTTCGGTGTATTTGGAAGCCAGATCCAGGGCCGCGTATTTTGATTCTCCCAGGAGATCAGCGAAGGAACTGATGATGATCGACCGCAGGAGCTCATTGATTTCGTTGGAATGAAACTCGGAATCGGTGCCCACCAGTTCCTTGACCAGAATCCGGGGATCGTTGGCCTTGAGCGAATAATTCCCGAATGCCCGCAGGCGGATGGGGCCGAATTCCGGATCACGCAGCATGATCGGGTTGGGAGTTCCCCACTTCAGGTCTGTGATCTGCGTCGTGTTGACGAAGTAGACTTCGGATCGAAACGGGCTGTTGAAACCATGTTTCCAGCCCTGCAGCGTTGCCAGAATCGGCAGGTTGTCTGTTGTGAGCTGGTAATGGCCAGGCTCGAAGACATCGGCTACCTGTCCACGATGGACAAACAGGGCCATCTGCCCCGGTCGTACGATCAACTCGGCTCCATTTTTGATTTCATTCTGATACCGGGGAAAACGCCAGGTCAGGGTATGCTTGGAATCATCGATCCACTCGATGATATCGACCAGCTCTCCCCGTAATTTATCCATCCAGAATCCCATATTGATCTCCCCTGTCTGTTCTCTCGCTGTTTACTTTATCTGATCGGTTGAAAGGTCAATGAGAATCGCGGGCCACGAATGTGCCGCTCAACTGATTGTACCCCTCTGTCAACTTGGCCCGCAATCAAAGAAATCGCTGACCGACTGAATATTCTCGAATCAGGCGCCTCACAGAGCAAAAATCCTGCCCGATGTTGTTCTCGCCCTGATTATGCAACTGGAATCGACTCTACCAGTGCCTGTGCAGAAAAACGCAAACCGATGACTTTTGGCTCAAAAAACAGCGATATTTCTGGTGAAAAAGGCGAAAAAACACCTGCTTTTCCGCTCCAATAAATTGCTGTTGACCTGTTTCGTTGAAAGTTTTACATTTCCGCCGCGCTCTTATGGTAGAGCTTGAGACAAGGAAGTTTCGTAAATCTTCTGACGAATCAGTATCAACGTGATTGATGACTCCGCAAACGTTTCCTCGCGATCCGCAGACCCAAAGGATCCTGGAACCCGGCCAGGAGAGCCGGTGGGGGTGAACTCAGGCAATCACATGATCCACTCGCGTCGGATACAAAAATGGAGATTTTAAGCAATGGGCGAACCAACCCCAAACCCGCATGCGACCCAGACCAAGACTAAATCAAAACGGAAAATCATCTTTTTCGCAGCCGGTACCGGACTGGTTCTTCTCGCTGGCGTCCTCTTTTTTCAGACCTTCAACGCCAAAACCGGTTCTGCCGGAGAAGACAAATCCGCTGGCAAAGTACGCCTCTCAGGTAACCAGCCCGCCGTTCGCAGCCAGCCCGTTGCGAAAGTCGGCAGTGTGGTTATCACCGAAGATGAACTGGCCCGCGAATGTATCGCCCTTTACGGTCCGGAAGTTCTGGAAAACGTAATTAACCGTGCCGTCATCGAACAGGCTTGTCAAAAAGCCGGCGTGACTGTTGAACAGGCTGAAGTCCACGCTGAAGTCGAAAAAATCGCCAAGCGTTTCAACCTGGATACCAAAACCTGGTACGACATGCTGCAGGCAGAACGGAAAATGAATCCCAGTCAGTATCGTCGCAATGTTATCTGGCCGATGCTGGCCCTGCGGAAACTGGCTGGACAGCAGACTCACCTGACACAGGCTGAAGTCCAGAAAGCCTTCGTTCGCGATTACGGCCCCCGGGTCAAAGCCCGCATGATCATGATGGACAACCTGCACCGCGCACAGAAAGTCTGGGATGACGTGAAACGGAACCCCGCCGACTTCGAACGCAAAGCCCGCGATTTCTCCATCGAACCTAACAGCCGTGCCCTGGGTGGTGCTATCCAGCCGATCCCACAGTACTCTGACAATGAAAGTCTCTGGAAAGCAGCCTTCAAACTGAAAGAAGGCGAAATCTCCGGAATCATTCAGATCGGTCCCAGCCGGTATGCCATCCTGATGTGTGAAGGTCACACCGATCCGGTCGTTACCAACATCGAGGAAGTCAAAAGCCAGCTGATCGAACAGCTGACCGAAGAACAGACTCAGGAAGCAGTTGCCCGGGTCTTCGCCAAGCTGAAAGAAGAAACCCGTGTCGACAACTACATCACCAACACCGTGACCGGTGGTGTTTCCCAGACATCGGGGACCAACTTCGGACAGAATCCGGTACAGCAGGCCATTCCCAGCCCCACACAGGGACTGAACCGTCCGACTCGCTAAGAGTGGATTCGGCCTGAATATTCTCCTGTAAGAGAACCAGTTCACCCCGGCGCGTGTCAGTCCTGCCTTACTGACACGCGTTTTTTCGTGTCCTGCTGCGTTCTGTGAAAAATTACTCATATTCCGCAGGCGCATTTTTCAGGACAATCGCGTAAAATGGCAGAGGTCAGGCCAGGGCCATCGCCTCCGGTGGAAGCGAATGGAACAGACGCCCCCTGGATGACAGTAGACAAATATTCCATGTATTACAGGTAGTGTTTTCATTATGCGTGGCGAATCCGAAGTTCCCTCTTCAGATGACGGTTTTACCATCCCGGTTGCTGAACGAGTAAAGCGTTTACCCCCATACCTTTTCGGAAAAATTAACAAGCTGAAATACCAGAAACGGGTGGCGGGAATCGATGTCATCGATCTGGGTATGGGGAACCCCACAGACCCGCCGGATCCGCTGATCGTTGAGAAAATGTCCGAAGCACTCGCTGATCCGCGGAACCACCGCTATTCAGTTGCGAACGGGATTGCCAACCTGAGAAAAGAAGTAACGGCCCGTTATTGGAAAAAATATGGTGTCCGACTCGATCCCGACTCCGAAGTCGTGACCTGTATCGGATCTAAAGAGGGCTTCAGCCACATGTGCCTGGCACTGATGGGCCCCGGGGACACTGCCATCGTGCCGTCCCCCTCGTTCCCGGTCCACGTCTATGCCGTGATGCTGGCTGCAGGCAACGTGATTGAACTCGACGTCCGCGAGCCGGATCAGTTCCTCTCGAACATCGCTTACACTTGCGAACACCTGTATCCCAAACCCAAGGTCGTTGTGGTCAACTTCCCCCACAATCCGAGCGCGACCGTCATTGAACAGGATTTCTATGTCGAGCTGGTTCGCCTGGCCCGCAAGTACTCGTTCATGGTGATCAGCGACTTCGCCTACGCCGACATCTGCTTCGACGGTTATAAGGCTCCCAGCTTCCTCGCTACTCCCGGTGCCACAGACGTCGGCGTCGAATTCACAACCATGAGTAAAGGCTTCAGCATGGCCGGCTGGCGTATCGGCTTCTGCTCAGGCAACTCGGAAATGGTGCGGGCACTTTCCACCATTAAAGGCTACTACGACTATGGCCTGTTTCAGCCGGTTCAGATTGCAGCCATCGTCGCCATGCGGCACTGTGAAGCCGCCGTCGACAGTATCGCCGCCGAGTACCAGCAGCGACGGGATGTCTTCTGTGATGGCCTGGAACGCCTGGGTTGGGAAATTGAACGTCCCAAGGCCGGTATGTTCATCTGGGCCAAGATTCCAGAACCCTGGGCACAGATGGGCTCAATCGACTTCGCCATGAAACTGCTGGACGAAGGAGGCGTCGCTGTCAGCCCCGGACGTGGATTCGGTGAAGACGGCGAAGGCTACCTGCGGATGGCCATCGTCGAGAATTCTCAGCGACTGCGACAGGCCGTCAAGCAGATCGGCAAAGTCATGAAGTCGGAAGAAATCGCCGCCAACAAGTAAACAACGGGTCGCGCACTCTGATTCCAACGGGGATCAGAGTGCTCAGGTCGCCTGACGTTGATCGTCAATCGACTTCATGAAGCCTTCAATCTTGTTGTCAGCCAGCTCAATCTTGCCTGCGTCCGGACCAATGCGAATCCCGGTCCGCTGCATTGGCTGGCGTTGTTCGCTGATCAGATTTTCTTTGATGACCAGATCTGAAGTCCGGCCCGTAATATCGATGGCCACTCCGTTCGCGGCACCGCTGTTGAGGATCTGATTTTTGACCACGGTATTCCGGTTCGCCCAGAAGTTTTTGCCGCGGGCGTCGTTGCGGAACAGAATTCCCACCTGCTTGCTGTCGGCGACAATATTCTCACGCATCACATTGTCGGTATCGTTGTGACCGATTGAGATGCCGATATCATTTCCCGTCAGTTGGTTCTTTTCGGCCAACCCGTACTTCACACCCCAGCACCAGAACAGTCCAATATGATTGTTCTCCAAGCGGTTCTTCTGAATCAGGGGGCGTTGTGAACCGGAGCCCGGGTGCACGCCCAGTCCCTCGTGATCATGACTGTGGCAGTTTTCGACTTTCACATCGTGACAGATCTGGAAGCTGATGCCGTCCCCGTTGTAGTTGCGCGCGGTGACATTACGGACTGTGTAGCGATTGCAATCCTGCAGAAAGATGCAACCCCCGTAGTTGCCGTTGAGGTTGGTATTGTTTTTCCGATTGCCGTCCAGCGTCAGATTTTCGATCACAACATCGCGGGTATATTCACTCGTCAACAAAGGGAACAGTGAAGCAACCGTCGGCTTCCCGGAAAGCCAGACATTTTTCCGCAGCCCATCATTCAACTTGAAACGATTTCCCGAGCGTGCCACGAGTGTGCGTCTTATAACGTCCTGTCCGCCGGTACTCGGATTCTTTGTCACCAGCACGACACCATCGCCTACCTGGAAACCGGCTGACTTCTCCAGTGTGATCTCCTGATCATACCAGTCCGAGTCTTCAGAAATCGCCACCGTTTCGGAAGGACCTTTGGTGATGATCGTCTCGGGGCCACTTCCCAGCAGGCGGATATGAGAAGGCAGATGCAGGGCATTACGCAATGTGAACGTACCGGGCAGGATCTGAACCGTGCCACCTCCTTTGCCGGCGATATAGTCGATGGCGGCCTGCAATGCTTTATCGCTGCTGCCTACGATGTCCCCTTTGTCGGTTCCCACAGAGATCGACAGTCGCTCGTCCCAGTTCGGTTCAAACCGTTGATCGCCATCGGTGGCCCGCGGATCGTTTACCGCTGGCTTCTGACCTGCGGCCAGCTTTCCAGTCGCAGCTGACCCCAGTCCAGTAGCGAGTGCGGCTCCGAGAAACTGACGGCGGGATACGGACGATGCAGGCATGTTGAA